>NZ_CP033906.1:1215213-1519017 GCF_003816055.1 Bacillus sp. FJAT-42376
CGGCAGCGATAAAAATTAAAAAAAGATGTTGACTCGAGCTGCTTGAGATGTTATGATAATAAAGTCGCTTCTGAGGAAACGAACGAAACAAAATGATCTTTGAAAACTAAACAAATCGAAGTGCCAACGTTAATTCTAGAGCAACAAACAAGAGCTAGTCAAACTACTTTTTGGAGAGTTTGATCCTGGCTCAGGACGAACGCTGGCGGCGTGCCTAATACATGCAAGTCGAGCGGATCTCTTCGGAGATCAGCGGCGGACGGGTGAGTAACACGTGGGCAACCTGCCTGTAAGACTGGGATAACTCCGGGAAACCGGAGCTAATACCGGATAACCTTTCGAACCGCATGGTTCGGAATTGAAAGACGGTTATGCTGTCACTTACAGATGGGCCCGCGGCGCATTAGCTAGTTGGTGAGGTAATGGCTCACCAAGGCGACGATGCGTAGCCGACCTGAGAGGGTGATCGGCCACACTGGGACTGAGACACGGCCCAGACTCCTACGGGAGGCAGCAGTAGGGAATCTTCCGCAATGGACGAAAGTCTGACGGAGCAACGCCGCGTGAGTGATGAAGGTTTTCGGATCGTAAAGCTCTGTTGTTAGGGAAGAACAAGTGCGGGAGTCACTGCCCGCGCCTTGACGGTACCTAACCAGAAAGCCACGGCTAACTACGTGCCAGCAGCCGCGGTAATACGTAGGTGGCAAGCGTTGTCCGGAATTATTGGGCGTAAAGCGCGCGCAGGCGGTCTTTTAAGTCTGATGTGAAAGCCCCCGGCTCAACCGGGGAGGGTCATTGGAAACTGGAGGACTTGAGTGCAGAAGAGGAGAGTGGAATTCCACGTGTAGCGGTGAAATGCGTAGAGATGTGGAGGAACACCAGTGGCGAAGGCGACTCTCTGGTCTGTAACTGACGCTGAGGCGCGAAAGCGTGGGGAGCGAACAGGATTAGATACCCTGGTAGTCCACGCCGTAAACGATGAGTGCTAAGTGTTAGAGGGTTTCCGCCCTTTAGTGCTGCAGCTAACGCATTAAGCACTCCGCCTGGGGAGTACGGTCGCAAGACTGAAACTCAAAGGAATTGACGGGGGCCCGCACAAGCGGTGGAGCATGTGGTTTAATTCGAAGCAACGCGAAGAACCTTACCAGGTCTTGACATCCTCTGCCACTTCTAGAGATAGAAGGTTCCCCTTCGGGGGACAGAGTGACAGGTGGTGCATGGTTGTCGTCAGCTCGTGTCGTGAGATGTTGGGTTAAGTCCCGCAACGAGCGCAACCCTTGATCTTAGTTGCCAGCATTCAGTTGGGCACTCTAAGGTGACTGCCGGTGACAAACCGGAGGAAGGTGGGGATGACGTCAAATCATCATGCCCCTTATGACCTGGGCTACACACGTGCTACAATGGATGGTACAAAGGGCAGCGAAACCGCGAGGTTCAGCGAATCCCATAAAACCATTCTCAGTTCGGATTGCAGGCTGCAACTCGCCTGCATGAAGCCGGAATCGCTAGTAATCGCGGATCAGCATGCCGCGGTGAATACGTTCCCGGGCCTTGTACACACCGCCCGTCACACCACGAGAGTTTGCAACACCCGAAGTCGGTGGGGTAACCCGTAAGGGAGCCAGCCGCCTAAGGTGGGGCAGATGATTGGGGTGAAGTCGTAACAAGGTAGCCGTATCGGAAGGTGCGGCTGGATCACCTCCTTTCTAAGGAAGAATTATCAGCACCCATGCGGTGCAGCGATTAACGGACGCACTTCGAATTTGTTTAGTTTTGAGAGATCATTCTCTCTTAACTTGTTCTTTGAAAACTAGATAACGATATGAATGTCAAACATTCACACGAGTAAGAAAGAACCTTACGATTTTCTTCTGCGTCTATCGCAGAATGAAATGAAAAGTCTGAAGACATCTGTTTTCAGCTTCTAACGAAGATAACTCCGTTATCAGGTTAAGTTAGAAAGGGCGCACGGTGGATGCCTTGGCACTAGGAGCCGATGAAGGACGGTACGAACACCGATATGCTTCGGGGAGCTGTAAGTAAGCGTTGATCCGGAGATTTCCGAATGGGGAAACCCGCTGCTCGTAATGGAGCAGCATCCTGACTTGAATACATAGAGTCTGGAAGGCATACCCGGGGAACTGAAACATCTAAGTACCCGGAGGAAGAGAAAGCAAATGCGATTCCCTGAGTAGCGGCGAGCGAAACGGGATCAGCCCAAACCAGAAGGCTTGCCTTCTGGGGTTGTAGGACACTCAACACGGAGTTACAAAGGAACGGGGTAGGCGAAGCGGTCTGGAAAGGCCCGCCAGAGAAGGTAACAGCCCTGTAATCGAAACTTCGTTCCCTCCTGAGTGGATCCTGAGTACGGCGGGACACGAGAAATCCCGTCGGAATCCGGGAGGACCATCTCCCAAGGCTAAATACTCCCTAGTGACCGATAGTGAACCAGTACCGTGAGGGAAAGGTGAAAAGCACCCCGGAAGGGGAGTGAAACAGATCCTGAAACCGTGTGCCTACAAGTAGTCAGAGCCCGTTAACGGGTGATGGCGTGCCTTTTGTAGAATGAACCGGCGAGTTACGATTACGTGCAAGGTTAAGTTGAAGAGACGGAGCCGCAGCGAAAGCGAGTCTGAATAGGGCGAATGAGTACGTGGTCGTAGACCCGAAACCAGGTGATCTACCCATGTCCAGGGTGAAGTTCAGGTAACACTGAATGGAGGCCCGAACCCACGCACGTTGAAAAGTGCGGGGATGAGGTGTGGGTAGCGGAGAAATTCCAATCGAACCTGGAGATAGCTGGTTCTCTCCGAAATAGCTTTAGGGCTAGCCTCATAGCAAGAGTCTTGGAGGTAGAGCACTGATTGGACTAGGGGCCCTCATCGGGTTACCGAATTCAGTCAAACTCCGAATGCCAAAGACTTATCTATGGGAGTCAGACTGCGAGTGATAAGATCCGTAGTCAAAAGGGAAACAGCCCAGACCACCAGCTAAGGTCCCCAAGTATCCGTTAAGTGGAAAAGGATGTGGGGTTGCTTAGACAACCAGGATGTTGGCTTAGAAGCAGCCACCATTTAAAGAGTGCGTAATAGCTCACTGGTCGAGTGACCCTGCGCCGAAAATGTACCGGGGCTAAACGGATCACCGAAGCTGTGGACTGTTCTTTCAGAACAGTGGTAGGAGAGCGTTCTAAGGGCTGTGAAGCCAGACCGGAAGGACTGGTGGAGCGCTTAGAAGTGAGAATGCCGGTATGAGTAGCGAAAGAGGGGTGAGAATCCCCTCCACCGAATGCCTAAGGTTTCCTGAGGAAGGCTCGTCCGCTCAGGGTTAGTCGGGACCTAAGCCGAGGCCGAAAGGCGTAGGCGATGGACAACAGGTTGAGATTCCTGTACCACCTCTTTTCCGTTTGAGCAATGGAGGGACGCAGGAGGATAGGGTAAGCGCGCTGTTGGATATGCGCGTCCAAGCAGGTAGGCTCAAGGGATAGGCAAATCCGTCCCTTGGTTAAGGCTGAGCTGTGATGGCGAGGGAAATTAAGTACCGAAGTTCCTGATTCCACACTGCCTAGAAAAGCTTCTAGCGAGGAAAATGGTGCCCGTACCGCAAACCGACACAGGTAGGCGAGGAGAGAATCCTAAGGTGATCGAGAGAACTCTCGTTAAGGAACTCGGCAAAATGACCCCGTAACTTCGGGAGAAGGGGTGCTCTTTAGGGTGAATAGCCTTGAAGAGCCGCAGTGAATAGGCCCAGGCGACTGTTTAGCAAAAACACAGGTCTCTGCGAAGCCGCAAGGCGAAGTATAGGGGCTGACGCCTGCCCGGTGCTGGAAGGTTAAGAGGAGAGGTTAGCGCAAGCGAAGCTTTGAATTGAAGCCCCAGTAAACGGCGGCCGTAACTATAACGGTCCTAAGGTAGCGAAATTCCTTGTCGGGTAAGTTCCGACCCGCACGAAAGGCGTAACGATCTGGGCACTGTCTCAACGAGAGACTCGGTGAAATTATAGTACCTGTGAAGATGCAGGTTACCCGCGACAGGACGGAAAGACCCCGTGGAGCTTTACTGCAGCCTGATATTGAATTTTGGCACAGCTTGTACAGGATAGGTAGGAGCCTTGGAAACCGGAGCGCCAGCTTCGGTGGAGGCATCGGTGGGATACTACCCTGGCTGTGTTGAACTTCTAACCCGCGGCCCTGATCGGGCCGGGAGACAGTGTCAGGCGGGCAGTTTGACTGGGGCGGTCGCCTCCTAAAATGTAACGGAGGCGCCCAAAGGTTCCCTCAGAATGGTTGGAAATCATTCGCAGAGTGTAAAGGCACAAGGGAGCTTGACTGCGAGACCTACAAGTCGAGCAGGGACGAAAGTCGGGCTTAGTGATCCGGTGGTTCCGCATGGAAGGGCCATCGCTCAACGGATAAAAGCTACCCCGGGGATAACAGGCTTATCTCCCCCAAGAGTCCACATCGACGGGGAGGTTTGGCACCTCGATGTCGGCTCATCGCATCCTGGGGCTGTAGTCGGTCCCAAGGGTTGGGCTGTTCGCCCATTAAAGCGGTACGCGAGCTGGGTTCAGAACGTCGTGAGACAGTTCGGTCCCTATCCGTCGCGGGCGCAGGAAATTTGAGAGGAGCTGTCCTTAGTACGAGAGGACCGGGATGGACGCACCGCTGGTGTACCAGTTGTCTTGCCAAAGGCATCGCTGGGTAGCTATGTGCGGACGGGATAAGTGCTGAAAGCATCTAAGCATGAAGCCCCCCTCAAGATGAGATTTCCCATCATTTGAGTAAGACCCCTGAAAGATGATCAGGTTGATAGGTTCGAGGTGGAAGCGTGGCGACACGTGCAGCTGACGAATACTAATCGGTCGAGGACTTAACCTTTATTCAAGTAAGGCTTCCATTACTCGTGAAGCATATCGTTATCTAGTTTTGAGTGAACAAAAAAGATTAAAAAAAGTCTTGATTTTTTCTGCTCAGACGATATAATTAATCTTGTCACTTTTAAAACTTGTCTGGTAACTATGGCAAAGAGGTCACACCCGTTCCCATACCGAACACGGAAGTTAAGCTCTTTAGCGCCGATGGTAGTTGGGGGTTTCCCCCTGTGAGAGTAGGACGTTGCCAGGCAGGTATTCCGCAGTAGCTCAGTGGTAGAGCTATCGGCTGTTAACCGATCGGTCGCAGGTTCGAGTCCTGCCTGCGGAGCCATATTATGGAGAGCTGTCCGAGTGGCCGAAGGAGCACGATTGGAAATCGTGTATACGTCATAAGCGTATCGGGGGTTCGAATCCCCCGCTCTCCGCCATAATATCTGGCCCGTTGGTCAAGCGGTTAAGACACCGCCCTTTCACGGCGGTAACACGGGTTCGAATCCCGTACGGGTCACCAACAATTTTAAATCAGCAGCAAGTTAAAGGTGTTACGATCACCCAACAAAACGAATGTAAGAGGGTTGGGAGGAGCAAGCAGTGCAATTGCGCCGCTCATCACAAGCCGAAACACTACATGGAGGATTAGCTCAGCTGGGAGAGCATCTGCCTTACAAGCAGAGGGTCGGCGGTTCGATCCCGTCATCCTCCACCATTAACCTATTATAATTATTATTGTCGCGGGGTGGAGCAACGAGCGAAACTTCTGCGAAAATGCTTCGAGTTGTACTCGCTGAGCTGCTGCTTGGTTTTACTTCCTGAAGCGAGGACAGTCAGCTGTCTGAGAGCATGCTTAAACTTAATACTTCTTATTATCGCGGGGTGGAGCAGTCTGGTAGCTCGTCGGGCTCATAACCCGAAGGTCGCAGGTTCAAATCCTGTCCCCGCAACCAAAATGGTCCGGTAGTTCAGTTGGTTAGAATGCCTGCCTGTCACGCAGGAGGTCGCGGGTTCGAGTCCCGTCCGGACCGCCATTTGATTTTTCGATCAAATCTAAGTAAAATGTAAGAGGGTTTCAATAGAAGCCGAAACTTAATGGCTTGGTAGCTCAGTCGGTAGAGCAATGGACTGAAAATCCATGTGTCGGCGGTTCGATTCCGTCCCAAGCCACCATTTGTTTTTTGCCGGTGTAGCTCAATTGGTAGAGCAACTGACTTGTAATCAGTAGGTTGGGGGTTCAAGTCCTCTTGCCGGCACTGTCTTCACTGATGTGGAGGGGTAGCGAAGTGGCTAAACGCGGCGGACTGTAAATCCGCTCCTTAGGGTTCGGCAGTTCGAATCTGCCCCCCTCCACCATTTACAGGGGCATAGTTTAACGGTAGAACAGAGGTCTCCAAAACCTCCGGTGTGGGTTCGATTCCTACTGCCCCTGCCAATATAAATTCATAATGTGGCGATTGTGGCGAAGTGGTTAACGCATCGGATTGTGGTTCCGACATTCGTGGGTTCGATTCCCATCAGTCGCCCCATATTTTTGTCTTTAGATATTGGCTGCTGTATAATCAATATACATAGATGGGCTATAGCCAAGCGGTAAGGCAACGGACTTTGACTCCGTCATGCGTTGGTTCGAATCCAGCTAGCCCAGCCATTTTTATTTTAAAGGAAATACTTTACTTCCTTTTGCATAGAATGACTTACAGAGATCCATTAAGCGGAAGTAGTTCAGTGGTAGAACACCACCTTGCCAAGGTGGGGGTCGCGGGTTCGAATCCCGTCTTCCGCTCCATAAGTTTGGCGGCATAGCCAAGAGGAAAGGCAGAGGACTGCAACTCCTTTACCCCCGGTTCGAATCCGGGTGCCGCCTCCAAACAATATGCCGGTGTGGCGGAATTGGCAGACGCGCACGACTCAAAATCGTGTTCCTCTGGAGTGCCGGTTCGACCCCGGCCACCGGTATCATAGAAAAAGACCTCAACCTTCATGGTGGGGTCTTTTTTTGTTCCCGTCTTTGAACGAACGAAATAAATGGCAACGGGTTACCTTATGCTCGTCACCGGTGCACCACTTTTTCAGGATGAACAGGTGGAAAAGGATTCTTTACTCTGAGCGTTGAAGTGTAAGGCAAAGAATGTTGTTAGTATTCCTAAAGTACTTATACTGAGAGGATGACAATGAACATGGGCAAACTGGTTGTGAACATGTTTATGACGCTGGACGGCGTTATTCAGGCTCCGGGAAGAGTGGATGAAGATGGAGAGGGCGGGTTCAGCTACGGAGGATGGCAGGCACCGTATGTCGATCCGGAATCGGGGCAGCTGATTGCAGCTGATTATGCAAAGCTTGACGCGCTGCTGCTCGGCCGCAAAACGTACGAAATCTTTGCTCCATATTGGCAGCAGGCTCCGGCCAGCAATCCGTTCACCACGCTGTTCAATGAAAAACCCAAATATGTTGTGTCCCGCACATTAACGGGCGTCGACTGGAACAATTCTAAGCTCATCAAGGGGGAAGTGGCAACAATTGTGCCCTTGCTGAAGGAGAGGTATGCAGAGGTCCACGTTGCCGGAAGCAGCCACTTAATTCAGACATTGCTGCTTCACGGACTGATTGACCGTATGAACATCTGGCAGTTCCCGGTATTGCTTGGAAAGGGCAAACGGTTCTTTGACTCGGGTACGATCCCTACGGCCCTGCGCCTGCTTGAATCGAGAACATTCCGGAGCGGCTCGGTTCTATTGCGCTATGAGACTGCGGGAGAACCGGCGTTCCGGAATATGGGGCAGGAAAAGGATGAGCCGCGTCCATAAGATAAAGGGCATATATCTCGGCAGATAAATAGCTAATATACCCAATTTGTGCGCAGCCGCATGCTTTTTCCTGTAAACATGATAGAATGGTAGGCAGAACGATTTTCGTTCACATTGTTTTATTAAGGAGATTTTATTTGGATACATCCATTATGGCATTTAAGAAAGACATTGATGCATTAGACAAAGGTCATGTTTTATATTTCATAGATGAACCGCACGTATATATTAAAAACGCAGCTGCCTATATTCTCTCCGGAGTTGAGAAGGGGGAGCATGTTTTTGTCATTGAAAATGAGAGGATGTTTTCTTCTTTGCATGCCCTGCTGAAAACTTCATTGACTAAGACTCAGCTCGATATGGTTCATTTCGTAAACAATTTTGATTTTTACTATTCCAATGGAGATTTTCACACCCCTACGATCGTGGCTTATTTTCTGGAGGTTGTGAAGCCGGTCCTCCATGAAAAACAGGCGTTTCGGACATGGGCCCATATTGAGTGGGGGGAATTAAAGGATATTGAGAGTAAGCTTGATGCTTATGAAATAAATGCTAAAACGACCGTGCATGAGATGGAATTGCTTTCAGTCTGCGCCTATGATGTGGTGCGCCTGCCGGAAACCATTAAAGGTTCATTATTAAACTCGCACGACTATTTAATACGTAATCATGAATTAGAGACTTTAAACCGGCAGAATGCGGTAAATGAATAATTTCTTAGGTCTTGCTTACTGTGAGGCCTCTTTTTTTAATTGTGAACCTTCTATTAACATTTTCGATACGGCTTGTCTTCTATTCTATTAAAGGATACAATTCTCGTATAACCATCACGTTACGGTTTAGGGGTGATTCCGTTGGGGCTGAGAAATTAAAGATTGGTGAATTGGCTGAATTGTGTGGAGTAACAAAGAGAACGATTGACCATTATACGAATCTGGGTCTACTAAAAGCAGAACGTTCCCCTTCGAATTACCGCTATTATGATCGGTCTGCTGTTGAGCAAATCCATTTGATTGAACAATGTAAAGCAGACGGGATGCATTTGGCGGAAATTAAGAAGCGGCTGCTGGAAAAGGACGCAGAGGAAATTGATTTATCGGAATTGAGATTAAAAATATGCGGTCTTGAAAAGGATGTTTCTGACGTACTGGCTCATTTGGATAAAAATGATCCAAAGAATGCGGAGCTGATCAAAAAGAATTTGTCTCCCGAAAGTTTATCGCTGATTCAGACTTTGCTTGTGCTGCTTAATTGAATTTATTCAGGAGGTGTGAGATCTTACTTTTGTAAGATCCTTCATTGACAGCTATTAACTTAATTATGTTTGTACTTTTAATTGCACTAACCGGGTTCTTCGTAGCTACGGAGTTCGCGATTGTTAAAATCCGTATGTCCAGGATTGATCAAATGATTGAAGAGGGCAGGAAGGGTGCTGTTGCGGCTAAGAAAGTCGTTTCCCACCTGGATGAATATTTATCTGCGTGTCAGCTTGGAATTACGGTAACGGCCCTTGGACTTGGGTGGCTTGGGGAGCCGACGTTTGAAATTCTATTACACCCTGCGTTTGAATATTTTCAAATAAATGAATCATTGTCTCATGTGCTGACAATCGGTATTGCTTTTGCCCTGGTAACCTTTCTCCATGTTGTTATAGGGGAGCTCGCGCCAAAAACAGTGGCGATTCAAAAGGCGGAGGCTGTAACCCTTGCATTCGCCAAGCCGATTATTTGGTTCTACCGCATTATGTATCCCTTCATATGGTTCTTGAACGGTTCAGCACGCTTTCTGGTCGGTCTATTCGGCCTTAAGCCTGCTTCGGAACACGAACTGGCCCACTCGGAGGAAGAACTGCGTCTGCTGCTCTCAGAGAGCTACAGGAGCGGTGAAATTAATAAAAATGAGCTAAAATATGTGAACAATATTTTTGAATTTGATGAAAGAATCGCGAAGGAAATCATGGTTCCGCGTACCGAGATGGTGAGCATTTCCATTGATGCCCCTTTTGATGAGATTATGGAAACGATGATTGAAGAAAACTATACCCGCTATCCGGTTACGGACGGAGACAAGGATAATATCCTTGGTTTCATGAATGTGAAGGAATTGCTGACGGCTAAGGTAATGAACGGGAACTCCAACGAGGAATTGAAGCTTGAATCCTTCATTAATCCCGTCATCCGGGTCATAGAGAATATCCCGATTCATGATCTGCTAGTGAAAATGCAAAAAGAGCGCACCCATGTTGCGATTCTCATGGATGAGTACGGCGGTACATCCGGTATGGTAACCGCTGAAGATATTTTAGAAGAAATTGTTGGTGAAATCCGCGACGAATTTGATGAGGATGAAGTAGCCGAGATCCGCAAAGTCGGCGAACAGCATTATATTCTGGATGCGAAACTGCTTATCGATGATGTGAATGACCTTCTTGGAACAGAGCTTGAAAATGAAGAGGTCGATACAATCGGGGGCTGGTTCCTGACGCTGAATATTGATGCCGAGTCCGGTTCGGAGATTGAGGAACAGGGTTATCTATTCCGTGTTCATGAAATTGATGGCCATCAGATTTATTATTTGGAAGTGAAAAAAGTTTAAAAGAAAAAGCCATGGATGACATGGCTTTTTCTATGTTTAGGAAAGACCGGTATATATGGCAAGAAGCAGGCGTGCAGAACCAATGTCAGCACGTCTTCATCATTTTCCCCCGTAACTCATGTGCTCGTATCTGCCGCGGATGATTCCGTATACTCCATATAAAATCAAGCCGAGTGCCACTGCCCCGAGCAGCCATTGTCCGTATGGCTGTTTAGCCAATTCAGAAAGGGCGCCGTCCAGACCTTTATTTTGGCTTGGATCCGAGGTGACGGCTGTTTGTACGAAGAAGAATCCAACGATGGCCAGTACGATGCCGCGGGCGATCAGGCCCATTTTGCCGGAGTTACGGGCAATTTTGCGCTCGTGCATGCTCATTTCGCTTGTTTTAAACTTCGTCATGAATTTTTCTTTGTAGCCGGAGATGAATTCATACACCCCATAGCCGATAATGATCACCCCGATGCCGCCAATTATCCACTGTCCGTAAGGCTTAGAAAGGAGCTGGGCGGACATGCTTTGCTCCGAGCTTCCACCAGAGCTGCCGCCGTTCAGTGCGGTTTTAATGGCGGTGAAGGCAATGCTTCCATAGATGACAGCGCTGATCAGATAGCCGATCCGGATGAAGATTCCTTTTGCGTTGGATCCCCGGTGCTCAGGGTCCGAGAAGCATTTGACAATTCCCCAAATACAGTAGCCGATTAATCCTATCCCGATAATCCACAGAAGCACTTGACCAAATGGCATGTTAGGCAGCGATTGAAGCATTCCCTTTGTATCCGTCGTTTTGCCGCCTGCCCCGATGGCTGCCATGAAAGCGAGAACCCCGATCAGCCCATAGACGAGCCCTTGTGCCATGTAACCGAAGCGCCCAAGCCTGCGAATCCATGGTTTCGTGTCATGCTTTGCTTTTTCTGAAGTTTGCCGTGCTCCAGCTTTTGATCTTGATAATTCCATCTTGTACCCTCCACGTTTTCTTCTCAATTTGTACTTCGTAAATTCCCTCTGGCAAAGTATTAGAAACCTTTTTCCTGTGCAGACGCTACTCCTTTTCTTTCCATCTGTATCCCTTTCTTAGAAAAGGAAGCGGAGGTTAGCACAATGAGAGAGTATACTTCGTTTAAAAATGTGAAAGAAATGGATCAATTTGTGAGTGAGGTGCTGGAGCAGCTGCCGCTGGGCCAAATGGATAGAAAGCTGTTAAAGCTCCTGGCAGGATACTCCTGCAAATTTCCGGGAGTGAGTTTTATGAAACTTAAAACGATGGCCGCACATCTGCAAGTCAGCATTAAAACCATCCAGAGAGCCATTAAAAACCTGGCGAATGAAGGAATTGTTAAAAGGATGAAGATGATCAGACCGGTAAGCGGCGGATACGGGGCGTCCCTCACTCTCATATGTCCAATCGATTTGTCCAATCGCAGCAATCCGGCAGAGCCTGTAGGAACAAAGGATGAACCACCGTGCAAAAAGAATGAAACCATTCTTTTTCAATCAAATTTAAAAGATTTAAAAGAACGACAGCAGGAACCTCAAATAGACTATAGCTATGTAACGGAATGGGTTCCTCATGAATTTTTGGAAACGGTGCAGCCGTTCATCAATCCGGAGTCAGCATTCAGGCTGTGGGGAAAAGTTCTGGCTGCCGGAAAAAGGCATGCTCCAAGTGTAGTGGACTTAGTTCCGCCTGCCATCCGGGCATTTAAAGCATCCGTATTTGCATTAAAAATGAAAAGAATCAAGAAAAGTTTTGCCGGATATTTTTGGGGAACGGTCTGCGGAGTTTTAGGAGTTGAACAGCGGAGAGCAAAAGGCCCCCTTTATAATTGGCTTGAGTAGGTATACAAAAAGAGGGCTCTCCAATCCTATCTGTTATTTCAATTTTGATTCCATTTTTATATCAGGCTGAATCTTCAAAAGCATGTCTATAAACTCCTGCTTTTCCTTTGGAGACACAACAGCGATATCAAACGACCTTCCATAGGTGATTTCGAGCCTGTCTAATGATAATGCCGGTGCAGAGAGAGGTTTTTCGTCTGCCGGATTGTTAATGTCCATTATAGGCAGGGTATTGGAAAAGCGGCCATAGTGGATTGTAAGCTGATTGCCATCTATTCGATAGCCGGTAGTAAACCAGAGCTAAATAAGAAGGCCTGCCAATGGTACTGTGACAAACAGGGCTTCATAGTCTCTGCCGGCAGCAAACGGTGAAAGGCAGCAGAGAAGGACCCCTCCCCAAATGACAGGATAGACCCACCAGTCTTTTTTGGATATTCCCTCTCTTCCTCCTGTTTTCCTTTTACATAGCTTGCGCTAGAATAAATAGTTGAAACATTTTCCTTTTTCATACGTAATGACTACTAGAGGTGAACGAAATGTATTTGGAAATTGAAGAACCGAAACAGCGTATTTCCCATAAGGCTGTTCGGGTATGGCAGGTAACCAATACCATTGGGCATTCAGCTGCCGTTGGGATTTTATGTGTTTTGCTTTATCTGGATCATCTGTTTAACTGGCCGGGTTGGGCCGGCTATGTTTTATACGGGTTGATTGCCCTTATGGTTCTTTCAGCTGTGTACTCCATCGCCATTGAACCGAAATATCTGCAAAAAACATGGAGATATGAAATTGATGAGGAATTTATCCAATTAAAGCATGGCCGCTTTACCCAGACTCATGTGATGATTCCCATGGCAAAAGTGGAATATGTTTCAACAAGCCAGGGGCCGTTTTTAAAAAAGCATGGATTGTATAATGTCAACATCGGATCCGTTAACTCGAGCCATACCATCCCTTCAATCGGTAAAGAAGAAGCCATTTCTCTTAGAAATCAGATTGCCATATTCGCAAAAGTGGAAGAGGCTGAAGATAAAGGGGAGATGTCAGAATGACGGACGGGCAAAAAAGGTTCCATCCGGCTTGGCTGCTCGCGGAATTTGTATCGTTTTTTAAGAACACCTGGTTTATCATTGTGTTTCTTTATGTTGTGAAGGCGGACCAGCATACAGGCTGGATCATGTGGGGGAAATATCTTTTTGCTGCCGCTGCCGCCGGGACCCTTCTTTATACCGTCCTGAAGTGGCTGACCCATACATATGAAATGACGGATTCCTCCATTGTTCTCAGGGAAGGGGTATTTGTCAAAAGTCAGCGGAATGTTCCGTTTGATAGAATTCAAAATACCCATACAGCGGCAAACTTTTTGCACCGGATGCTTGGAATGACCTCGCTGACCCTTGAAACAGGAACAAACGAAGGAGAGTCCCCGGCAACATTTTCAATGATTACCCAGCAGGAATCCGCTGCTATTCTGGAACTGGTTCAGAATCAGAAACAGCATGGGGATCCGGAAAGAACCGCGGCTCCCGGCAAAAAGATTTACTTTCAATCGAGCCGGAAAGATAACATAAAAGCAGCATGTACCTCCCTGAGCTTTTTTGCCCTTTTTCCAATCCTGCTTGGACTGTACACACAGATAGATGATGTTTTCAGCCTGGATGAGTCGACCAGGCAGGCGGCCGGCTATTTTAAAAACCATCTCTGGCTGCTTGTGCCCTTGGTTATCGGAGCGCTTGTTTTATCCATCCTAGTCGGGTATGTACAAACTGCCATGAAATACGGAAAATATGAAATCGCAGCAGACGCTGACCGGATATACATCTCAAAGGGGATGCTGAGCTCCAGTGCTTTCTCCATCCAGAAAAACAGGGTACAGGCGATTATGATTCAGCAATCCCTTTTGAAAAGGGTATTTGGAATGGCTGAAATTAAGCTGATCAGCGCGGGAAGTACGGGCAGTGAGGAATTAGAGACCAATTCGCTTTATCCGTTTATGGCGAAGCGGGAAGCCTATGAATTATTGAAACAACTATTGCCAGCCTATCAAATTGAAGAAGAAATGAGCAGGCTCCCAAAAAAGGTGCTGCTGCTCCGGCTCATCCGGCCCTATTATGGAACGGCTGCAGTTGGAATCCTGCTCGCTATATTTAAGAATGAATGGCTATGGATCACAGGAGTGGTGTTCCTAATTGCGATTTTATCGAGGATATTGAATTATGCGTTTACAAGTTACTTGAGAAAGGGAACGTTCATCCAAATCCGTAAAGGGGGCTTTGTGAATGAGACGTTCCTGACAAGGCGCGAACGAATCCAGCAAATTGAAGTCTCCCATTCATGGCTGCAGCGGAAATTCAACACAGGCACACTTCAATTCACAAATCGCTCCAAGCCGGTTCAGGTGAGCACCCTGGAAGACTTGCCCCGGGAAGAGGTAAGTGAGTTTTATGGATGGTATAAAGAGAAATACATCGTACAGGACAGGTAATCAGAGATATAGCTGGAAGCCTCTGAATTTAACCGGAACACTTCAAATGCTGCTGAAATTTGTAAATCCGTTAACAGAAAAGTGAATACTCATTCATTCTTCTTCTGCCCTATGCTATATTCAAAGAAACAAGAAAGGGGCTGACGGAATGAGTATTAAAACGGGGGATCTATTTACATGGGAGCGCACATTTACAGAAGAAGAAACTCTGCTTTTCGCACAGCTTACAGGAGACATGGGCCGGCATCATATGGAAAAGGATGAGCAGGGCCGGCTGATGGTTCACGGGCTGATGACCGCAAGCATCGGGACGAAGATTGGCGGAGATCTTAATTATATTGCAAGGGAAATGGTAAGTGAATTTCTCCGTCCTGTTTTTACAGGGGATACGGTTACGTGCGAGGTCATGGTGACCGAAATTGAGCAGCGGGACGGCTTTAAAAAAGTTGCAATGAAGAGTGTATACCGGAATCAGCATGGAAAGGAAGTGCTGACTGGTTCGTCCTTTGGGATTATCAGGGATTAAAAAGAAGCCCCTGGCAAAAGCCTAACGGATTCGGTTATCGGGGGATAAAACATTAAATAGCAATTTAATTGGGGACTCAATTCACAGATAAATTGGTGTCCCTTTGTTTTTGTTATATCAACGTTTTAACTAATTTAACTAACTACTTCGCACAGAAATACGCACATCAATTGGAGACACCACATAAATTTATGTGGTGTTGTTAAATCCCATGCTAAAACTATTGCGATTTCGATATTTTAAGCAAACTTTATTTTTGGAGATGATAAGTAATTTTTTGCTGAAATAACTATATAGATGGATAGAAATTTTACTTATGAACACTAAGGAGAAATTGAATGGCATTAAAGTTATATAACAAAGAAATACATTTTAAACCTTACCTACTTTATGCTGGGTTTGGATTGGTTGCGGGCATTATAACTAGATTATCAGATTTTTCCTCTAACGATGACTTATGGAGTTTTAGTTCAATAGCAACATTATTTGGCTTTTGGATGTTAACCGTAACATTAGTTATATATTTCAGTTCTTCCAATATAAAAGCGGCGATTAATGTTTTATTGTACTTATTTGCTATGAATTTCAGTTTTTACTTATTAAAATATGTACTCGGCTTTTTTGTTCCAATGTTTGATAATGGCGGATTCCAATGGGGTCTTTTTATTCTCTATAATATTTTTGCCTTAGTATGCAGTGTGATTAGTTATGTACTTTACTTTTGGAACAAAGAAAACAAATTGAGTAATTTTTTGTATGCATTACCTGTAAGCGGATTAGCTGCTGAAACAATTGGTGTTAGTATCTATTTATATAAAAATCATACATTTTTGTTCCAAGTCATTTTTGATGCTATTAGTTTAATAATATTAGGCTATTGGTTCTATAAAAAAGCAAATAATAAATTGATTTATTCAGCAACCTTTGTCATTATCACTTTAATCGGTTATTTTCTGGTTTACCATCCTTTTCTCTAAAAAAATTCATTGTAAACATAGCATAAAATAGCAACTGAATGATTCAGTTGCTATTTTTGAGGTTACATTTAATTGTGAAATCGGTGATATTAATGGGTAAAAAACACTTGTAAATTGAAGTTATCTCCTCATCAAGCGAACCCGTTAGCAAAAGCCGGGGGCTTTTCTTATTTTTCATGAAATGCGGCTGCAATGTCCAGGCCTGTCATCGCGCCATTTGGCTGTTCGATTTGATAGACGATGTTTCCGTCCTGCCAGACAATCATATGGTTCCGGCCTTCAGGAGCGTTTGCATCCAGTGTGACTCTCCCTTTATCAGGCGGAGGGAGCATGGTGCTTTCAAGGTAGGAGACTACCTTTTTGCCAAGTTCAATATTTTGATTTCCTTTGGCACTCATGGCTTTTGAAGCAAACAGCCATCTGCCTTCATTCCAATTCAAAAAAACACTTCCAGCTCCGGCATCGGTATAGCCTTTAATGCCCGATCCAAGATTAACCGGCGGATTTCCGGTAGGATCAGCCTTTTGATAGCCTACCATATCAGCGGCCTCTTGTTCGGTTTTATATTCGGTTGCTTTCACAACCGCAATCTTGCTGTCATTCCCAAGGCCTTTAAGCTTGCTGCTGTTAATCGGAATCGGCTCTTTCGTTTCGTAGAAGGTGATCTCATAGGATTTGCTGTCTGATTTAGTCATAGAGGTTAAATGAAGATCATCTGCTACCGGGATGGTTTTCGGCAGTGTAAATGGCACACGCGACTTCAGCTGAGCCGCTGTTTCGCTTATGACTTGTTCGGGAGTCAGTTCATTGCTCCCGGGTGTTGTTCCGGGTGCCGGTTCTCCCTTGGCAACACCGCTTGAGGATTCCGGAACATCAGCGGCACCATTTGCAGATTCGGAAGCCTTTGCTGTGCTGTTTTGATCAGCCGGTTTTGACTGACTGTCACTCTGGCTGCAGCCGGCGGCGATAGACAGGATCAGAGCGGTACTCAAGATGTAAGGACTTTTCATTGGGTTCCCTCCTTCGCTGTTCCCTTAAACTATTCCCCCTTTTGGCACATGCAAACGGAAAAATTGGATTGAATTGTAAATCATTCTTCTGTCATAGAGTCTTGCACTATTTCCTAGGAAATTTTAGGAGAAAAGGAGGAGGTTTGACGAATCGTGCAGAAATGGAAATATAAGGGGAAGATACAAACAGGAGAACATGATATGAAATTGGAGATGAAGAACCTGTTATTCTTAATCATCCAGCTATTTGTTTCTTTCTTCATTCTCATGCTGATTAGTGCATTGCCTGCTTTATTCGATGGAATGGAGCTTAATATAAGGCAGTATGGAGAGTATCTTTTGCTGCTTGCTCAAAAACTGATTTCTACAACAAAGATACGTTTTGGGAGAAAGGACCGCTCTTTCCGCTCATATTTGAAAAAGCGGGTGACAGTTTTTATTTGCTGTTTCTTGCTCTTGGGTTCTCATTTGCTATAGCTTAAAGCCTTAAAAAAAATGGTCCAGTCTGTCAATTTGCACATATAATAAAAAAAAAATGAATTTTACTGTTGACGAATCATTGTAATAGGAATATAATAAATTACATCGTCATCAAGAGAAAAACTTCACATGCGGGTGTAGTTTAATGGTAAAACCTCAGCCTTCCAAGCTGATGTCGTGGGTTCGATTCCCATCACCCGCTCCATACATACGTTACTAACGCAGTGTTTCGTTCCGATCAGCGAAGCATTGCGTTTTTTACTGTCCAAAAAAGCCTGCCGGGAAATCTGCAGGCTATTATGCAATAATAAAATGTTTTTCCGTTCCTCCGTGAATTTGGACGAACATGGTGGTCAATGCTGATAACAGCTTCCCGGCTTCCGTTTCACTCATCGATGGGGTGAGATAGACAAGCTGAAGGGCATTGACCGTTTCTCTGGTGGCGGCTGTCCGTTTCGAATCAACATATGGACTGCCAAATGCCCCATTTCTGTCAGCGGACAGAATCTTCTTCTCCATGGAAACGTCACGGCCGTTAATGGCTTCGTATGAATCCTTGTCCGTTCCGACGCGGATTTCAATTTCCCCGCTTAGTCGGTCAAGGTCATAAATGCCGATGGGAATCTGATACTCCATGGAAAAGAAGTTATTGATGTCCGCAGCAGAATGAATGGTTTCTAAATACTGCTGTTTTTTAATCCGGCGGAAAATGGCTTCCTGAGAAGGGCGGTAACGGTTCGGATCGGTTCCTGCCTTCTTGAACAGGCTCCGCCATTCCTGAACTGCCGGTATATCTTTAATTTCAATTTCGTCAAAATCGAAGTATAAGGACTCTTGAAACAGCCTCATTCTTCCTTTCAGCATTTGGGGCGCGTCTCCTACTTCAATTCCCCGATAGACGGCTGCTCCGATCTTGAAACCGGGTTCCAGCTCTTTCAGTGTTTGATTAACTTTGATTTCCATTTTATCCGGCCTCCATGATTTGGTACTATTATCTTATCACAATGCATCGGGAAATCTGAAGAAAGGAGAATCACCTATGAATATTCAGTCACTGAAGGAAGAAGTCATCGCGTACAGCCAGTCCATCGGCATCGATAAAATTGGATTTGCCAGTGCTGATACGTTTGAAACGCTAAAAGGAAGACTGCTTATGCAGCAGGCCCTTGGGTATCAGTCCGGTTTTGAAGAGCCGGATATTGAAAAGAGAACGAAGCCGGAGCTGCTTGTTCCGAAAGCAAAATCCATCATAGCGATTGCCCTTGCCTATCCATCTAAAATGAAGGATGCGCCGAAGAGTACAAGAGAGGACCGCCGCGGCATTTTTTGCCGCGCTTCATGGGGAAAGGATTATCATGATGTTCTGCGCGAAAAGCTCGCAAAGCTTGAACAGTTTTTAATAGAAAAGTCACCGGACATCAGGGTGAAGTCCATGGTTGATACAGGGGAGCTGTCCGACCGGGCTGTCGCGGAACGTGCCGGCATCGGCTGGAGCGGAAAAAACTGTGCGATCATTACCCCGGAGTTCGGTTCCTACGTATATCTTGGCGAAATGGTCACCAATATCCCGTTTGAACCGGATCAGCCGATAGAAGACCAGTGCGGAACGTGCAACAAATGCGTCGATGTCTGTCCGACCGGTGCACTCGTTCAGGGCGGACAGCTTAATTCCCAGCGGTGCATCGCGTATTTGACGCAGACTAAAGGCTTTTTGCCGGAGGAATTCAGAACGAAAATCGGGAACCGGCTATATGGCTGTGATACGTGCCAGACCGTATGCCCGGAAAACAAGGGAAAGGATTTTCATTTTCATGAAGAAATGGAGCCCGACCCCGAGATTGCGAAGCCGAGTCTGAAGCCCCTACTGTCTATGTCCAACCGGGATTTCAAAGAAAGGTTTGGACATGTATCCGGGTCATGGAGAGGGAAGAAACCGATCCAGCGAAACGCGATTATTGCCCTTGCCCACTATAAGGATGAAACCGCCCTTCCTGATCTGTACAAGCTGATCAAAGAGGATCCGAGACCGGTCATCCGCGGAACGGCTGCCTGGGCGCTTGGGAAAATCGGAAAATCCGAATCCATTGATTTCTTAGAAGAAAGACTTGGACGCGAAGAGGATGAAGAGGTTTTGAAGGAAATGAAAGCAGGACTGAGCCAGCTCAAGAGATGAAAAAGACTGAACGCACCGGAACATGGTATCCGGTGCTTTTTTTGTTCGGGGAAGATACCATATGATGCATGCAAAATAAAAATTGATTTAGCACTTTTGCCGTTTCAAATGATTTACAATAGAAAATTTTATCTTCATCGGACGATGTGGCATCGCTTGAGAGCGCCGAGAGGGATGAAGGCTCCCGTGTTTACGGCGAGGGCGAGTCGGATAAGGTCTTTTATGAAGTCACGGATGAATTCATCAAGTATCATTCAGAGTCGCGGTGCGATCTTCGGATGCCGCTTTGAGCAGGGGGCGAAGGGGCGTACCAGATGACAATTCAAAATTAACGCCATCGGTGGTTTGTTAGCTGTTTGACAGCCATTCCAGAAAAATAAAGAGGTTTCGGCC
This sequence comes from Bacillus sp. FJAT-42376, assembly GCF_003816055.1. Classification (NCBI taxonomy): domain Bacteria; kingdom Bacillati; phylum Bacillota; class Bacilli; order Caryophanales; family Bacillaceae; genus Bacillus; species Bacillus sp. FJAT-42376. The sequence continues at coordinate 1,235,362 of NZ_CP033906.1, forward strand.
TCTTTATTTGTGTTTTTCCCTAGAAGGAGTATTTGTTTTTTATGTAGGAGATGTGAACCCAGGGTACGATCCCAAACTTAAAAAGGAAGATTGATGGAGGGCAGCTTATCGTTTTTCAATTTCTTACATGCTTGTTTGACAGTTAACTATCAATCTACAAGTGTATTATTTCTCGTTACGATTAGGCACGTTCACATTCTACTTTAAAACTTGTATCTTTTCTGCTTTTGCTTTAACGGGATTTGGCATTTTCAATCCCCCAGAAGGAAGCCAAACTTTTACCTTCTGTCCCTTTTTTAAACCATTCGAATTGTATGTGAGCAAATAGTACACATAGTTGTGATGAACATTTTCATTAGACGCTTTCGCTTCCATAAGTTTTTCAAATTCTTCATAACTAATATCCTTTATTACTTCTACTTGGTCTTTATCCGTGTTCGATATATAGCCTGTAAACGTTGAACTGGATGAGCTGCAAGCTGAAAGCAATAGAATTATACAAACACAAACTATAAAATTCGAAAACCATTTCAATTCCGCCACCCCTTTCCAATATTACAAATATTATAATATATTTGAATAAATGATAGGCGCTGCATCAAAATGAAAAATGGATATGGCACTTTTCCCGTTTCATATGATTTACAATAGAAAAAAGAGAAACAAAGGGGATGGAACGATGAAGACGGCTGACGAGATGCTGAAAAGCAGGCTGGTTGAACTTTCTAAAAATCAGTTTAAACCAGGCCGTGAAGAGGATTGTTTTTTGCTCATTAAAGAGGTGTGCCGAAACCTTGGAAGCCCTGACGCAGTCTTAAGGGACGAGCTTGGCTACACCCTTCTCGCGGAATGGGTTTACAGACAGAAATTGTTGACCAATGATCAGCTGCACGAGCTTTATAAAATGATGATTTCAGAGGATATGTGGTTTTATAAAATTGGAGAAATCCAGACTGATAGTGTGCTCATGAGAAGCTTCACGAGCCTTGGTATGACTCTTCTACTCAAGACCGATCAGGATGATCCGTTCCTGACGAAAACAGATTGGCAAAAGGCTTTGATGAGCACGGTTCAATATTGTACGCTGGAAAAAGATCTTCGGGGCTATTCAGAAACGGCCGGCTGGATGCATGCTGCGGCCCACGTCGCTGATCTTCTCACGGCTTTTGCAGAACATCCTGATTTTTCAAGCATCCATACTAAAACCCTGTTAACCTGCATGGAACGAATCATGGAGAATGCAAAGACGGTCTTTAAAGATGAGGAAGATGAGCGGCTTGCAAGAAGCCTGAAAGCGCTCGTTCAGCACAGCCATCTTTCAGCGGATGAAATGCTTGATTGGTTTGCACGTATACCGCTGGAGGCGGAATCGTACATAAACGGATATCGGAAAAGAATCAATTGGAAGCATCTTTTCCGTGCGTCCCTGCTCCAGCTCCATAAAAAAGATCTGTTTTCACAGGAACGGCTCAGTTCCGAACTGACTCGAAGCCGGTTTAATAACCCCTATATTTGATGGGGAAGCAACTCTCCACATTTATTAGGACTTTTTCATCTGTGATAAATAGAAGGGGTTTTAAGGCTCTAATGCTTTTAGAATAAATAGATGGAAGCGGTCTCCTAACCGCAAGCTTGCAGCATACAAATACTAAAAAAAGAGAGGCGACAGACATGCTGACTTTGCCGAAAGAATTAGAGAAGTATCGAAATCAATTGGAAAAATACATGGTTCCTTTTGTAAGCATAACTGCCAAAAAAGGCAGGGCGGAGCTTTTTCAAAGTAAATTTGGAGGGTTTCCATATCTTCCAAAGAACGTTGAACACCCTAAAGATGAAAAGGGTTTGCCTATGAAGCTGCTGGCTCAGATCAACTTCAGCGAAGTTCCTCCACTGGAAGATTTCCCGGAGCGCGGTATCCTTCAAATCTTTCTCTCTGCGAGCGATGATGTATATGGTTTGGATTTTGATAACCCTGTGAGTCAAAAAAACTTCAGGATTCTCTATCATGAAGAGATCCTGGCGGCTGAACAGATTGTGACCGATTTTTCATATCACCATCATAGTGAAGATGAGGATTTCCCTCTAGAAGGGGAGGCAGTCCTTTCTTTTGAAAAGTCGGCTGAAACCATTTCCTCTTCCGATTTCCGCTTTGAACAAGTGGACGTTGATACAGATGAGGTGACAGAAGAAGGGACAGACATTGAGGAATTGATGTGGGAAGCATTATCAGGGCAGGGTCATAAACTAGGCGGCTACCCTTTCTTTACCCAGTATGATCCAAGGGATGGAGACAAAACGTTTAAGAATCATTTGATTACGCTGATTCAAATCGATACAGATGATCACATTGACTTGATGTGGGGAGATGCTGGCGTGGCCAATTTCTTCATCACAAAGGAAGATTTGCTGAACAAAAATTTTACGAATGTTCTTTATAACTGGGACTGTCATTAAATAGGTGGGAAGTAAACACCTTACATTAACGCGGAGGTAGACGATGAAACGAATAAAGGTTCTTCGGTATGATGCGTTCAGCAGCATACCGGGGAAAGGAAATCCGGCAGGAGTCATTTTGAACGGGGATCACTTGAATGAAGCGGACATGCTGGAGCTTGCAAAAATAGCCGGATTCAATGAAACGTCGTTCCCTGTCCGGTCCGGTATGGCTGATTTTAAAATGCGGTACTTTACTCCGGGCGGTGAAATGGATTTATGCGGTCACGGAACGATAGCCGCCATTTATGCATTAAAAGAAAACGGGCTGCTGGGTGAAAAAGAAGAGATCACGATTGAAACAAAGGCAGGAATGCTGCCAATCGGCCTTCAGCATAGCCCGCGCGGCTTATTCGTCACGATGAAACAGGCGGAACCAGTCTTTAAGCCTTTTACGGGGTCAAAGGCAGACTTAATGGCTTCTATTGGACTGTCGGAAGAAGATGTAGCGCCTGATTTGCCAATTGTATACGGAAGCACTGGAAATTGGACGCTGTTAGTCCCGATAAAAGAGCTGCGTGCTTTTGATCGAATGGTTCCTCATAATCAGCAGTTTCCTGATGTGCTGGAAGAGATTCCGCATGCATCGGTCCATCCATTCTGCCTGGAAACCTATGATCCAAATGCTGATATGCATGGCAGGCATTTCTCCTCGGCATTTTCCGGAACCATTGAGGATCCTGTGACAGGCACGGCCTCATGTGTCATGGGTGCATACTATGTGAAATACATAGCGGAGAATGCAGGAATGGAAACGAAGCTGATCGTCGAGCAGGGGAATGAGATTGGAAAAGAGGGGCAGGTTCATGTGAAAGTGACGAAAGACCACAATCGTCTCCATGTTGAAATGACAGGAAATGCCGTTTTTGTTGAGGGATTTGAGACGATTTTGTGAATGCAGAGGGGGACGATTAGTCCCCCTCTTGTTATTGCCCAATTCAAGAAGCGGAACGGCTAAATAGGACTGATAAAAGATTGATTGGCAACAAGAGAATGTAGCTTTTATATTTCTATTATCACCATAGGCCAGACAGCCCCCCAGTTCTTTTCGGTAACCCGGTCTCTATAAACACCTGTGTTCACAAAATATGGCGTCGGCTTCACCTGCATCTTCACCAGATCTTCAATGCCGTGCGGAGCAGCTAATACAGCGCGACCGTCATGGTTCAGCGTAACGCCAATGGCGGTTGCTGTTTCAGGGAATTTGGACATCGCGTCGATCGAATCTGTGTAAGGGTTCATCTTGTTTTTACGGTGCATCCTTGCCTGGTTTTTAACCGACCATGGAATACCTGGTGATAAGGAGAACAGCCTTCGTTCAAGCTCTTTTTCAGCCGCTTCCTCCTGGCAGGAGGGGTCATAATAGATAACATCAACATCGGGGAGCGCGGTTTTTTTTCTGTACCCATGTAGGACATCCCAGACTTTAGAACGGACAAAGCCTGCACAGATCCACCAGTCAGACAGCCTCAGCTGTTTAACGGTTTGAAGGGTATGCATCATCCACACGTCTTCTTCTATAAGCGCGATGATTTCTTTTTCATTCATTCCTTTAGATTCCTTTTCATCAAAGCTGCAATTTTCTGTTCGTTTTCTCCCGGAAGACGTTCAAGCGCTTGAATAACCCGTGCCTGCCGTTCGGGTGGATGATTCTGACTCAGCTTTGCTTTGCCTTCCATTTTCGTGATCCGAATTTTAAATGCAGCAATTCCCTTGCTCAAGTTTTCGATATAATCACGGCCAGCATCCTGCAGATGATAGGAGCTGTCCTCCGGTTCATGCTGGCGGACGAGCATGGACAGCACTTCCAGTATATTTTCCTGGTTTTCGATGAGCTCCAGTTCCCCGCTGACATGGACCGATGTATAATTCCAGGTCGGAACCGCTTGTTTCGTATTGTACCAAGCTGGAGATATGTAGCAGTGAGGCCCTTGAAAAATGATGAGCACCTGCTGGTTTTCAGCATCCTTCCACTGCGGATTCGTTCGGGCAAAATGTCCGTAGATGACTCTTTCCGTCTCATCGACGATCAGAGGCAGCTGGCTTGCGAACGGCGCGCCATGATGATGAGTAAAAACGGTTGCAAAGCTGTTTTCTTTCATCAATTGGTACATCGCTTCTTCGTCATTCATTTCAAAGGGTTGAGGAACATACATAGCTGTGCCTCCTTTTTCTTTAATTTTACCAATGAAGAAGCGCAGGAAATAGGGCCAGTTTTTCTATTCAGGAGGGTGCCATATAAGAAAAAACGGCTACTCCCCGTTTTTCTCTCATATTCTAATAGCAGAAGAACGGGAAGCGGGTGGCTAATGTGAATGAATTGCTTCGAACAGCGGCAGAAAGCCGGCTTGATTATGTAGTGAACGGAAAGGCGAGGAATCTGCCTTTTATGTCGGATGCGGAAAAGCTGTCCCTGGAAAGAAAAGCAGAAGAACTGATTGAGAGGAAGACAACGGCTGTTAAAGGCTCCTCTAAAATCAAAGTCACCGGAATTCAGGATTACCCCGATTTCCGGGAAGTGCAATACCTTCTTCATGAAAAATGGCTGATACAAAATGATGACAGTTTTTATCTGGAGGAAAAAATCGCCCGCCGTTTTGCAGCCGTGACCGATTCGGAAGTGCTGGAGGATTGGGCGGAAAGCAGGCCGGCTGAAGAGGAGATGTTCATTCCGCCTGACTATGAAGACAATCTGGATCGAAAAGGATTCTATTATGACCGCATGGCCGCTGTCCAGTATGCAGAGCGCTGGTGGAACAGCCATAACAGCCAGTATAAAAATTTTGAGGTGAATTGCACCAATTTCGTATCGCAGTGCCTTCGCAGCGGGGGAGCGCAGATGAGGGGATATCCCGGCAAAGGGACCGGCTGGTGGATGCAGAATAATACGTGGAGCTACAGCTGGGCTGTTGCCCATTCGATGAACTTATTCCTGCCGCGCTCCAAAGCGGGGCTGCGGGCGGTGAAAGTGAACTCTGCTGAGGAGCTTCGGCCCGGAGATGTCATTTGCTATGACTTTCAAGGGGATGGGCGGTTTGACCATACGACATTCGTCGTGGCGAAAGACAAAAACAGTATGCCGCTTGTGAACGCGCATACGTCCAACAGCCGGATGCGCTATTGGTCTTATAAGGATTCGACTGCCTATACACCGAACATCCGCTATTCGTTTTACCGGATTCAGGATGATTCTGAGAAAAGCTAAAGCATGGTATAATAGCGGAGATCGAATTTTTAGCAGAGGTGACCATTTTGGGATTACACGTAGTATTGTACCAGCCTGAGATTCCTGCCAATACAGGAAACATTGCCCGTACATGTGCAGCAACGAACACCGTTCTTCATTTAATCCGCCCGCTCGGATTTTCAACGGACGATAAAATGCTGAAGCGGGCAGGCCTCGATTACTGGCAGCATGTTGATATCCGCTATCACGATTCGCTTGATGAGCTCTTTTCTGAATATAAGGACGGAGAATTCTTCTACTTAACAAAGCACGGCAAGCAGCCGCATACGGTGTTTGATTACTCCGATCAGGAGAAGGATTTCTTCTTTGTTTTCGGAAAAGAGACGACGGGTCTGCCGCGTGATTTAATTGATGCGAACATGGAGCGCTGTCTGAGACTTCCCATGACGGAGCATGTCCGTTCGCTGAACCTGTCCAACACAGCGGCCATCCTTGTATATGAGGCATTAAGACAGCAGGATTATTTGGATTTAACGTAAAAAACGGCCTTCCTGCGAAGGCCGTTTTGTTGTTCCTGTTTAGGAAAATGACTCAATGTGGATCAGCATGACCAGGTGGATCTCGATCCAGCTCCAGCGCCCAGCCCATCAGTCCCTCATCCTGCGGAAGCCCGCAGGAAGCGGGGCAGCTGTGCGTTGCGACAGGACTCGCGCACTTAGCAGAACTTCATTTCTTCAAGGCGCCTGCGCTTTTGTTCCTTACTTGCGGATCTTCGGTTTGTCGTTATACCCTGCGGTAAAAATTGAAACGAGGAATGTAATGCAGACTCCAAGCAGCAATACGGTCTTCATAAAAAAGCCTCCTCAGCAAATTAGTCCAAGCGTATGTCTCTCATTATACGGTAATATGTAAGCGCTGTGAATTGTATTCGTTCTCTTTTTCTTCCATTTCTAAATTTTCAGTCATAATGATTGCTTGGCAAACAATCTGAAAAACGAGAATGATAAGCCCCCTTCCTTCATAAAGTGTAATAATCTCTTGTGATGCACAAAGATGAAGGAGGTCCTTATGGATATCTTAAAGAAGATTGAACGGTACAGAGAAGATGAAGAGCGCTTGAAATGGGAAGGAACCTTCGTGGAATATTTGGAAATATTGAAAACCCGTCCGCACGTGGCACAATCGGCTCATTCACGGGTTTATAATATGATCAAAGACTTTGGGATTGAAGAAGTGAATGGGGTAAAGAAGTACAAATTTTTTGATCAGCAGCTCTTTGGTCTCGAAGAAGCGCTGGAGAGACTGGTAGAAGAATATTTTCATCCTGCGGCGAAGCGGCTTGATGTCCGGAAGCGGATTTTGCTTCTCATGGGGCCTGTAAGCGGAGGAAAATCAACGCTTGTTACGATGCTGAAAAGAGGACTGGAAAAGTACTCGCAAACCGATAATGGATCCGTTTTTGCCATTAAAGGCTGCCCGATGCATGAGGATGCCCTTCATCTGATTCCGCATCACCTGCGGCAGGACTTTTACGAGGAATACGGTATTCGGATTGAAGGGAACCTGTCCCCGCTCAATATGATGAGACTGCAGGAAGAGTATGGCGGAAGAATTGAAGATGTGATCGTGGAACGCGTCTTTTTCTCCGAAGATAAGCGGGTCGGAATCGGAACGTTCAGTCCATCGGATCCTAAATCGCAGGATATCGCCGACTTAACCGGAAGCATCGATTTTTCAACCATTGCCGAATACGGCTCAGAGTCCGATCCGCGCGCCTATCGGTTCGACGGGGAGCTGAATAAAGCGAACCGCGGGATGATGGAGTTCCAGGAGATGCTGAAGTGTGACGAGAAATTTTTATGGCACTTGCTTTCTTTAACACAGGAAGGGAATTTTAAAGCAGGCCGGTTTGCCTTAATTTCGGCCGATGAACTTATTGTCGCCCACACAAATGAAACCGAGTACCGCTCCTTCATCTCCAATAAGAAAAACGAGGCGCTTCACTCAAGGATTATTGTTATCCCGATTCCATATAATCTGAGGGCGACAGAGGAAGAGCGCATCTACGATAAAATGATCAGCGAAAGTGATGTTAACGATGTCCATATCGCCCCTCATACACTGAAGGTAGCGGCCATGTTCTCAATTTTGACGAGATTGAAAGAAGCGAAGCGCGGGGATATCGACCTCGTCAAAAAGATGAGGCTGTATGATGGCGAAAGTGTAGAGGGCTATAATTCAGTCGATTTAGAGGAATTAAAGAAAGAATACCAGGATGAGGGCATGAGCGGGATTGATCCGCGCTACGTCATCAACCGGATCTCCTCCACCATTATCCGTAAAGAAAACCCGTCCATCAATGCACTGGATGTCCTTCGTTCTCTGAAAGAAGGTCTGGATCAGCATCCGTCCATCTCGCAGGAAGACCGCGAGCGCTACTTGAACTTCATTTCTGTCGCCCGGAAAGAGTACGACGATATTGCGAAAAAAGAAGTTCAAAAAGCCTTCGTATACTCGTATGAGGAATCAGCCAAAACGCTTATGGACAATTACCTCGATAACGTGGAAGCCTACTGCAACAAAAACAAGCTGCGTGATCCGCTGACAGGAGAAGAGATGAATCCGGACGAAAAGCTCATGCGTTCCATTGAAGAGCAAATCGGCATTTCCGAGAATGCGAAAAAAGCGTTCCGCGAAGAAATCCTGATCCGCATCTCCGCCTATGCGCGCAAAGGGAAACGCTTTGATTACAATTCACACGAACGTCTGCGTGAAGCGATCCAGAAAAAACTGTTCGCCGATCTGAAGGATGTTGTCAAAATTACGACCTCGACTAAAACACCGGATGAGCTGCAGCTGAAAAAGGTAAATGAAGTGGTTGCGAGACTCATTGATGAACATGGCTATAATTCTACCTCTGCCAATGAATTGCTGCGGTATGTGGGAAGTTTGCTGAACCGATAGGAAGGAAGCCGGGGATCCCCCGGCTTTTTGTGTTGGGGGTAATGCAATGGGGAAAGGTTTTTATGTTTAGTAAGGTTTGCAGTAGTTTATCAAGGTTTGCACTGACCCTCACTCTGCTAAAGGACTAAAGCTCCGTCCCCTTATTCCGGCATCGCTGTAGCGGCAGTGGGGGATGTGAGCTTTGCTCTGTCCCCTAATGTGGTAAAGCAATGGGGGTCAGTGCATTGCTCTGACCCCCGTTTCACTGCAGAACTAAAGCTCCGTCCCCTTTATCAAAAAAGCCGCTAAGCAGTTTGGTTCGCAGCATTTCTGCTTTGTCCCCCAATGCGGTAATACGGCGGGGGTCAGTGCACAGTGCACAGTGCACAGTGCAACGCCGAAAACCAGCGCAGACCTGTACTCCCCCAAACCACCCCATAATGCGTGTTTCACTCCCTTCCCAACCGGGTATTTATCTTATATAACCTCCTAAGGAGTGATACACATGGATCAGAAGAATCCGAAAAGATCAAAAGAGAGTTCAAGTATTCGAGATATGGATGATTTGGTGGAACAATCGAAAATTATGGAACATATGAAGACAAATCAGGAAGTGAAGAAATCTGGGAAAACCCCTGACCCTGATCAGCATAAAGTAAACGGGAATAAGTAAGAGTGAACCCTTGCCGGCGGGCAGGGGTTTTATTTTTATGTATAAAATCTAACTGTTTCCTTGCCTTGTAGCCTTGTCTATCTTTTTCAGCAGAGAGCGCCCAATTTTCATAATTGTTTGTCAATAATCCTCATCCCCCGCATAGGATAGAGTAATCTCAAAAAATCAGCCAACGGATAGAATTACATTCACCGACATCATATGCAATGGGCTCTAAACTGGTGAATGCCGCAAGAAAATTTTTTCAAAAAAGTTTGGAGGGGAAGGGGAATATGTCAAAAGGAGACGCAAGCAACTTCGTCATTTCGAATGAAGATTGGTCCCTCCACCGCAAAGGCTACGATGACCAGCTAAGGCATCAGGAGAAGGTACAGGAAGCGATTAAAAACAACCTGCCTGACTTGATTACTGAGGAAAGCATCATTATGTCCAATGGAAAAAACGTAGTGAAGATCCCGATCCGGTCACTTGATGAATATAAAATCCGCTATAATTATGATAAAAATAAACATGTCGGCCAGGGTGACGGAGACAGCCAGGTGGGAGATGTAGTCGCGCGGGACGGCTCACAGCAGGGCCAGGGACCAGGGAAAGGCCAGGGAGCCGGAGACCAGGCCGGTGAAGATTATTATGAAGCAGAGGTTTCCATGATGGAGCTTCAGGAGGCTCTGTTTAAAGAACTGGAGCTGCCGAATCTGAAGCGCAAGGAAATGGCTGAAAACGTGGTGGAAAACATTGAGTTCAACGATATCCGCAAAACAGGCTTAATGGGGAATATCGACAAGAAGCGAACGATGATGTCTGCTTACAAACGGAATGCGATGAAAGGGAAGGCACAATTTTATCCGATTTATCCGGAGGATTTAAAGTTTAAGACGTGGAATGAAGTGATTAAGCCTGAGTCCAAGGCCGTTGTCATCGCGATGATGGATACAAGCGGAAGTATGGGACTTTGGGAAAAGTACATGGCCAGAAGCTTTTTCTTCTGGATGACGCGTTTTCTGAGGACGAAATATGAGCATGTAGAAATTGAATTTATTGCGCATCATACCGAAGCAAAGGTCGTTTCCGAGGAAGACTTTTTTAATAAAGGTGAAAGCGGAGGAACGATTTGTTCATCTGTCTACAGGAAAGCACTTGAGATCATTGGAGAAAAGTATCAGCCTTCCCGCTATAATATTTATCCTTTTCATTTTTCAGACGGGGACAATTTAACGTCCGATAATGCACGGTGCGTGAAGCTTGTCAGTGAATTGATGAAGGTATCCAATATGTTTGGGTACGGGGAAGTCAATCAGTACAACCGCCACTCAACCCTCATGTCCGCCTATAAAAACATCAGCAATGAAAACTTCCGCTATTATATCCTCAAGCAAAAGGCCGATGTGTTCCATGCGATGAAGAGCTTTTTCCGGAAAGAAGCAGCTGAAATGAGCAGCTGATCAGGAGTCCTGCGTGCAGAGCGCAGGATTTTTTTTGATAAATGATTTGGTAAATAGGGAGGGAGAAGAAATGGACCGGAAAAAAGAGCTGAAACAGGCATATAAAGAAGCAAAAATTGAGGCAGGCGTCTACCAGATTAAAAACAGGGTGAATGGGAAAATATTTGTCGCAAGCACCAGGAATCTGAAAACGCTGAACGGGAAACAATTCGAGCTCGAGAACGGCACAAGCACAAATCGAATTCTGCAAAAGGAATGGAATGAATTCGGCAAGGAAGCATTTGACTTCGAGGTGCTGGAAGTATTGATAAAGAAAGAGGAAGGATATTTTAACGAAAAGGATGCGCTGGCGAAGCTTGAAGAAAAGTGGATGAACGAGCTGCAGCCTTATGGTGATCGCGGATATAACCGAATGAAAAAGTAAAGGATGAAAGCTGCCATTGCACGTGCAAGGCAGCTTTTTATTTTTAGCTCTGTTAAACTGGGCTGTTGCTTTCCGTTGCAGGTGCTCGCTTCCCGCAGGAGTCTCGCGCCTTCCGATTCAAACAACTGGTGTTAAAAATCAACATCAGGCTTTAACAGAGCCTTATTTTTTGTGAAAACCGTTGTAAAAACGCTTACATTCTTTTATACTATCAATAAACCGATTTACTAAACCGATTTATCTCGTTTAGAGGAGTGGAGAAAATGCTGGATACGGTAACGTTCGGAGAAGCGATGACCATGTTCATAGCCAATGAGGCAGGGCCTCTTTCTCAAGCAGAGCATTTTACAAAATCGCTTGCCGGCGCTGAAACAAACACAGCAATCGGGTTTGCCAGACTCGGTTTGAAAAGCGGCTGGGCAAGCAAGGTCGGCAAGGATGCCTTTGGCCAATTCATTCTGGACCGCCTCGGACAGGAAGGCGTGAACGTGGACTGTGTCATCACAGATGACCGGTTCCCTACCGGATTTCAGATTAAATCAAAGGTATTAATGGGAGACCCGGAAGTCCAGTATTTCCGGAGGGGGTCCGCTGCAAGCACAATGGCTCCGGATGATGCGGACAGCCGCTACTTTTTGTCCGCAAAGCACCTTCATATAACGGGGATTCCGCTTACGCTTTCCGAAAGCACAAGGGCTTTTTCCCATCATATTTTAGCTCTTATGAAGGAGGCGGGCAGGACGGTTTCATTCGATCCGAATTTGAGGCCTGTGCTGTGGAGCTCACAGGAAGAAATGGTTCGTGAGATAAATAAAGCCGCGTTTCAGGCAGATTATGTTCTTCCGGGAGTGGAAGAAGGCTTGATTCTGACGGGATCGGATCACCCTGAGGCCATTGCGGATTTTTACCTGGAGCAAGGGGTAAGGGCTGTTGCTGTAAAGCTTGGTGCTGAGGGGGCTTTTTTCAAATCAGCGGATGGAAAAGGAACAGCCGCCGGATTTAAGGTGGAAAAAGTCCTGGATACAGTCGGGGCAGGAGACGGCTTTGCGGTTGGCTTTGTCAGCGGAATGCTTGAAGGTCTTCCGATCCGTGATGCTGTTCAGAGAGGGAATGCAATCGGAGCATTAGCCGTTCAATCGATTGGGGACAGCGACGGCTACCCGGTGAGGGAAAAACTTGAGAACTTTTTGAAGGAACAGACAAAGGGGGCAGATCAAAAATGAAAGGGACACTGGCTAAACAGCGATGGACGGGACAACGGGAGGATTTGGTGCTTTGTATTTATTCAAAGTCATCACAATCAACAGCAGCTGCAAAACGGCAGCCATCGGGAGTAAAAAGTGCGTAAGGGGAGGCAAAAAAAATGAAAGCAAATGCGATACAGGAAAGCGGAATTGTCGCTGTCATCCGGGGGGCGAATCCGGAGACGATTATCCCAATTGCCCATGCACTGAAGGATGGAGGCGTGACGGCGCTTGAAATAACGATGGAAAACCCGAAAGCGGTCCGCGTTATTGAACGGCTGAGCGGGGAATTTCATGAAGAAGTGCTGGTCGGTGCAGGAACCGTGCTGGATCCGGAAACGGCAAGGACTGCCATTATGGCGGGAGCTAAATTTATTTTTTCGCCGACGGTTAATCTGGACACAATCCGCATGGCCAAACGGTACGGCGTCATCAGTGTACCCGGTGCCATGACGCCAACCGAGATTTTGGCGGCTTATGAAGCGGGCGCTGATTTGGTCAAAGTATTCCCTGCGAATGTACTGGGGCCTGAATTTTTAAAGGCAGTCGCTGGACCGCTCCCGCATATCCCGCTTATGCCGACAGGCGGAATCGGACTGGATAACATGGAGGCGTTTCTGAAAGCAGGGGCAGCCGCGGTTGGAGCGGGAAGTACACTCGTAAGCGGAAGCATGGAAGCAGATTCCGGCAGCCTCGTAAAGCTTGCGGAACGGGCCAGCCGATTCAGTGGAATTTTCCGCGGTTTCCAAGTTAAGTAACAGGTGCGTCCTCTTCTCCAATGGATTATCACAGCCCGGACCAGTACAATAGAGATAGAATCTATAGACAAGAGGACGGATTAAATGAAACGCGTAACAATGGCAGATGTAGCCGCAGCAGCGGGAATCAGCAAAAGCACGGTCTCTCAATATTTGAACGGCCGTTATGAATATATGGGACAGGACACAAAGGACCGGATTAAGAGAGCGATTGAAGAGCTTGGATATCATCCGAACTATATAGCGAGAAGCCTGAAGCAGAAAAAAACGTCGCTTGTCGGCATCATCGCCGCCAATATCGTCCATACGGTATCGACAGAGGTCAGCCGGGCCATCGAGGATTATTTTCAGGAAAAAGATATACAGGTGATTTTCTGCAACTCGTATGAAGATCAGGAGAAAGAAAAGAAATACATCGAAAGCTTAAGAGCGAGACAGGTAGACGGACTCGTGATTTTTCCGACCGGCAAAAATGTTGAACTTTATAAGAAGCTTGAGGATGAGAGATTCCCAGTCGTATTTGTCGACAGAAAAATGGAAGGTCTCCATGTAAACACGGTCGTCGCGGATAACCGGGATGCCATTCACCAGGCGGTTAGCCACTTGATAGCGGAGGGACATAAGGATCTTGCAATTTTGACGCCGCCGCTTACAATTTATCCCCGGGTGGAGCGGGTAGCGGGATTCAGGGAAGCCATGGAGAGACATGGAGGCCGCCTCAGTGATCGTTTTATTCAATCAGTTCAGATCTCAGGAATGGTGGCTGCGCTTGAGGCTATGTTTGCGGATGGGAATGGTCCTTCGGCACTGATTGCAGGGAATGACTTAACGTTTTTTGAAGTGATGAAGTTCGCCCGGAAGCATGGGGTTCGGATTGGCACGGATCTTGCCCTGGTTGTTTTTGACAACATTGAAATGGCGGCCATTTCCGAGCCTGCTCTTACGGTTATTAACCAGCCCGCTTATGAAATGGGCATGAAGACCGCGGAGCTTTTATTTGAACAAATCAGTGAAAAATGTGATTCTGCAGGGCTGTATGTATTCCGGACGGAGTTGGAAATCAGAGAATCTTCACAAACGAGGAGAGGATAAGAAATGGAGCTTCAGCTCGCACTCGACAGGATGAGTGTGGCGGATGCATTGATACTTGCGGGGAAGACCGGACCGTTTATAGATTATGTGGAGGTCGGAACCTCCCCCTTAATTTATCCGAGCGGAAAAGCCTCAGCCATGAGAAGGTTTTGGGGATGCACAGCAATATGGAATGAACCTGGTATATGAAAATGGAAAAGCACCCGGACAATGCTCCGGGTGCTTTTTAGTGCAGGTCATTCATTTGTTTTCAAAAATCAGAAAAGATTAAATAATGTGAAAAATGGGTAAGTACTACCAATGACGCTAGAAGCTAAATCCTGATAAGGAAGGGAGAGAAAGGATCCGGATGAAAAAGAAATTCATAATGGCGTTCCTCGTGACGGCTGCCGTTCTCACAGGCTGTGCCGAGAAAGACAAAGGAGAAGATGGGCTTGAACTCGTCCATGAAGGGCAGTTTATTTTTGCCGCTTCCGGTGAATTCAAGCCGTTCAGCTATGTGAAGGATGACATGTCGATGACCGGCTTTGATGTAGAAGTAGGAAAAGCAATCGCAAAGGAGCTTGGGCTCAAGCCGGTTGAAAAGCGGATTAAATTTAAAGGGATTGTTGAAGGAGTCAAAACAGGCCGGGCAGACGTTGCCGTGGCGAGTCACACGATTAACGACATGCGTGCCAAATATGTGCGTTTTTCCACACCGTACTATTATTCCGGGCCCCAGATTTTCACAAGGGCGGACAGCGATATTAAGACGACCGCTGATCTGAAAGGAAAAGAGGTTGCCGCAGCAAAGGGATCTACATACGCTGACACAGCGAAGCAGTATACAGGAAACGTAAAAATTTATGACAGTGATATAACTGCATTGAAGGCACTGAGCGAAGGCCGCCATGATGCGGTGATCACGGATTTTGTAACAGGCAGAAGCGCTGCCAATGAAGGATTCAAGATTAAGGGACAGCAGCTGATTGAACGAAGTGCCCAGGCAGTCGTGATCCCGAAGGACAACCCGCTGATGGAGAAAAAAGTGAACGAAGCCCTTGAAAAATTGCGCAAGGATGGGACTTTGGCGAAAATCAGCATCAAGTATTTTGGTGATGACATCACAAAAGAAGAAACAGCTGAAAAACAAAATCAATAAAGAGAGGGAGTAGGAGCCTTGCCTAGTTTGCCGCACTTTTTTCAAGTATTCGGAGAAAGCTATGATGTCTTTTTAAAGGCGATGCTGCTCACTTTGCAGCTGACGGTCGTATCAATTATCATCGGAATTTTTATCGGTCTGTTTTTTGCTTTATTAAAAATTTCCAATATTAAGCCGCTTGGGTACATATCGGATGCCTATATTTATTTGGTTCGCGGAACACCGCTCATCGTTCAGATATTCATCCTGTATTTTGGAATCAGCGGCATCTTTTTAATACCGGATTTCTGGGCCGCATCGCTTGCGCTTGCCTTCCATAATGGTGCTTACATCGCTGAGATATTCAGGGGTACCATTCAATCGATTGACAAGGGGCAAATGGAAGCGGGACGGTCCCTCGGGATGACACGGTCTCTTGCCATGCGCAGGATTATTCTGCCACAGGCCTTTCGCCGTGCCCTTCCTCCCCTTGGGAACCAATTTATCATCGGACTAAAAGATTCATCTCTGGCCGCCTTCATTTCCATGAATGAATTATTCAACGTGGCGACAACGCTCGGTTCCAACAACTTTGATGAAATGACCTACTTATTAATTGTCGCGGTTTATTACTTAATTGTCGTGGCCATTTTGACGATAGCGGTCAACCTGATTGAGAAAAAACTGGCCGTCAGTGACCGGTAGAAGGAGGCAATCATGGATAGAGAAATGATTAAAGTGGAAAAACTGAACAAATCATTCGGAGATTTGCATGTATTAAAGGACATTGACATGACGGTTTATGAAAGTGAAGTGGTATGCCTGATCGGCTCGAGCGGATCAGGAAAAAGTACGCTTCTCCGCTGTCTGAATTTCCTTGAAAAGCGTGATAATGGAAAAGTGATTATCGAGGGGGAAGAAATAAAAAAAGAATCCCATAACATCAATGATGTCCGGCAAAAGGTGGGAATGGTGTTCCAGCATTTCCACCTCTTTCCCCATAAAACGGTGCTCGGAAACGTCATCGAAGCACCCCTGATGGTGAAAAAAATGAACAAGGAAAAGGCTGTTCAGCTCGGAAAAGAGCTGCTTAAAAAAGTTGGCCTTGAGGATAAAGCGGATGTATATCCGAGCAAGCTGTCCGGCGGACAAAAACAGCGGGTGGCCATTGCAAGAGCGCTTGCCATGGAGCCGGATATCATGCTGTTTGACGAACCGACCTCAGCTCTCGACCCAGAGCTCGTTGGAGAAGTGCTCGAAACGATGAAACAGCTCGCTGAAGAGGGGAAAACGATGATTGTCGTCACTCATGAGATGGGATTTGCACGCGAGGTGGCCGATTCCATCGTCTATATGCACGAAGGCCGGATTGTCGAGAGAGGAACGCCGGATGAGTTCTTTGACAACCCAAAGGAAGAGCGCTCGAAGGAGTTTTTGATGTCGACCACGTTTAAATAATGATAGGAAGAAGCTTGAGGTGGACCCTCAGGCTTTTTTTATGTTTGTATTCCTGTTTAAGAATCTGGTGACATTAAAAATAGAGGTTCAAATATAGAAACAATCGGTTCTTTTTTTGATTTATTCTTTTTAAGGCATTAAGATAATCACCGCAGGAAAGAGAGGTGCAGAAGATGAGTCAATATGAGGTGGCCACGCTGAAAAAGGGACTTCTCATCCTGGATGCTCTGCAGCAGGAAGAGAGATTAACTCTGAAGGAAGTCATGGAGAAATTCTCTTTTAATAAATCAACCGCTTTTCGCTTGCTTTATACACTGGAATCAATGGGCTATATCCGAAAAACGGAGCATGCGTATCACGCTACAGCCAAAATAGGCGGAATTTCCGCTCCGGGTCAGGCTAAGCTGAATTGGTTATCCGTCCCGCCTCTTTCAGAGCTGAGCAGCGAAATCGGGGAAACTGCCTATGTTGGAATTCTTTCCGATACGGATGTAGTGACGGCCCAAGTGATTGATGGGAGCCGATCCATTAGAGCGCATTCCGAAGTGGGCGATCGGATGCCTGCTCACCACAGTGCACTTGGTAAGGTGATTCTTGCGTTTCTAAATGATTCTGAACAAAGGCAAGTACTGCAGGATATAAAGCTAAATCCGCATACGGAAAACACTTTTGCCGATTTTCACTTGCTGAAGGAACATCTTCATGTGATCCGCAAGCAAGGATATGCGGTGGATGATGAGGAAACTGAAATCGGCCTGCGGTGTATTGCTGCTCCGATTATGTACGAAGGAAAAGTTATTGCCGCAGTCGCTATATCTGGTCCAGCGACGAGGCTGACGAAAAAGCTCGATAAGCGTCTGAGCAAAAAACTGATTCAGTGCAGTCAGCAAATTTCAGCCATTTTATAGAAAAGGAGCATCAAGATGTCTGCCAAAATTTATTTAGCTCTTCTATCATTTGCCATCAGCGCATTTGCAATCGGAACGACAGAGTTTGTCATTGTCGGCCTGCTTCCAACCGTTGCGGGTGATTTATCGATTTCCGTAACAAAAGCCGGAACGCTGATTTCAGGCTATGCACTTGCGATTGCGATTGGAACCCCAATCGTGACAGTCCTTGCGGGAAGACTTCCGAAAAAAGGATTTCTTATCAGTTTGATGGCGGTTTTCACATTAGGGAATATGCTGTCAGCCGCAGCAGCAAATTATGAAATTTTAATGGTATCTCGCATCATTACGGCCGTTGCCCACGGTGTCTTTTTTGCCATTGCTTCAGCGGTTGCAGCCGATATGGTGCCTGTTAATAAAAAAGGAACAGCGATTTCCATTATGTTTACCGGATTAACGGTAGCCACGATTGCCGGGGTGCCCCTCGGAACGTATATCGGACAAAATTTTGGATGGCGTTCCACGTTTACAGCCGTTGCCGTCCTCGGACTGATCGGTCTGATCGCGAATGTTTTGGCGGTGGAAAAAGTTAAGAAAGCGGATCAGCCTGCGAAATTAACGGATGTGTGGAAGCTAATGAAAAACCGAAGGATCCTTGTCGCCTTGCTCATGACAGCACTGGGTCTGGCGGGAACGATGACCGTATTTGCTTACATCACGCCCATTCTCAAGGAAGTGAGCGGATATCCATCCGAAACCATCACCATTCTCCTGCTTGTTTATGGGGTGGCTGTTGCCATTGGAAATATCGTGGGCGGAAAAATCGCCAATCATCATCCGGTAAAGGCCTTAAGATTTGTATTCGTAATTGAAGCCATTGTTTTGCTCCTGCAAATGTGGCTGCTCCCAAGCAAAATGCTCAGTATCGTCTCGATTATTTTGCTTGGATTCGTTTCGTTCCTGATGTCGCCAGGTGTACAGGCATATATTGTGACTCTCGCTGAAAAGTTAGTCCCCTCTGCAAAAGACCTTGCATCTGGCCTGAACATTTCAGCCTTCAACATCGGAATAGCGGCAGGCTCCACTCTCGGAGGATTGGCCGTGGATTATTTGACGTATTTGGATACAGCGTGGATTGGTGCGATTCTGGCTATACTTGCTGCAGTTTTGGCAGCTGTAAGCTATCGATCCGATAAAAAACAAAAATTATTTTAGAGGAGAGATTTTTATGAACCTGGAACAGTTTGAAAAATTGGAAATGGATTGTCAGTTTGATTCTTTCACAAACGAAGATGCATTAAAGCTTGGAATGACCGTGGTTGACTACGCGAAGGAAAACGGGAAATCCGTTGCCGTTCATATTGAGCGAAACCGCGTTCCGCTGTTTACTCACTTGATGGACGGAACATCTGAAGAAAATGTATTTTGGCTGTACCGGAAAAAGAGAGTGGTTGACCATTACAACAGAAGCTCCCATTATATCGCGAAAAGATTTGAACAAAATGGGACCACTCACGATGAAAGCTCCTTGCTTTCCTCATCCGAATACCAGGCGGTTGGAGGTTCGCTTCCAATCCGGGTAAGGGGAGCAGGGGTAATCGGAAGCTTGACGGTAGCAGGGCTGACACCCCAAATGGACCATGATTATGCGGCAGAAGGGGTTAAACGCTTTTTAGGAAAGGATGAGGAACAATAATTATTGAACAGGCATCCCTCCGTATTAAAACGGGTGCTGAAGATGAATTTATCACTTCTCTTCAGCAAGCACTTCCGATTATTGAACGGGCAAAAGGATTGATAAGCTATCAGATGATCCGGAATATAGAAAATCCTCATTTGTTTATTTTCATAGTCAGGTGGGAAACACTTGAGGACCATATTGAACACTTTGTAAAAAGTGAGGACTTTAAAAAATGGAATGCAGCCATTGTCCCATATTTTGCCGGGGAGCCAGAGGTTTTACACTTTGATGAAATCATATAAATTTTTACTTTGAGCATATCTTCAAAAAACAGGCGGACAATCAACATGGATTGTCCGCCTGTTTAAGCCTGTTTATACTTCAAGTGTATGAGGAGGCTCGCCTTTTTTATTCATTAATCTGATTTGATCAGGAATGATTTTTAACACAATATAGTTTTCATCATTCGGACCGTCGAACCACATCTTCATATTGTCATCCCATAGGCGCTGTTTCAGCTCTTCGGATTTTTCAATAGATGCCGTGCCCTCTACTTCAACGTATGTATCGCCGAAGCCTTCCCCGTCATAGCCGAGAAGAATATGAACGTTCGGGTTTTCGTCAATTTCCTCGACTTTATGGGTTTCAATATCTGTTGGGGTATAAAGGGTCAAATTTTCATTAAAGAAAGTCATATACCGAGAATGCGGCTTGCGGTTTTTCACCGTAGCGAGTGTCCCGATTTTATTTTGATCGATGATTTTCACAATTTGTTCTTTTAGTTGCTGCTGATCCATTATTTTCTCATCCTTTCCATTCAATTGCTTACTTATGAATTACCCTCATTCCCCAAAATTTAAAACCAGGGAATGTTTTGAATCAATCTGGTTGACAGAAGAATGGAAGTGAGATAGAATAAACCTCGAAGTCGAGATACTTTAATAAAAAATATATAATTTCTAACTATTTGAAGGAGAGATAAATTATGGCAAACATTCTATATGTAAAAGCAAATCCAAAAGGTGACGAAATGTCATTCTCAGCACGTGTAGCGAACACGTTCCTTGATGCATACCAAACTGAAAACACTGGAGATAAAGTGGAAACACTTGACCTTTACAATACAGATCTTCCAATGATCGACGCAGACGTTCTTGGCGGCTGGGGCAAACTTGCTGCAGGACAAGAGCTGACTGACGCAGAACAAGCAAAGATTACCCGTCTTTCTCAGATTGTAGATCAATTTCTTGAAGCAGACAAAGTCGTATTCTCTGCTCCAATGTGGAACTTCGGATTCCCTCCATTGATGAAAGCTTACATCGATGCAATCGCAGTGGCTGGAAAAACATTCAAATACACTGAAAATGGTCCAGTCGGTCTTTCCGGCGACAAAAAAGTAGCTCTAATTGAAGCACGCGGCGGAGTATACTCCGAAGGACCTGCTCAATCCATGGAGCACACAGAAAGCTACTTCCGCGCAGTGATGAGCTTCCTTGGCATCAATGATGTCACAGTTGTTCTTGCTGAAGGAATGGCAGCAGATCCTGCAGCAGCTGATGAAATCTTCGGTAAATCTGTAGAAAAAGCAAAAGAAGCAGCACTAAACTTCTAAACAATACAGCAGAACCGTCCGCTCTTTGAGCGGGCGGTTTTTTGTGTGTAAACAGATCAGAACGCTAAGCCGGCAGGTGCGGGAGCGGCGGCTAAATAACGTAGACCAACGGCTAGATAAATTGGTACGGACAAGATAAGGATGGGAGCGGCCGGAAAAGGAGCGGGGACGGCTAAATAACGTAGACCAATGGACAGAAAAATTGGAACGTACAAATTAAGGATGGGAACGGCCAGAAAAGGAGCGGGAATGGCTAAATAAGGTGACGGAACGGCTGAATCACGTGTCCCAACGGACAGAAAAATTGGAACGGACAAATTAAGAATGGGAACGACCAGAAAAGGAGCGGGAATGGCTAAATAAGGTGACGGAACGGCTGAATAACAGGCACCAACGGACAGATAAACTGGAACGGACAAATTAAGAATGGCGACGGCCAGAAAGGGAGCGAGAATGGCTAAAAAGAGGAACGAATTGGATAAATAACGTGTCCCAACGGACAGATAAACTGGAACGGACAAATTAAGAATGGCGAGAGCCAAAAAGGAGCGGGAATGGCTAAATAAGGGGACGGAACGGCTAAATAACGGGCACCAACGGACAGATAAACTGGAACGGACAAATTAAGAATGGCGACGGCCAGAAAAGGAGCGGGAACGGCTAAAAAGAAGAAAGGAACGGCTAAATAACGGGCATCGCCGGACAGAATATAATCCGGCGTCCCGGCCAAATTATGGATCAAGCGTGCTCCATTAGTCTCTTTGCATAGCAGGTTGAACAGGGCTTTCCTGCAGGATATCATCCTCATCTTTAACTGGCATAGTGCAACTCAAGAAATAATAAGAATTTTAACCTTGCCTATATTCGGGTATAAGACATATTGGAACGTGTATAGCTGCCGCGGAACAGTCTAAAACTAAACTCACGCGAGGTGAAGAAATTGATTAGAAATCGAGGAATATTGACCGCTTTATCTGCAATAGGGATTGCACAAGGATTAAAGATTTTTGGCCATAAACGGCTGACCGGCAAATGGGATTGGCGGCCGGTATTTTCAACGGGGGGGATGCCGAGTTCCCACTCTGCAGGTGTTTCTTCACTGGCTACATATGTAGCAGCTAAAAACGGAAGCAGCTCGATTGAGACGGCGTTAGCCGTTATATTCGGCGTAATCGTAATGTATGATGCACAGGGGATCAGGCGTCATACAGGTGAGATTGCGAAGCTTGTGAATGATATTGATGAAGATATTGAGGTCCTTTCCGGTCATTTTCCGGGACTTGGGCATGTAAAGCAGAAAGAGGAGCTTAATGAGCTTTTGGGGCACCAGCCTGAAGAGGTTGCCTATGGGGCTTTGCTTGGAATTGTCATCGGGCTCATCAGTGCAAAAACTGAATCGGAATAAGGAAAAGCCGGCAGATGCCGGCTTTTTCCTATAGTATTTTTATTATTGGAAGATGGTTGACGGGCAATGACCATCCCTATAGAGAAAATGCCGTTTTGTTCAGTAAATCTGCTTCTCTGTGCAGAATTGGGATTTGTCTTAATAAATTAAATTTTCAAAAAACGGTTGATTTTTCGACATCATTCGATTAAATTAAGGATATCTCAAAAATTATGTAAATATTTCAGAATATTTTGAACAGCGGGTGATTGGATGAGTGTATTCAGGAAAAAATCGATTGATCAAATTATCAGAGATTCAGGAAGTAAAGGGGTGTCCCTGAATAAAACGCTTGGAGCGTTTGACCTGACGATGCTCGGGATTGGAGCCATTATCGGGACTGGAATTTTCGTATTAACAGGGGTGGCCGCGGCCGAGCATGCGGGGCCTGCATTGGTTTTATCATTTATTTTGGCCGGTATTGCCTGTGCATTTGCAGCATTGTGCTATGCTGAATTTGCTTCAAGTGTCCCGGTTTCCGGAAGTGCTTATACATACAGCTATGCAACATTCGGGGAATTGATGGCTTGGATATTGGGCTGGGATTTGCTGCTGGAGTACGGTCTTGCCTCTGCTGCGGTTGCAAGCGGATGGTCCGGCTATTTCCAGGGATTGCTGGCCGGATTCGGCCTTCATCTTCCAACAGCCCTGACCAGTGCGTATTCACCCGAAAATGGAACGTATTTTGATATTACGGCAGTTGTGATTGCCTTTTTAATTACCTTCCTTCTGACAAAGGGAGTAAGAGAGTCAGTGCGCCTTAATGCTATAATGGTGATTCTTAAAATCGTCGTCGTGCTTCTTTTCATCGCAGTGGGAGTCTGGTACGTAAAACCGGATAATTGGACACCGTTTATGCCATTCGGTTTCTCAGGAGTTGCTGCAGGTGCAGCGACGGTATTCTTTGCCTATATTGGATTTGATGCCGTATCCTCTGCAGCCGAAGAAGTAAAGAATCCGCAGAAGAACATGCCGATTGGGATTATCGCTTCCCTTGCGGTATGTACAGTCCTATATATTGTAGTTTCCGGAATTCTGACGGGGATTGTTCCTTATACAGAGCTTAATGTGAAAAATCCTGTTGCTTTTGCGCTAAATTATATTAATCAGGATTGGGTAGCAGGTTTAATCTCGATTGGTGCCATTGCCGGAATGACGACGGTTCTTCTCGTGATGATGTACGGCCTGTCCCGTCTGTTTTATGCGATCAGCCGTGACGGACTGCTCCCGAATGGACTGTCGAAAATTAATAAAAAGACAAAGACGCCGGTTAAAACGACTTATCTTGGATGTGTGCTTGTTTCCATTTTTGCGGGCTTCATTCCCCTGGATGAACTCGCTAATCTGACAAGCATCGGTACTCTTTTCGCTTTCATGTCCGTTTCCATTGGAATCCTTGTTCTTCGATCATCCGGACAAGGCAATCAGGGCGGCTTCAGAACCCCGCTCGTGCCGCTTGTCCCGATTTTAGCATTTGTATCCTGTGCGTATTTGATGCTTCAGCTTCAAAAACAGACATGGATTGCCTTTGTCATCTGGCTTGCAATCGGATTGGTCGTTTATTTTGCCTACGGAAAAAAACACAGCTTGCTGAATAAAAAAACTGGATAAAAAAGGCGTGCGCAAGCACGGCTTTTTTTTCTGTTTTGCGCCACCCTAAAAGAAAAAGGGATGTGCTGCACAATGAAAAAATGGATATCCTGCTGTCTGATTACCGCAGTATTAGCAGGGATAGCAGAACCAGGGGCTGCATATGCCCAAACGCATCAGCAGGAACCGGCCTATGCAAAATGGTCAAGGATTGCCATCATGGAGGCGAAAAAGAAGTATCCGGATGCGAAGCTGCTCGATTATTTGCATATTGGTCAGGAAGATACCGGTACAGGGACAGTCAAAGAGAAGTTTAAGTTATGGGTGCGGCAGGGTACAAAAGAGTTCGGCTTATATGTAACCGTTGAGTATGATCCAAAGACACAGAAAGTGAAAAAAATTGATTTTAAAGAATCTGACCGCTGACAGGCTGGATTCAAAGGTCCGAAACACAGGATTTTGCAAATCCTGTGTTTGGGCATGCATTAGAACTCATTTTTTTTTAAAAGCGTAAAGAAGTGTTGAAAAAGAGTGGTAAAAAAAGTAAGTCGAGGTAAAGGGTATACGTGAAGTGTGGAATCGTATATCTTTTTATGATAGCATTGTAAGGGTTTTCCTAATGTTTTATCAATCCAAATGTTTTTTCAGGAAAGTAAAAAGAGGGAGATTTTTGTTTGACATTTTTTGCGGCAGCCAGTAAGGTAGTAAAAGATTGTTTTTGAAAACCCCCATAAATTGATTCCAACTTCTTATCATGAGAGGCGGAGGGACTGGCCCTGCGATGCCTCGGCAGCGGACTTATTAAGAGTGCTGTGCCAAATCCAGCAAGCTTCCATGCTTGGAAGATAAGAAGAGTGTCCTGACCATTGTGTATTAAGGCCTCTTCTTAAAAGGATAAGAAGGGGTCTTTTTTATAGCTTGAAAAAAAGGGAAAACAGAATTGTTGTGAGGTGGAGAACATGGATAGAAAGAATGGATTGAAAGCAAATCCGGTGGCCTTATTGCCATTGATGATTTTCATAGCGCTGTTTATTTTAGCCGGTGTGATTACGGGCGACTTCTACAAGCTTCCGATGGTAGTGGCGATCCTTGTTGCCGTTGCTGCTGCACTGTTTATGAATCGAAAGGAAAATCTGACGTCAAAGGTTGAACGGTTCGCCAAAGGGGCAGGGCATCCGGATATTATGATTATGGTCTTTATCTATATTCTTGCCGGTGCGTTCTCTGAAGCGGCAAAGGGAATGGGAGCAGTTGAATCAACCGTTAATCTTGCGTTAACGTACTTCCCTCAAAGTTTCCTTGTTGTCGGGTTGTTTATTATCGCTGCTTTTGTTTCTCTATCAATGGGAACTTCAATGGGGACAATCGCAGCCCTCGGACCGATTGCTGCAGGAATAAGCGGCGAAACAGAAATTCCAGTCGCTCTTGCGGTTGCATCCGTTATCGGAGGCGCGATGTTTGGGGATAACCTGTCCTTTATCTCCGATACGACCATTGCTGCGGTCCGGACACAGAAGACCGAGATGCTGGACAAGTTTAAGACGAACTTTTTCATCGTGCTTCCCGCAGCGATTGTTACAGCTGTTATTCTGATCATCATTTCGCTTGGAATGAACTCAGCGGTTGAGCCGAAGGATTTCAGTTTCGTTAAAATGCTTCCTTACCTCGGAGTTCTCATTGCAGCTCTCGCTGGATTAAACGTTGTAGCTGTTCTTGGTGGAGGGATTGTTTTGACCGGAATCATCGGGCTTGCGGATGGAAGCTTCAGCCTTCTGTCCTTTTCTCAAACGATGATGAAGGGGATCTCTGGAATGTCCGAGCTTATCATCCTATCTGTTCTGATTGGCGGAATGGTTGAAATCATTAAGCATAACGGCGGGATTGATTTCCTTCTTAATGCAATGACGAAAAACATCCGTACAAAAAAAGGAGCGGAGTTTGGCATAGCCGGACTTGTCAGTGCGACAAATCTATCGACTGCCAACAACACCATCTCGATTATTACAGCCGGTCCGCTGGCTAAAAATATTGCGGATCAGTATGACATCGATAGAAGAAAATCTGCCAGCATCCTGGATATTTTCTCCTGCAGCGTGCAGGGACTGATTCCATATGGTGCGCAAATGCTTGCAGGTGCCCAGCTTGTTAAAGCTTCTCCTTTAAGCATTCTGCCATATACCTTCTATCCGATGCTTACACTTCTATGCGGAATTTTAGCCATTGCCTTCGGTTTGCCGAGACTGAAACCGAAAGCAGGAAGCAAAAAAACGGATGCCGGCAAACTGGAAGAGAACTATACGAATTAATGGGAAACGGGGCTGTAGCCTCATTAAACTTATAACAGGGAGACGCTTCTAAGCGTTTCCCTGTTTTTTTACGAGTAAAGAAGCGGGACAGGTATCGGATGCTTTGCTCCCTCCAGTACGAGCAGCCGGAAATCAGCCAAATCAAACACGAAGTCTGCCTGTAGGAATGTTACAAAAAAAGAAGGTTCGCTAAATTTCGACAGAATTTGCGTGCTGCTTTCTCCGCTTCTTGTAAACCCTTGATTTACCGCCATTCTGCCTTTTTCAGCAATTAATGACAATAACACCATTTTAAAGCCATCTTAGTTAAGAGATGACTTTTTGCTTACGCGCTATTTGTGTGAGTTAGCGCTTACAAGTTCCGTTTCTCTATCTTAAGGCCTTATGTCCAAAACTGGACCAAAGATGGCTTTTGATGGAACAGCCCCATTTCGCTTTCGTTTACGATTAAAATAATGGAGGAGTTATTTTTATATAAAGGAGCGATTGATATGGCAAAAGAGGCTGGCAAGAAAAGCGGTAAATCGTATTTGTTTGAAATTCATTTCCTGCGTGCTTTCGCTTGTTTAGCGGTTGTGGCGGTACATGTGTCTGCGACAAATTCCGGTATGAACAGCGATACGTATAACTGGTTTTCTTATTTTCTGAACCAGATCGGCCGGTTCGGAACCCCCATTTTTGCGGTAATCAGCGGTTTTCTTTTGTTTTTCCAAGTACGGAACAAAGGGTTCCAGTTTGGGAAGTTTATGAAGTCACGCTTTGCCAAAGTCATTATCCCGTTTATTTTATGGAGTGTAGCCTACCGTTATATGATGTACATTTATAACGGGCAGGGAATCGGCGATCCGATGGAAGAACTGGGAGGATTCCTGCAGGGGAAGGCATTTTATCATCTTTATTTCATTTCCATTGTTGTGCAATTTTATCTTGTTTTTCCGCTTCTTCAAAAACTGTTCAGAACACAGACAACCATTATAATTTTTCTGTTTGTGTCGTTTTTAATCAGCTACAATATGTACGGAATAAAGGCCCCGTTTGATGGACCGGTCGGCGAGTTCATTGCGAGTAAATCCTTTATGCCCGTTTGGATTTTCTATTTTGCTTTTGGTGCGTTCCTTGCTTACTACTGGGAAGGAATCCGCAATTTCGCGCTAAAGCGTCCGATTCAAATGCTGATCCTTGCACTGGCTGTTTCTGCGGGAGCTGTCATTGAGTATAACGTGAAAGGCTATGTTTCAAACCGAAGACTTTCCAATTTGGCTAATATTCCGCTTCTATCCATAGCGACAATTGGAATTTACCCGCTTCTTGCCAGGCTTCAGGTCATTAAGCAGCCGCTCGTTTTAATCGGAAAGTATTCGATGGGGATTTATCTTATTCATCCTATGGTGCTGTATTTAATGGCCAGACATTTGCCGGAGTCTTATTGGAATGTTAACTATGTAGGCCTTATGTATATTGCCGTGATGGTGATTTGTGTCGCGGCAATCCGC
Organism: Bacillus sp. FJAT-42376; assembly: GCF_003816055.1. NCBI lineage: Bacteria > Bacillati > Bacillota > Bacilli > Caryophanales > Bacillaceae > Bacillus > Bacillus sp. FJAT-42376. The sequence goes on from NZ_CP033906.1 coordinate 1,263,209, forward strand.
CTGATTACATTTATTCCGCTCACGACGTTCCTTCTTCCTGTGCCGAAGATCAAGAAACCTGCCCAGGAGAAACAAGTGGATGCTGCTGCAGAAAATGAAAGACAGTCTGCCTAGCGAAAAAGAGCTCAGTGAAATTCACTGGGCTCTTTTTTACTGTCTGTTTTTTCAATGAGCATTTGATATCCATAAATCACAACAGCCCATATCATGGATACGCCAAACATATATGGGGGCTGGAATTTGAGCAGCTTGAAGAGCTTTTTCTTTTGGAAAAAGAAGGCGATTGGATAGGCAAGCAAAAAATCCATTAAAGAATTGGCCAGCAGGTAGCGGAAAAATTTACCGTACGTCAGATGGAAGATCCAAAGGGTTCCGGTAAAGAACGGACCGAAAATAAAGCTTAAATTGACACTGGCTTCTCTTTTTTTTCCGCCCGGCACCCGCCAGTAATGATAGGCGTCTGCAAGAATGCTTTCTACACATAAAATCAGCGAAATAAAGATTCCGGATGGCAAAAAGCGGAGGAGCTGCTTTTTGTTCATAAACAAGAGAGAGAGCAATGAGAGAATGGCCATCAGCCGCTCAGGATACTTTTTCATCCGTTTTTTCCTCCTTTACTGAGCTTTTTTTTTCCTGATTTTACGGAAGTGACAGATAAATAAATGATGATCAGCAAAGCGAAAATCATAAGAGAAAATAAGTCGTTCATAGAAGAGGTTTTCAGCTCATAGGTAAACGTCTTGGCAACCATCTTCCATGAATAGCCCTGATAAAGATCGATACAAATCAAGGCTGCTATCAAGGCTGCTACTATAGTCAATGAAAATATGATGGTTTTTATTTCTGTCAGGATACGTTTAAATTTCTTTATAAATTTCATTGGATGCCCCTTTTTTCTGAGCCTTTTTTTTCTTTAACCAAAGTATTCCCAAGATCAGGGAAGGAAACACCATTTGAAAGGGGATATGAAGGAAGTATGGGACAAATACGAGCCCTTCCTGAAAATGCTCATATTGGGTATTGGCGATAAACAGCGAGCAGGCAATGAGGGAAATGCCATATATCAGAGCAGGAGGGATCGGATTTTTTGTTCCGGTCAACTCGACGGTTCCTCTTAATGCCGCATAAAAGAAGAGGAATACCTTGGAGAATCCTACAATGATCATGAGAATGACGACAATCGAATCAAGGCGCTGAATAAAATCAGAGATATTGATGAGCGACACGGTCGCAAGGATCGGGAAAACAAAGTTTTTCGTCATTTCCGCTCCGAGGATGGAAACATGCAGCGCAGCAGTGGTAACCAGCACAAGGGTGGCCAGAAAAATAGAAGAGAGTGTAATTTTGACCAGTTTTACACTGTCACAGACGAGCGGATAAAACATGGTGAACACCACCATTTCTCCAAAAGGAAAGGTCATAATCGTCGGAAAAATCGTTTTTAAAATCGGCATCGGTCCATTTTGTGCAATGGGCAGCAATTCATGAAGATCAACAATTCCTGAAATGACTTCGAAGGAAACCACAATCACAAATGGGATGGTAATGGAATAAAACAAAGGTTTCGATACAGCTGCGATCACGTGGAATCGCTTAATGCCAAAGTACATGACGGCAAGCATCATAAAGCTGCTGATGACGACCAAAAATGTTTCGTCATAGGCGGTAATAATGAGCAGCTCACCGAAATCCCTTAAAACCCGGGCACAGATATATAAGAAGTAAAGAATATATAGAGACGAAGCGAGGGCGCCCGCTTTTTTCCCGAGCAGCGCAAGAAGAATTCCTACCATGGTCTTTTTGCCGGAAAGTTTTGCGAGAGCAATGTAAATGAGAAAAAGGGGAATGCTCGCTGCATAGCCAAGCAAAATGGCAAGCCATGAATCCTTCATTGCCTGTTTAGCAGGATCAAGAAGGATGGCGCTACCTATTTCAAATATGAAAATTAAATAAAACAGCTCCTTCGCTGACACTCTGCTCATTTTAATCCCTCTTTACATATGGCTTTCAATGACTCCGCCTCTCAGCAGCTCAGTCGATACTTTTACATGAATCTCTGCCTCTTCAAATAGCTGATCCCACTGGTGTTTAATCCGTTTCCATTGCTGTGCATCCTCAGTAGCCAAAATTTGTCCAAAGCCAAACAGATCGGTTTTATGATCTTGAGCGATGGAGATGGATTGCATGATTTCAGATCTTAATTTCGCCGTCATTTCATGCTCGAGTCTCCGGATGATTTCTTCCGTCAGTTTCTTATTTTTCATGCAGCCAAGCGAATACAGCTCGCTTCTTGTTCTCACATTCACTTTGATAACGGCTCTTCCGTTCTCTACAGCTACTTGGGAAGAGGATTTTGAGAAGGGCAATTCATAGGAAATATGCTCACTGTCACACGGTGCATTGACGAAAGTCCGTCTGATTTTATTTTGCAGGATCAGCATGGCTTTCGTCTCATTGGGACCGAGCCAATACATTAATTTGCCTTGCTTGCTGAAGACCGCCGTGTAGCCGACCGCCGTGGAATAAGGTTCACTTTGTTCCAAATTTGCCTGTTTCGTAAAAACGTTCGGATCCCCGTTATTATAAATCCCCGGCATCACTGCATACATACCGCGGTGCTGGTTCATTTTTACCCAGTCAATAATATTGACTCTAATGACAGATCCGTAGTTTTCCATATTGTTTTCCAGCTTTCCGAGAGCGGATAAGGCCGGAACCTTCGTAAGGGGAGGCAGAGCGGACAGAACTTCAAGTGCGGTCTGGTCCTTAGCGGTCAGGAGAAGAAGGCTGCTTCGAATTTCCGAGCCTCTTTCCAAATGCTCAATGATTTCTGTAATTCCCCGCCGCGCCAACGGTTCTCCGATCACCACAACGGAGAGATGGCTGTAGAACGTTCTCCTTGAAATTTTGGAGACGGCTTCCTGGAAAGCCTCGTTGAGGGATGCACCTTTCCCGACCATATTAATCACAGGGACCGCTTTGCCTCCGGAGGACTTGCCGGCGCTCGTCGAGATCTCACTCGGATCGACCAGCTGCAGGGTAACCTGGTAGCCGGGATCCGCCTCATCCATTCCGATTCCAATCACGATGGAAAGATCATTAAGCTCCTGCTGGGTCCCGCAGGATGAGAGAAGAGGAAGAACACATAGAATCAGCAGCCATTTTTTCATGGTTTCCCGTTTCCTTTTCCAGCCTGGGCCCCGTTAGCCATATACGGAGTGCCGAGTGTTGTGAGGTGATAAAGGTGCCCCATGAACATAATTGCCGCGAGCATCAATCCATAATAGCCGAGGAAATATGTGACAAACATTAAGATAAACCGGACTATTCTCGCCGTGATGGCTAAACTGTAATTCGGAAGGGTAAAGCTTGAAATAGCCGTTATCGATACGACAATCACGACAGCCGTGGAAACAAGTCCTGCCTGAACGGTTGTTTGACCAATCACGAGCGCTCCTACGATGGAGACTGCCTGGCCGATTGCTCTAGGAAGCCTCACCCCGGCTTCACGCAGAATTTCAAATGTTACTTCCATAATGAGCACTTCAATAAGCGCCGGGAACGGAACGCCTTCGCGCTGAGAATAAAGGCTGATCAGCAGGGAGGTCGGAATAAGGGCCTGATGGTGAGTGATCATGCCGATATAAATAGATGGTGCGAAAACGGATAGGAAGAAAGCGATATAACGGAGCATCACAATCAGCTTTCCGGAAATATTTGACTGGTATTGATCCTCAGGTGAGTAAAAATAATGCCTGAAACTAGTAGGGCACAGAAGAACAAAGGGCGTGCCGTCTACCAGTATCGCAATTCTTCCGGCGAGAAGACTGCTAACCACTTCGTCCGGCCTTTCCGTATTGTTCATTGTAGGGAAGAGGGTAATTTGATGATCTTCCAAAACTCTTTCAATATAGCCTGATTCCAGTACCGCTTTTGCTTCACTGCCTGTAAGTCTGTCTTTTACAAGCTGAAGCGTTTCCGGGCTTACTTTTTTATCAATGTACATGACGTTTACCTTCGTACGTGAAATCTCGCCGATGACATATTGCTCAAGCTTAAGATCAGGAGACTTCAGCCTTCGCCTGATCAAAGCGACATTCGTACGGAGGGTTTCATTGAAACTCTCTTTTGGACCTCTGATGACCATTTGGGAAGAAGGCTCCTCTACGGCTCTTCTTTCTCCTCCTGATGTCTCAAGATCGATAAATCCTTTATAGCCTTCAATCAGAAAAACAGTGTGCCCTTCCAGAATGGCCTCTGCCGCCTCTTTGCAGGTCGACCCAATCGTGAAATCACTGGCCAGTACACGCTGGGTCAGCTTTTTTAAAAAGTCCTTTTTTAAAGGCATTTCGTTTGAATACAAAATCGGATGGAGTACCTTCTCCGTCACTTTCGTATCATCCGAAATGCCCTTCAGCCGGATCAGACACCCTTCGCTGGATGGCTGGGAAGGAAGCAGGATTGGATGAACGGACAGATCCTGCATCGTATGAAGAGCTGTTTTGATATCGCGGATATTTTGCTTTAAATTACCTGCAAGCTCATTCTGAACGGTCATTCCTTCTCCTCCTGCCATCCCTTAATCTTCTGTCTAGTGTTTGTGAAATCATTAAATTTATGTAACAAAGCAACGATCCATTGAAGAATATGTTACGATTGGCATAGGAAAATAGATAAAAGTCATACAAATAAAAAGTTATTTATGTTTTTCACAATCTAAAAAGGGTTTTGATTCACCCGTCTAGAAAGATATAAGTATCCTCTTCATGCCTCTCACTCCATTCTCAAGTGACATAATCCTCACTCAAACTCTTCATATCGTTTTCACGGCCAACCTTCACCCAAGGGAGGACAAGCCGTCTTACATGGCCGCGGCATTCCTTTCCTGGACATATTTCACTTATTGATGGAAATTAGCTGGTTTCAATAAAGATTCGAATGGGTATTGAAGAAGTTAATCCCTTTTCTAAATGAGCCGAAAACACTAACCGATAATAAAGGCGTAACCATACCTAAAAGCATTCACATATGTTAACCTTTAGTAGACGGGCATTAATTAACTGAATCCAGAAAAGGCAGGTGAGGAAGAATGAATGTTCAAGTGGAGGAGTTAAGCAAGCTTCTGCTGAATGGAAAAGTGATGAAAGCCTGGACCTATTTAAATTCTGCAACAGAAAGTAAAGACAGCATGGAGTTTTACGATGCTTTGAAATATACCATGTACCATATCGGTGAGCTTTGGGAAGAGAATGTGATTACTGTAGCAGATGAACACGTCGCGTCCTATGTGTGCAAGAATCTGCTTTCGTACAAGTATTATCACACGGCAAAAAAACTGCCTGCAATTACCCCTCTTAAAAAGAAAAAAGCGATGTTTTTCTGTGTAGAGGGCGAAGAACACGATTTGGGTGTTCATATGGTCTCGAACTATTTTCAGGAAAACGGCTGGGAAACGCAATGCCTGGGTGCCAATCTGCCCCTTGATTATGCGCTTGACTTTGCTCTTAAGTACAAACCGGAGGTCATTGGGCTGTCTGTTAACATAGCCTATCATCTGCCCACGGTAAATAAATATATTCTGGCACTGGAAGAACTGCCGTTCGGACCTACGATCATGGTAGGAGGAAAGCTGGCTTCGAGTCACGATCTTGAGTTTCATTGTCCTCCCAATACGATGATTATCCGCAATATAACCGAGATTAAGGATTTAATTAAATATATAGGGACTGTTCAACATGGAAATGCAATTAATGTCTAGCAAATATGAAAAAATCCCCTTTTCTTACTTTATGGTGGACCGAAAGCTTAACATCCTTTCTGTGTCCAAAAAGACCTTCAGTGAATTTGATGAGGTTCAAAATTTTATTGAAATCGTCGGAATAGGGAGCAAAAAGAAGGCCGCTTCCTTTATTCTTGATACACCATCCATATCAAAGGTCGAGCTCAACATGAAAACGAAAAACAAGCCGCTGTGTTTGTTTGATATATATATTCAATATGAAAACAAAGAAACGATCCATATTTTCTGCATCAACAAAGAAGAGTCGCTCGAACCTGTATACCAGGCGATGAAAAACCTGGAGCTAGATTTAATGAAAGCTAATATGTCTCTGCTTGAAAAGAATACACAGCTGGAAAAATCACTGAAGGAAATGAAAGAACTTGCTGTTCAAAATCATCATTTGCGTTCATTTAAAGAGATTGCAGCGAGCATATCCATGGATCTGTCCAATCCGCTTACGAGCATTAAAGGATTCTTTAACCAGGTGAAGCCTCATCTGGTAGACCCGGGCGAGAAAAAATTGAATTTTGACGGGTTGAACCGGGCCAATTATGACCTTTACGAATATTTATTCGACGAGCGTCCGCCTATTATGTCGAAGCGGAAGATCATGCTTTCCCAGCTGCTTGATGAAGCGGCGATGATCGTTAAAAAAGAGGCCGATGACTTTGGATGTGAAGTCCATTATCAGGCGAACCTTAAGAATCCGGTTCTTTTTGTAGATAACCGGAAAATTACACAAGTCATTTTAAACATCGTCAGAAATGCAATGGAATCGTTCATGGAAAAAGAGGAATGTGAAGGAAAAGTCCAAATTTTCACTACCCTGAAATCCAATTCGATTGAGATTGTCATAGAAGACAACGGCTGCGGGATGAATCAGGAAGTGCTGGAGAAGCTTTTCATTCCTTTCTCTTCCACAAAAGAAAAAGGCAAAGGCCTGGGCCTCGCCGTCAGCATGGAAATCCTGAAAAACCACGAAGGCGAAATCAAAATAGACAGCAAACACGGAGAAGGCACAAGAGTTACACTCGTTCTTCCATACGTGGAAATTTACTGAAGAGGATGGGACAGAAGTATCTAAGCCCATAATAAACCCGAACAATAAGGCGAGAGGTTCATAAATCTATCGTCTTATTGTTCGGGTTTTGTTTGTATTTGCTTTAAGGATTGTACATTGTACATGTTTTAAACTAGTGGAATGAAGCGGAAGGCACTCGACTCCTGCGGGAAGCAGAGGAAAGACTGAGACCCCGCAGGCAAAGCCGAGGAGGCTCAGCTTCCTCCCCGCGGAAAGCGAGTGTCTGCAGCGCAATGGAACGGCTTACGAAAGGGATTCTATTTAACTGGCAGAAGCATGGAACTAGGATTCGTTTTTGTGGATTATTCATCTTGTTATGTCCCGGCCCCTTTTTTCGCTCTGTTAAAGTCTGATGTTGATTTTTAACACCAGATGATTGAAGTGGAAGGCGAGCGCCTGTAACGGAAATCAACAGCCAAGTTTAACAGAGCTTTTTTTGGGAACTTCAACTTACAAAAACAGCTGGAAAGATAACTGGGTGTGAGGCTGAACAGCAAGTATGCCGGGCATGGTTTCACAAACTTCCCGAACCGCCTGAAAAAATAGGATGGTCAGAAAACCCTTTTTTGTATATACTATACTTAATTACTTGTTCGAAGGAGGTGGAGAAGAGATGAAACGTTCTGAAATTGCAATGGCGGAGAGACTGACTTTTCTTTATTTGTGCCGTGCAATTTTTCACGCTGCAGCTGCCAACGGGACACGTTTGTCCTTTTTTCGCAACTGCATAGCTGAACCAGAATGTTAAGAAGATTCTCTTGTCTGCCAATTAGGAATGCGCGATCAGGGAGGGCTTGTTAGCTCTCCTTTTTTGTATTCTGTTTTTAAGGCCGGGATGGGCAGTGTCTGCTTATCCGGGTCTTTTTGTGTTTTTAACGGGTTTTCTTCTGAAGCTTCACCGCATGGTTTTTCTCCATGGCGCACATCAAAATTTAACATTAAAGGAGAAATGATGATGATCATTTGTTCGGTAAAAAATTTATCTAAATCTTTTGGAGGCCATTTTCTGTTTACCAATTTATCACTTGAAGTTCATGATCACGACAGAATAGGGCTGGTTGGGCGGAATGGTACGGGGAAAACGACCATTTTTAAACTATTGAAAGGGATAGAGCATCCGGACACCGGAGTCATTTCCGTTCGGAAAAATGCAAGGATTGGCTATTTAGAGCAGATTCCGAAGGCCGATCCGGATGAAACGGCGGAGGATGTTTTGAAAAAAGCCTTTGCTGAGTTAGCGGGTATTCAGGAAAAGATGTCATGGCTGGAAGGGGAAATGGCCGCAGCCGGTTCAGAAGAGTTAGACCGGATTCTTGTCCAATATGGGAGTCTGCAGGAACAGTTTGAGCGCCTTGGCGGCTATGAAATGGAAGCGAAGCTGAATAAGGTGGCATCTGGTCTGCAGATCAGCCCCTTGCTGAAGCAGCCATTTCAGTCCTTGAGCGGAGGAGAGAAAACAAAAGTCGGTCTTGGGCAGATTCTGCTTCAGGAGCCGGACTTACTGCTGCTGGATGAGCCGACGAATCACCTGGATATACGGGCTGTGGAATGGCTGGAGCAATTTTTGAAGGATTACAAAGGGACCGTCCTGCTGATTTCGCATGATCGCCATTTTCTCGACGCGGTGGCAACGAAAATGATGGACCTCGAAGATGGGGAGATTACCGTTTACGAGTCCAATTACACCGGCTTTACTGAAGAGAAGCAGAAACAGCTCTTATTGGAATTTCAGGCTTATCAGGAGCAGCAGAAAAAAATCAAGAAGATGAAAGAGGCAATTAAACGGCTCCGGGAATGGGCGAATCAGGCAAATCCGCCAAGCGAAGGACTTCATAAGCGAGCGCGCAGCATGGAGCGGGCACTGGAGCGAATAGAAAAATTAAAGCGCCCTGTGCTTGAACACAAAAGAATGGGACTGCAGTTTGAAGGCTCCGAACGAAGCGGGAAACGGGCTGTCATCATTGAAGAACTCGTTAAACAGTTTGAAGGAAAAACGCTGTTTAAGGGTGTAAATTTGGAGCTGTATTATCGGGACCGCCTCGCAGTAGTCGGAGAGAACGGAACGGGAAAATCGACGCTTATCCGAATGATCTTAGGGAAAGAAAGACCGGATGCCGGAAGGGCGGAATTGGGAAGCAGTGTAAACTATGGCTACTTAGCGCAGCAAGTTTTGGCAGAGGAGGACGAAAAGGAAACGGTTCTTCAATATTTTCGCAGGGATCTTCAGATGACGGAGGAGCATGCGAGGCATGTGCTGGCGAAATTTCTATTTTACGGTGCCTCTGTGTTTAAAAAGATGAGCCATACGAGCGGCGGGGAAAGAATGAGGATTCAGCTTGCAAAGCTGATGCAAAACGATCTCAACCTCCTTATTCTGGATGAGCCGACGAATCATTTGGACATTGAATCACGGGAGGTACTGGAGGATGCGATTGACCAGTTCGAAGGGACCGTTCTGGCCGTATCCCATGACCGCTATTTTTTAGAAAAGCTTTTTACAAAAACGGCCTGGATCCACAATCAGCAGCTCCATTCATTTGAAGGCAGCTATCAGTATGCCAGAAGAAAAATGGATCATCTTCTTTCCGAACCTGGGCATCCAGTGGAGGTGAAAGCCTTTCACAAAAGAACAGCAGAACAAATTGAGGAGGAGCTGATTCGGATTGAAGAAAAAATCGCGTCTGATGCCACTGGCGAACTGGAACGTGTGCGATTAAATCATTTGCGGGAGGATCTCTATGACCAGCTTATGAACCTTCTATAATATGGTAAAATATTGGTAAGGGGGGAGGCTAATGGAATTTTGGAATACGGCGGTTATCGTTTTAGCAGTTGTTCTTTTGGCGTTTGGAGGGGAATGGCTGGTCATCCGGTTTTTCCAAATAGATAAACAGGCTCGCTGGGTTTATAAAAGGGTAAATCAGTGTCACCGTACGGGGGAAGTGATCCTGGTTTTTATATATTGTCTGTTTCTCCTGTTTAATTTCAGGTTTATTTATTGGCCGATTACCTATTTGATGTTCGGTTTTATCATCATGCTGAATCTATTCAGAGCTGTAATGGAATGGAAATATATAAGAGAGACAAAAAGATATATATTATCCATGTATGCTGTCTGTTTTTGCCTTTTATTCTTAGTTTGGATGAATATATTCTAAGTTTAATCATCAGCGGTTCTCCTAATAGAGAACCGTTTTTTTTGTGTGTTAAATATTGTATAAAATATTAGAAAATGGTAGAAGTAGGAAAGGGGGGATTTTGTTGAAAAGGGTGGTCGTTACAGGTGTGGGAGTCATATCAGGCATGGGGAATAATAAAGATACTGTATGGGATGCTGCAGTAAACGGGATTTCCGGGATTGGAGAGCTGACAAGATTTGATTCAGCCGGTTATTCGGCAAAAACTGCATCAGAAGTGAAGGATTTTCAACTATCGGATTATATGCGGGTAAACAAACGGCATCGGATGGACCGCTTTGCCCAATATGCCATTGCTTCTTCAGTTATGGCTGTTGAAGATGCAGGAATTCGGATTGGGGAGCATGTTGAGGCAGAACGGATCGGGGTTTGGTTCGGAACGGCAATCGGCGGGATTGAGAGTTTTGAAGAAAGCTTTAAAAGCTTGCAGGAAGGGGGATACAAAAGTTTGTATCCCTTTGCTACAACGATGGTGATATCGAATATGGCTTCAAGTCAGGTCTCTATCGCTCTTCAGGCAAAAGGAGTGAACAATTGCACCGTTTTATCCTGTGCTTCCGGTGCCAATGCAGTTGGGGATGCGATGAGGGTGATCCAGCGGGGAGAGGCGGACATCATGATTGCGGGCGGAACAGAAGCGTCCATCACACCTCTTGGAGTCGGCGCATTCTGTGCGATGGGAGCCATCTCCTCTAACCCTGACCCAAAAGTTTCATGCCGGCCGTTTCACAGAAAACGGGACGGGCTTGTAATGGGGGAAGGGGCCGCTGCCCTGATTTTGGAGTCGTTTGAATCCGCGCTGAAAAGAGGGGCAGATATTTACGGAGAAATAATCGGATACGGAACGGCGGCAGATGCTTATCATATTACAAGTCCTGCCTCGGGGGGCGAAGGGGCAGTAAGGGCAATGGCCATTGCGCTGGAGCAGTCCGGTCTTGAGAAAGAAGAAATCGGGTATATCAATGCCCATGGAACCAGCACCCTGTATAACGATAAAACCGAAACAGAAGCCATTAAAGCATTTTTCAGAGATTATGCTTATCAAGTGCCGATCAGCTCTACAAAATCGATGACAGGACACATGATGGGAGCGGCGGGAGCCATTGAAGCGATGTTTACGTTAATGACGATAAAAACAGGAATCATTCCGCCGACTCTGAACCTGGATGATCCGGATCCGGATTGCGATTTGGATTATGTGCCGGGGAAAGCGCGAAGACAGAGAATCCGCGCTGCAATGAGCAATTCCCTTGGTTTTGGCGGGCACAATACAGTTCTTGTGTTTCAATCCGTCCAATAAAAAAAGCTTGCTTCCGGGCAAGCTTTTCTACGTGATAAACCGTAATAGAACCGGGATGAGGGAATAACCCCACACAATCGTCAGAAATCCGGCTAAAATCATGGACAGGCTTGAGAATGTCCCCTCAAGCTCCCCATATTCCATCGCTTTCGAAGTGCCGACGCCATGGGCCGCCATTCCGAGCATTAATCCGCGGGCGACCGGAGTCTTAATCGCCATCCATTTAATAATCGAAGGACCGATGATGCCGCCGATAATACCGGTAATGATGACAAACACGGTAGTGAGTGTAGGGAGACCGCCGATTTCCTTTGAGACTTCAACGGCAATGGGGGTCGTGATGGAACGCGGCAAAATGCTGATGATCCATTCGCCGTTTAGATGAACCCAGAGGGCCAAAAGGAAAGAAGTCATAATGGCAGCAACAGAACCGGCTGTTACACTGAAGAAGATCTCTGCCATGTACTTTTTAATCAAGGCTCTATTTTTATAGATAGGAATGGCAAATGCTACAGTGGCGGGACCGAGCATATGGGTCAGAGGTTTAGAGGCATCAATATATTCAGATGCCGGAACCCCGAATAATCTGATGCCGCCGATGAGTACCAAAGGGCAGATCAGGAGCGGATGCAGCAGCGGGAACTTCCATTTCCTGTACAGTGATTTTCCAAGCCGGTAAACCAGATAGGTGATAAATGTCGCCAATAGGAGCTTAATCAGCATCGATCACCGCTTCCTTTCTGCGGGTATGAATCCGTTCAGCGGTAAAGGCTGTCGCTCCCATGACGAGCAGGGTGCTGATCAAGATGATGCCTAGCATCTGCAAACCGGCCCAGCCGAATAGTTCTGTATAATCTACGATTCCAACGGCAGAGGGAACAAAGAACAGCAGCAATTCCGCCAACAGCCAAGACGCTCCTTTTTCAACCCATTCAAGCTTGACGAGTTTAAAAGAAAGGGCAAGGAGAAGAAACGCCATTCCGATGATTCCGGATGGGACGGGGAGTGAAAATACTGCGTTGATCCAAATGCCAAGAAAATAAAAACCGTGTATGAGTGCAATTTGAGAAACAATCAGAATCCATTTCATCCTTGGACCTCCTTTCTTTTTTGTAGTGTTTCATTGAGAGTGGCCAGTGCCAGTGAAGCGCCTGACCCCACTTGCTTCACCGCAGCAGGGGACAGAGGAAACTTGAGCTGAGGCCTTCTCCTGCAAGGGTTTGCGGACACGGTGCCGGAGCTTTCGCACGGTAAAATACTGGGGGACTGGCACGGTGCCAGTCCCGTCATCCTTCACCGCAGCGGGGGACAGAGGGAAGCGGCGGTGAGGCCAACTCGCTCAAGGGTCTGCAGAGATGGTGCCGAAGCTTTCGTTCGGTAATAAACAGCGGGTCAGACCCCGCATCCATACAAAAAAATCCATCAACCTCAGACCCTGCATAAACCGCAGACCTCAGCACCGCAGATTCCACGCCTGCGCCTCAGCATTTCCTTTATTCCCCCGTATTTTCAGATTCGCGCTGTGCAAACACCTTCTTCGCAACGGTCAGCGCATTCAGGACTTTTGGAAACCCGGTATAAGGGACCAGCTGGATAATGGATTCGGTGATTTCCTTTGGTGTCAATCCGGCGGTTAATCCGGTATTCAAGTGGAGCTCAAGCTGAGGCTCGGTTCCCTGGGTGATCAGAGAAGAAATCGTCACGAGCGCTCTTTGTTTATTGGTCAGTCCCTCGCGTGAGTATACCTCTCCGTAGGCGAAATCAATAATCATATCCCCGACATCAGGCGCAATATCCTTCAACTCATCAACAATCCGCAAATGAGTGGAAATATCATCATTGGTATGAAGGGTGTATTCCATCAATTTGTTCATTCCTGTTTGATGACGGTCAACTGGTTTAGTCATATTGCATTCTCCTCTCCTGTAATCTCTGTCTACAACGATAGCACGGAGAAGAGGTATTCGTGAAATATATAAATATTATTAAAGCCATAACTTATAGTTATCGTTGATCCGCAGATGGATGAACGCGAAAAGCCAATGGACGAAAAACGTCAACTGGCTGCGCTATTGAATATTCGCTGTTATTCCCGCATTCTGAGGCGGTCTTTCATCCCCATGATAAATTCGATGAATGCCCTTCCGGCGAACGTGGTGTAGGTATCTTTTGCAATAATGATAGCAAGGCTCCAGGGAATGGAAGGCTTTTGAATGGGAATTTTCCTGACCCGGGTGCTGGTAATCCTTCTGCAGATGGATTGGGGCAGAATGGTGACACCGAGTCCCGCGGCGGCCATTTCCGACATAAAGTCCCACTGAGAGCTTTGGAACAGAATGGCTGGTTCAAATCCTGCATTGATGCAGAACTCTCTTACTTGTTCATAGAGGGCAAAATCTTCACTGTAGAAGATAAAATTTTCATTGCTGAGCTGGGATAATTGAACTTCGCTGCTGGATGCCAGAGGATGGTGTTCATTTACAACGAGTACCAATTCTTCTTCGACAATCGGATACGCATGAAAGTTTTTTTCGTCAACGGGAAGAACGGCAACCCCCATTTCGATGTCACCTGCCAGTACGCTTGCCGTCACCTTTTTTGCCCCGAACTCGGTTATTTGAATCCTGATGTTCGGATGGGCTGTGTGAAAGGCGGCAAGGACTTTTGGAAAAAACAAACTGCCGATGATAGGCGGAATACCAATTTTAATCGTTCCTTTGCTGAGTCCCTGCACATCTTCAACCGAGGAAATAATATCTTTTTCAATGCCGATCATTTGCACCGCATGGCGATAAACGGAATGGCCGGCATCAGTCAGCTCAAGACCTTTATAATTCCGGATAATGAGAGGGACACCCAGTTCATCCTCCAGCGATTTGATCATTTTGCTTAAAGCGGGCTGGGAGACGAGCATGTTTTCAGCCGCTCTTGTGAAGTTTTTCTGTCTGACGGCTTCGACAAAATATTTCAGCTGTCGTAATTCCATACGTCACCTCTATTCATGGTTGATATAACTTTAGCCGTCTTTAAGGATGGTGTCAAAAATTGCTGGAAACTGGCGAATATGAGAAGATTAATTGCCTGAAAAAACGGGTAACTGCCAACAGAGGTTAAGGATCACCCATTTATTCTGAACTTTTCACTTCAGCGAAAACGACTGTATTCTTAATATAGCCTCGGACCAGCTGACGATAACAGCCGGTCCGTTTCCGCATGAACGTCTTTAAGGAGATCCGGCTGCCCGCTTGTTTATGATGAGAAAGGATGAGAATGTATGATTTCGATTTGCCCGAATGATTTGTCTGCATTAGAGAATTACAAGCTTCTGATTGGGAGCGTTATACCAAGACCGATTGCTTTTGTGACCTCCATTTCGGAAAATGATGTGGTGAATGGAGCACCATTCAGTTTTTTTAACATTGCATCATCCAATCCCCCTCTGCTGACGCTTGCTGTTCAAAGAGCAGATGGAAAGATGAAGGATACTGCCCGCAATATTATCAGCCATAAAGAGTTTGTCATTCATGTGACGGATGAGGAAAATGTAGCAAAAATTAACGAAACATCCGCGCCGCTCCCGCCTGATCAAAGTGAAATTGATTTGAGCGGTCTGACCTTGACGCCGAGCATGCAAATACAGGTGCCGGGGATCGAGGAGGCAAAGATCAGGTTTGAATGCAAACTTGAAAAGCATCTGGAGCTTGGCGGCACGGATGGCGAACCGGCTGTGGATTTTATCATCGGCCGTGTTGTTCAATACCATTTTGAAGACGCTGTTTATAAGGATGGAAAAATCATGGAAAGAGAGCTTGCAGCGGTGAGCCGTCTCGCCGGAACGAAATATGGGAAAATCGGAGAAATTTTCTCGATGGAGAGACCTAAGTAAAAAAGCAGGAGGCCATGGGCTTCCTGCTTTTTTTGGAGGTGGATGGCGCGTTAAGCGGTACAGAGCTGCCATCCACTCCTTCAAACTAAATGCTAAAACTGAAACAATAGCCTTACAGAGCACCCTTATAAGTAAGAACTCCTGTCATTGCCTGCTTAAAATCCGCAACAGCCTTTTCACGCCATTTTGTTTCGGCCGGGATGAAGAGCTCTTTGTAGCGGGCCTGAATGATCAGCTTGCTCAAATCGCTTGAGGCACCATAGTGGTAAAGCTGATTCTCCTCGATTGTCCGCTTAAGCGACTGGATGGAATCCACCGTTCCGTCTCCAAGTGTTCCAAACTCAAAAGTAGTGGAGTAGAATGTTTTATCGGGCGCCTTCTCTTTTGCAAGGGCTGTGAAATACTCGGTAATATCCCCTGTTGATGCGTAAAAGCCTTCTGAGTCAGGTGTAAGCACAAGCGGATATTGATAGGCCTTCTGCGCTTCATCCTGCTTTAATGTTTCGCTTGAGGAGCTGAAAATGCTCATCTGATAGCGCGGTCCGTACCCGGTATGCAAGTCAATATGGATGATTTGCTTGTAAGGGGTGGAGAGAATGCTCTCAAACTCATTTTTCATAAAGGAAGTAGATTTCTCATCTTTTGTTCCCCCGTAGTAAACCCCTTTGGAATTGGTGTATTGGCCTGTCAGCAGAGCGCCCTGAACCTTGTCTGTTCCGGCTGTCAGAGCAGCTTTTGCCAGGGAGGCGGTAAATTCAGCATCGTGTGTAAGGATGCTGCCGATTTTCTTTTTCGGTTCAAAGAAGTTTTCAAGTTCTGTGTACGCTTTATTGCTGCTCAGATCGAACGTGCTCCAGTCAGGAATGAAGTTCCGGTTTAAATCTACATTGTTTTCATTGTACCGGCGGAAGTTTTTCATTCCCCAAGGATTAATGGAATGGATCATGTAGACTCCGGTTTTATCCGGATTGAGCTTTTGAATGAATTCATTCATGAACACATCCTGCATAGCAGAACCCGTATACCCTTCAATTCCATGGGTGCCGCTGGAAAGGACAATCAGAGTATCTTTGGACTTTGACGCTTCCGCTTTTAAAAGGTCAATGGAAAGCTCATCCCGGTCAGAAACGGAGAAGCTTTCTTTAGATACAGTCTTCCAGCGTTCAGATAGTCCCTTCTCATAAGTCCGGAAGCGGTCTCTAGATTGTTCATAGGAATTTGGAAAGCTAGTTACGCGTGTTTGTTTTGTGATTCCGGAAGTGGCTGCGAGCAAATGATTCGGAATGACCACGCTGTAGAGAAAGAGAACGGCGATGATCGCGAAAACGGTTTTTTTAAATTTCATAATTTCCTCCAATTAAGCAGATTAGCAGAACAATAGTATTATAACTAATTACCTATATTTTTTACATAAATAGTGGAAAATTTTAAAAATTTGCCGAAATAAGAGGTAATGAGAGATGAAAGAAGGGGTTCCACTGTGCAAGTGCAAGAAATTCAGTTAAAGAAACAAAATCTTAAAAAAGTTTCAGCCATTCTGTTCAGACTGTTTTTGACAGCTGGAGTTATTTTCTTCCTGAACAGCATTGCGCAGAAGATTCTTTACGGCTGGCCGGAGCTTACGTTTATGAATATCGCCTATAATTTCCTGTTCCTGCTGTTTCTGGTTCCGGCATTGCATTATAAGGTGAAAAAAGATGACGAAACGTTTAAGAAACTGTCCGTCTGGACGATGACCGTGTTTGCTTTTTTGCTGAATACGGATTCCTGGGTGAATGTCCCGTTTGTATGGCTTGTGCCGCTTGGAATTGCAGCGCTCTTTGCTGATTCAAGACTGATGAAAAAAGCCTTTTATGTATCCCTTCCGCTCATTGTTGCGGCGCAGTTCGCCCATTTATTTCTTGCGGATCCAATGGATATTGAGACAAGCATGAACCGCAGTGTATTGACGGCCGTTTATTACGGACTTCAATTTCTTTTTGTCGGTCTGCTTCTATCCAGCAGCACGAAACGGTTTGACGGGATGCTGAACGAGAGTGAACTATTGAAAAATGAAATGAATGAAGTCTTGGAAAAAAATCAGCTTGCTTCCAAGGAAATTGGAGGCCATGTAGAAGAATTGAACGGAAACATTGCAGATACGAGCAGCGGAGTGGCGCAGATGAATGAAGCGATCCAATCCATTCACTCTGATTCTGTGCGTTTTCAGGAAGATATGAGAAAATCTTCTGCAGAAATGAAATCCATGGTTATAGATCTTGAATCATCAAATGAACTGACAGGCCGGATCTCGGATTACTCAGGGAAAATGAATGGGTTCATCGAAATCAATAAACAGCATTTAACCCATGCCATTGAAAGCATTAATGAGGTCAAGGAATCGTCTGCAAGTTCCATCAAACATGTACAGCTTCTAACGGAAAAAACATCCGAAGTTGAAAAAGTGCTGAGTGCAATCCGGACGATCGCCGACCAGACGAATTTGCTGGCGCTCAATGCAGCGATTGAAGCTGCAAGAGCGGGTGAGCATGGCCGCGGGTTTGCCGTTGTGGCAGATGAGGTAAGGAAGCTTGCTGAACAATCCTCCCAGTCATCACAGATTATTCAGGACATTTTAAAAGAAATTCTTGATGCAAAAGAACAGGTTTCCGCCTCACTTTATCAAACATCGGAAACCATTAATGAGAGCGTATCGGTCATCTCCAGAACAACGGATGACTTCGATAAAATGGCGGATATCCAGTCAGAGAGTGAAGAGCATTTGTCAAAGGTGGCAGAACGGTTTAATCATTTAGCGGCAAAAGGCGGAGAGGTCGGGAACATCATCAGTTCCCTTCAAAGCCAGCATGAAAGCAACGAAGACCAGATTGCTGCCGCTGCTTCAGCCATCGAACAAATCAGTGCGTCGATTCAGCAGGTTTCTGCGTTTGTTGAACAAGTAGATACGAAGGCAAAACACTTAGTGAACAACAGCCGTGCATAAGTTACTCCTATCTTGAGAATCATACGGGCAGATACGTATTTTCAGGATGACCGACGCATGTGCGGATTGTTCCTTAAGGGAGTCCTTGACTTTGAAAACGCTGATCATTTACGCTCACCCGAAGCTCGATAGTTTTAATGGAGCGATTTTGGAAAAAGTAATCGCAGAGTTAAAGATTCTTCAGGCAGAAATCAGGGTGCGCGATTTGTACCGGATTGGATTCCAGCCTGTCCTTGACGAGGATAACTATTCTGAATTTTACCAAACGAAGGCACCGGCCGATGTAATTGAAGAGCAATCTTATTTGCTGTGGGCAGAACAGATCATCTTTATTTTCCCGACGTGGTGGTCGGGGATGCCGGCCATTTTAAAAGGATACATCGACCGGATTTTCACAAATGGCTTTGCTTTCCGGATGGTAAAAAACGGGACAGAAGGTCTTTTAAAGGGGAAAAAAGGACTGATCTTTCAGACGACGGGTCAGCCTGAACAAAAATTAAAGCCATCCCAGCTGACAATGGCGATGGAAACGGCCATAGACTACGGCATCTTCCATATATGCGGAATTGAAACGGTCTCCCATCAATTTTTGTACAGCGTCACCTTTTCCGATCATGAAACGAAAAAGCGGATGCTTGAGGAAATCGGGGATATTATTCGGATTTTATAAGAGGGGTTTAAAAAGTGGCCAGGGTCTGTCTGAACATTCCCAAAGCGAGGGAATGGCTTAAATGGAAGAGACTGGGACAGAAGCATCTAAGCCCATGATAAACCCGAACAATTAGGCAAAAGGTTCATGAACCGATCGCCTAATCGTTCGGGTTTTGTTTGTATTTCCTTTAAGGATTTGTACATTTTACATGTATTAAAACCAGTGGAATGAAGCGGAAGGCACTCGACTCCTGCGGGATGCAGAGGACGCTTAAGACCCAGCAGGCGCAGCCGAGGAGGCTCCGCTTCCTCCCCGCGGAAAGCGAGTGTCTGCACGTAATGGAACGGCTTACCTGATGGAAAAACGACAATGGCTACGAGAAAGGTATTCTATTTAAGTTTTACCGCGGACTTCCTGGACATCCTCTATATCGGATTGGATTGTTCTCTTTAGGTGTTCCGCTGTGCTTTATTAAAATTCCATAACGAGCATGGTCCAGTAGGTAAGGGAAGGCATGGTCATGGTGACCGTTCCATCTTTTTGGGAAAAGTGAACGGGCACGGGTGCTGCTTTCCTTGAATCAGGAGAGGCAGCCCATATTTTATTTACCGGTCTTTGTTCTGCTGTTTTCACTTCCACTTCTCTGAGTGCATCCGGCTCAGGCTGAGTCCCTTCAGTGTCGCGCCATTCCATGGAGTCTGCCTGTGTGAAGTTGATAAAATGAAGCATTCGCTGCTGATCATTTTGCTTCGAGAATCCCCAGATTTTCCCCTGTTCCGGTTCTGTGCTGATTCCCTTATCTGATTGGGCTTCAAGAGGAACTTCTTTCAGTCCATCCCCGCGGAGCAAGTTTTGATAGGCAACCAGGAAATCGTAATAAGAGTTGAGCTGGTTTTTCAAAGATGCCGTCATTTTTAGATTGTCATTCGGAAAATACTCACTGGAAAGCATATGCTCTCCCAGCTCCAGGTGGGCCCCTCCTGAGGAAAAAATGACACTGTCCGCGAGCAGAAGACCTGGAATGTTAAAGATTCCCGGCTGTTTTTGGGAAAGGCTGTAATCCATGTATGCCGCAAGGACGGTATTTTTTCCGCCTGAATAGGCTGCGTTGTCGTCGATTATCTTTTTCAAATCCTTGAATTGCTTGTATTCATCCCATACTTCCGTGTACATGAAATCCATCGGCGCTGTTCCAATTTGCTTCTGGCCGTATTGATTGACCGCGTTCATAACAAGGGATTGATCCGGTGCTTTGCTTTTGGCGTTGTGAAGGAATTCGTCAAACTGCTCCTCAAGCTTCAGCGGATTGCCGTCATAATCATACACGTCTCCCCGGGAACCGAGCTGGTCGATATGCCATCCGTCAAACGGAAGCTGTTCATATACCGCATTTTGCTTGGCCAGAATATATTCTTGCCATTCTGGATTGCCTGAGTTCAGAAGATACACATTGCTTTTCCAGTCTTCCGGCA
Organism: Bacillus sp. FJAT-42376; assembly: GCF_003816055.1. Classification (NCBI taxonomy): domain Bacteria; kingdom Bacillati; phylum Bacillota; class Bacilli; order Caryophanales; family Bacillaceae; genus Bacillus; species Bacillus sp. FJAT-42376. Next base: position 1,283,562 of record NZ_CP033906.1, read on the forward strand.
GAGGATGAATGTCCTGCTCTTTATGGTTGGGATCCTTATAAACCCGCCATTCATCTTTTACTCCATCCGGACCGGCATCTTCATAGGTCCCGTAAAGGAGATTGTAAGCCATCGTCTTCATCCCCAGCTTTTGGGCATGGGTGATGTAGTCCTTAAGGGTTCCAACGGATACTTCCCGGTTTGCGATGTCCTCCCATTTTGACTGAAGAGCTCCGTTTTCTGTTTTCACCGGTTCATGGTGCTTGTATTGCCAGTCATAAAATTGAACCCCATTAATGTGATAGCGATTCAAACTTTTAAGAACATCGGATGATTGCTTTCCAGCTTTTTCGGAGAAATCGGAAAGAAACCCGTAGCGCGGAAATTTGCTCCAGTCACTTGATACATCAATTCCAATGGTGAATCGCTCCCCATTTACGACGGTTTCAGCCAAATATCCGCGGTAATCTTCCTTTGGGGGAGACCAGCTCCATTTTGCCTCACCGTTTTCAAGAGGGATGGTTTGTGAATCAACTTGCTGTCCCAGATGAAAATATCGGATGAGAGCGGTTTTTTGCTTTGAATGATTGTCCGAAGTAAAAGAAAAAGACACGGCTTCCCCTGGAGCAAACCGTGCCTTATTTAATTCCAGCCCTGCAGCCACCTCTTTTTCAGGTTTGGTTTCGGGCTTTGGCTGAAGAGAAAAGTAAAGAGAAAACATGCCCAGCACCGCCAATATCAGAATAAGGATTGCTAGGATGCGGATTTGCCCTTTCATTAAGAATCGCCTCCATATAAGAAAAGGGACTGCCGGCTATATACCGGCAGTCTCTTTTGTGCTGTGATTAACGAATTTGAACGTCTCTCTTTTCACCAGCAGGGATGTTTACGTAAAGCGTCTTCGTCTTCTCATCGAAGAAGTAAGTACGGCTTGCGTTTGTCATTTTATCCATTGTGTTCACAGCTTTGTATTTCTTCATTCCAGCTGCTACTTTTCTAGGATTTTCTGCATTGTGAAGTTTAAGCGTGTATTGCTCAAGTTTCGTATCTTTGTAGTTCGCTGCAAGCTTCTTCTGGCTGAATGTAACATTGTGCTTGCCTTTGCGTTCTACAGTGAATTTCGTTTCGTTGAATTCACCTTTTTTGCTGTGATCAAGAGTTGCAGCATCATCTTCGTAGAAGCTGTATTCTGCTTTCTTGTCAAGGTAGGTGTCAAGAACAAGGTTTTCAAGCGGTTTTTCGCCAGTGTGCTGCTGCACATCGCGAGTCGGAATCATTGAATCTTTCTTAACGAACATAGGCATTTCATCAAGCTGGCCGCTCACATTAATTGTGCGTCCGCCTTCATATTCTTTTCCGGAAACATAGTCGACCCATTTGTGTCCCTCCGGAAGATAAACGCTGCGGGAAGTTTGTCCTTCTTTTACAACCGGTGCAACCATCAGAGAATCACCGAACATGAATTGGTCTGCAATGTTGTAAGTGTTCTCGTCTTCCTGGAATTGGTACACAAGCGGCTGCTGAACTGGTTTACCTGTTTCAGAAGCATCCTGGAACGCGTTGTATAGGTATGGAAGCAATTTGTAACGCTGTTCAATGTACTTTTTGCTGATTTTTTCAATTTCCGGTCCGAATGCCCATGGCTCTTGACCTTGTTTCACTGTTGCTTTTGCATCACTATCATAATGAATACGGGCGAATGGATACAGGGATCCGATTTGAATCCAGCGGGCATACATTTCAGCTGTAGGACGCTGAGCAAATCCTCCGATATCCGTTCCAACGTTTGCTACACCGGACATACCGATGTTCATGTGGCTAGGAAGGGACATTTGAAGATGTTCCCACGTACTGACTGTATCACCAGTCCAAAGAGCTGAATAACGCTGAGTCCCTGCATACATATCACGAGTCAGAACGAATGGACGCTCATTTGGTTTGTGCATGCTGAATGCACGGTGAGTGGCATCTGCTTCATCATGTCCATACATGTTGTGGTACTCAGTATGAAGAATTTTATCATTGTCGTATCCGAAGTATGCATCAAGCGGCATTGTATGGTTATGCTGCGCATCATCGCGGAATACGGCAGGTTCGTTCATATCGTTCCAGATGCCATCAATTCCGGCATCGAAAAGAACGTTGTGTTTTTGAGCCCACCATTGGCGAACTTCTTCTTTAGAGAAGTCAGGGAATGCAGAATCTCCAGGCCAAACTGGTCCGATAAATGGAGTTCCATCTGCATTTTTAGCCCAATAATCGTTTTTTGTACCTTCTTGGTACGTGCTGTTGTTCTCATCTTGTTTCACAGCCGGATCGTTGATCGCTACAGTATGGAATCCGTCCATTGATTTTACTTTTTTCACAGCATCTTTGAACTGCTGGTTCCATGTGAATACGCGGAATCCGTCCATGTAGTCGATATCAAATACCATTGTATCAAGAGGGATCTTTTTGTCGCGATATGTCTTTGCAACATTTACGATATCATCCGCTGTGTATTCCCATTTACTTTGCTGAAGACCCATTGACCATTCAGGAGGAAGTTCCTGTTTTCCTGTAAGGTCTGTATAGCGGTCGATAACATCAGATACTTCCGGACCATTCATGAAGTAGTAAGTCAGGTCTCCGCCGTTTGCGTAGAAGTAGTAGTAGTCGTCAGATTCTGAAGCCATTTCGTAGTAAGAACGGTGCGTGTTATCAAACAAAATTCCGTAGGCTTTTTCGTTTTTAAGACCGATAAAGAAAGGAATGGTAGTGTAGATGTATTTTGTATCTTTGTCATATGCATAAGCATCTGTGTTCCACATTCCGATGCTTTCGCCGCGCTGGTTCAGGTTCAGTCCGGCTTGCTCTCCGAAACCGTAGAATGCTTCGTTTTTATCGGTTTTCTTATAAACGTAAGGCTTTCCGTTTTCATAGCCGGATGTGCTTCCGTTATCCATGTAATCTTCATTGATCACGTTTCCTTTGTGATCCATGAATTTCACGCCGAATGTATCTTTTTTAATATGAATAATAAGTTCTTTCGTTCTTAGCTCGTATACATTGCCTTTGTCTTTCGCTGTGAATCTTGGAGTCTTCCAATCTTTCTTTGCAATCCCGCGGGAAGTGTACTCTTCTTTTCCTTTTTCAAGGATGGAAACCTTCGCAAGATCGTCTGCAAATAGACGAATGTATGCGTCTTTGTTTCCAAGGTCGAATTTCACTCCATTGTCGAGTCTTTCGATCCCTTTAACTGATAGTTTTTCCAGCTTGTCTTTCGCTAGAGGAGTGTCAGCTTCCGGCTGGGTTACAGCAAGGGCATTTGGAGCAACGGCTGTTGCGGCCAATCCCATTGCAAGGGAAGCGGAGATAACTCCTTTAATGATGCGTTGTGACTTTTTCATCTTCCACCTCGTTAAAAAGATTTTTGTGAACAATTTGTTGTGCACACGACTGCACAAGTCAAAATATAGACTCAATCACATAATTCCACAATCCATTATTTGTCTGTTTTTGTGAGAGAAATTGAACGTGCCATTGTACCTTATCCCCTTATTTCATAAGGGTTTGCAAACGTTTTTCAAAGAAGAGGGAACCGATTCCGCATTAACTGAAAAATAACCCGATGTGTCTAGACAAGTTTTGCATGTTACAATGTGCGGGGCGAAAGTCCCTCATTATGTAATAAAAGAAATATTTCCGGTACATCTATTGATAAAACAAGCTCTTCTGCCTTAACAAATCTTTGCTGTTTGATATAAATAGATAATTCTAAAAAAAGAGACAAGCATCATTTTTGATATTTTGGCGGCGATAAAGGATAATAAAACCGAAATCGGTAAGTGAAGGGAGCTAATAAAAATGGTTAAAAGTTTACAGGAAACCACAACACTTCATAATGGAGTGAAAATGCCATGGTTCGGTCTTGGAGTATGGAAAGTAGAAGATGGGAATGAAGTGGTAAGCTCCGTTAAAGCTGCCATTAAAGCAGGATACCGCAGCATTGATACTGCAGCGGCTTATAAAAACGAAGAAGGCGTAGGACAGGCTATTAAAGACAGCGGTGTGCCGCGCGAAGAGCTTTTCATTACCACTAAATTGTGGAATGCAGATCAAGGATATGATTCTGCACTGAAAGCATTTGAAGACAGCATGGAAAAACTGGGTCTGGATTATTTGGATCTCTATCTAATCCACTGGCCTGTTGAAGGAAAATATAAAGACTCCTGGAGAGCGATGGAGAAGCTTTATAAAGATGGCAAAATTAAAGCCATTGGCGTGAGCAACTTCCAGGTGCACCATCTGGAAGATTTAATGAAGGATGCTGAAGTCGTGCCGATGGTCAATCAAATCGAGTTCCATCCAAAGCTTTCACAGGAAAAAGTCCGCGCATTCTGTAAAGAAAACGGCATCCAGGTGGAAGCATGGTCTCCGCTTATGCAGGGTCAATTATTTGATGAGCCGGTTTTGAAAGAAATCGCTGAAAAGCATGGAAAATCCGTGGCGCATGTCATTCTTCGCTGGGACATTCAAAGCGGAGTAGTGACCATTCCTAAATCAGTGAAAGAACACCGCATTCAAGGGAATGCCGACATCTTTGATTTTGAACTGACTCAGGAAGACATGGAAAAAATCGATGCGCTGAACGAAGACAAGCGTGTGGGTCCAGATCCTGATAATTTTGATTTTTAATCGATAAAAACCGCCTGCTTTGATGAAAGCAGGCGGTTTTTTTACGAGGAAATGGTCTTCGGCCGGCTCCCGCATCAAGAAATTCCACACGGCACACCGTAATAGGCAGAGCTTGAACTTCAGCCGTGGGATTCTTTTGTTTCCCAGCGGATCATATCTTCCGGGAACGGGGCGCATAAATGCATTTCTTCATTTGTGAGGGGGTGCCGGAAGCGGATGCGGGCAGCATGCAGCGCCTGCCTGTCAATCATGCCGGACGGTTTTCCATAAAGCTTGTCTCCAATAATCGGATGGCCGATGTGGCTTAAGTGAACACGGATCTGGTGCGTTCTTCCCGTCTCAAGCTGAATTCTCAAGACGGATTCGGAACCGCTGCTTTTCAGCAGCTCATAATGAGTGACAGCGGACTGGCCTCCCGCTGACACCCTTCTTCTTGAAGAATGGTGGCGGTCCCTTCCAATCGGCTTGTCAATCGTTCCTTTTTTAGGCTTCGGCTGACCATGGACAGCCGCAATGTACGTTCTTGAAATCTCGTGTTCCTGCAGCGCTCTGTCCATAACCGACTGGGCGAGGGCATGTTTGGCAAACAAAATGGCACCCGACGTATCCTCATCAAGCCGGTGAACATGGCGGACTGCCCGTTCCTCCCCCTGCATCATATAATAAAAGGCCAGTGCATTTGCCAGTGTGCCCGTTTCTTTAGCTTCATTCGGATGAGTCTTCATCCCAGCCGGCTTATTCAGTGCTATGAGATGCTCATCCTCAAACAGAATATCAAGCTCTCTGAACTCCGGGATGATCTCCTCTTTTTCAGGCTTAAAGACCTCAAGACTAACGGTATCCCCTTTTTCAACCCGCGGATTTTCTTCATGGAGAAGCGACCCGTTCAGCATAAGTCCCTCTGTCTTTCGATAGTGGGCAATCACTCCCTTTGAAGCGCCGACCTGCTGCAGCAGAAAATCATTTATATGGACAGGCCCTGTTTCCCCCACTGGAAATTCAAGCCACGAACCTCTTCGTTTCATTCCGTTTCTCCTTATCAGAACCAATATAGTAAGGCTGTTGTTCATCGGATGCGTTCTTTCTAGAATGAGTATACCGGACGAAACCACTGCCCGGCAAACGAGGAAACACTTACCTGTCATTTGGAGAATCCTCCTGTGCTATTCTTATGTTACGAATATCGGAAACAAAGGGTGGGGTATATGAAGATTGTCACGGCATCTACAAATGAACAAGAACAGCACATTGAAGAACTAGTGGAAGAAATGTATAAGGAAGTCTTTCCAATCTATTTCTCTGACGAAACAATTGGTCAACTCGAGAAAATGGCTGTTCTCAAACCTACAGACGAAACCATGATTTACAACGGGACGCTGAAAGAAGCGTTTGAAATTATGTCCAGCCTTCAAACTTTAATCGCCGTATTGAAGCATGCAGATGAAGGCAGGAAACAGGAATACGAATCCTTATATGAGCGGAACCGTGAAATACTGGGGCGGTATGGATACGAACTCCCTCTAACCTTCAGCGATTTTTTAACAGAAGGCGGCAAGGGGCCCTTGCTTAGCCGCTATACAAAAGCCGCCAACCGGTACTTGATATAAAAAGCTCTTCCCTGGTGATGGGAAGAGCTTTTTGGCATTGTTTCCTTTCGGAATGTGGGTGCCGGCAGGAAACTGGAGCGAGTGGTGGATGGGGGGCGATTGGCTGGAAAAGGAAATGGTTTGGCAGGATTGTGTGCTGAATGGGCAGGAAAGAGACGTGGACCGGCAGGAAAGCAGGGCGGTTTGGCGGGAAAAACAGAGTGGGCGGGAAAAAGGCCTGGTTTGGCAGGATTGTGTGCGGGATGGGCAGGAAAGAGACGTGGATCGGCAGGAAAGCTGTGCGGTTTGGCGGGAAAAACAGAGTGGGCGGGAAAAAGGCCTGGTTTGGCAGGATTGCGTGCGGGATGGGCAGGAAAGAGACGTGGACCGGCAGGAAAGCAGGGCGGTTTGGCAGGAAAAACAGAGTGGGCGGGAAAAAGGCCTGGTTTGGCAGGATTATGTGCGGAATGGGCAGGAAAGAGACGTGGACCGGCAGGAAAGCAGGGCGGTTTGGCAGGAAAAACAGAGTAGGCGGGAAAAAGGCCTGGTTTGGCAGGATTGTGTGCGGAGTGGGCAGGAAAGAGACATGGACCGGCAGGAAAGCAGTGCGGTTTGGCAGGAAAAACAGAGTGGGCGGGAAAAGAGTGAACTGCACCTGGTTCGCCGCGAAGCCAGCCCGGCAGAGACCGGGAGGGTGCTTCGATCCAGCGGATAAAAAACAGCCCGCTGAAAAACGGGCTGCTGTCCAATTTTACTTTCCGGACCATTCTTTTAATAGCGGTTCGAGTTCTTTTTTTGTTTTTTCCCCTTCGGATGCATCGACTTGTTTCCCGTCTTTATAGTGAACGAGGGTTGGTGTGCCGGTGATGCCATAGGTGTCCCAGTATGCAGGAAATTCTTTCAGATTGAACTGGTCAATCTGGATGCCCATGTCTTTTGCCAGCGGCATCAGTTCCGGTGTTGTGCGCTTGCAGTGAGGACAGTCGGATGCGTAGAAGTAGGTAATGAAATCTTCTCCGCTCTTAATTTTTTTATCGAGCTCGTCCGGCAAAATGTTGTTTTGGTAGTTGGGGTCATCCAGGATGGCCACGGTTGACGGATCGAGAGTTTTCTTCCCATAAGGATTGTCTTTTACTTCCTCTTGTTTCTGAAAATTCGTTACGAGTGCCAGAGCACCGAAAATGACGATTAAGATTGAGGCGAAGATAAGAAGTTTCTTCAAAATTAGCGGCCTGCCTTTCTGATTTTAAGGATCATGATGCTTGAGATGATAATCAAGGTAAATCCGGTCAAGGCTAGAAACGGAATGGTGATGAATCCAAGCCAATTGATGTATTCGCCTGTACAGGGAACTCTTCCGCAGGCTCCTGCATGGTCGGCGAGGAAAGGGATTTTCTGCAATCCGTAATGATAGACGGAAATCAGGGCGCCGATGCTAGAGAGGATCAGGCTGTAGAGCGCGATGCTCCAGTGTTTCTTTGCGATGGCAATTCCCAGTATAATAACCTGTGGATACATGAGGATTCTTTGATACCAGCATAGTTTGCATGGTTCAAACCCGACAATTTCGGAGAAATACAAACTGCCGAGAGTAGATACGAATGAAGCGATCCAGGCAAACAACAGCCAGTTTTCCAGTGCTTTATTTTCAGACATATAGGTCTCCTCGTAAACAATATTAGACAAGAAAATTATAGTACAGAGAGAAGAAGATTGTAAACAGAGATTCACCGCGATTATTGACAACGTTTTCATAGATGGAATACAATATAAATAGAACGTAAACGTTTACGTTTCTGAAAGGGAAGTGCTGAAATTTGAGACCAACGATTAAAGATGTGGCAAGACTGGCGGGAGTATCCGTTGCAACCGTTTCAAGGATTGTAAACGGCCTGCCCGGCTATTCACCGGAAACGAGAAAAAAGGTTATGTCGGTTATCGATGAGCTTGGATATAAGCCTAATGCGGTGGCCCGGAATCTTGTGAACCGGAAGACGAATACGATTGGTGTTCTGCTCCCGCAGCTGTCAAGCCATTTTGCGGCCAAGCTCCTCCAGGGTATTGAGGATGAAGCGCATAAGAGACGGTACAGTGTGGTCATTTGCAATACCGACTCGAACGGGAAGAGAACGATGGACTATTTAGAGCTGCTGAGGGAAAAGCAGGTTGAAGGAATTCTGTTTGCAAGTGAATTTTTAACCGAAGAGTATGCAGATACCATTCGGGGATTCGGGATTCCTGCTGCGGTCATCTCCACCGAATCCCATGTTCCGGAGATCCCGTTTATTAAAGTGGATGATGAGGCGGCCTCTTTCTCAGCTGTGCAATACCTTATGGAAAAAGGCCACAGGAAAATCGGGATGATCGCCGGAACGAAAGAGGATCCGATTTCCGGTGTCCCGAGGGTAGCCGGATTGAAGAGGGCGTTTGAAGCCAATCAGCTTTCATTTAATGAAAATTGGATTGAGCATGGGGATTTTGGATTCAAAAGCGGGTATGAAGCAATGAAGAGGCTTTACCGCAGGAATCCGGATGTCACAGCTGTTTTTGCAGCAAGTGATGAGATGGCGCTTGGGATCTTATCGTTTTGTTATGAGAAAGGGATTAAAGTGCCCGATGATTTATCCGTAATGGGCTATGACGATACCGAGATTGCAACCATGTCGATTCCTCCCCTGACTGCCGTCCATCAGCCGATACAGGAAATGGGCGCAGAGGCGGTAGGGATGCTGATGGACATGATCGGCGGGTCTGAAGCTGAAAGTGTGTTTATGCCCTTCAGCATAACAGAGAGAGACTCAGTTAAAAATCTGAATTAGAGGAGCCAGAGATCAATGGAGAAAATATGGTGGAAAGAAGCGGTTGTGTATCAAATATATCCTCGAAGCTTTATGGACAGCAACGGGGATGGAGTCGGTGATATTAAAGGAATCATCTCCAAGCTTGATTATTTAAAAGAGCTTGGGGTGGATGTTGTATGGCTTTCTCCGGTCTATCAGTCGCCAAATGACGATAATGGCTATGACATCAGTGATTACCGCCGGATTATGGATGAATTCGGAACGATGGACGACTGGGAGCACATGCTTGAGGAAATGCACCATCGTGGCATTAAACTTGTGATGGACCTGGTGGTGAATCATTCTTCCGATGAACACGCATGGTTTGCAGAGTCCCGCAAGTCTAAAGATAATCCGTACCGCGATTATTATATATGGCGCCCGGGCAAGAACGGGCAGGAGCCGAATAACTGGGAGTCTGTATTCAGCGGATCGGCATGGCAGTATGATGAGGAAGCGGGGGAGTATTATCTTCATCTTTTCTCGAAAAAACAGCCTGACCTGAATTGGGAAAATCCTGCGCTTCGTAATGAAGTATACGATATGATGAAGTTTTGGCTGGATAAAGGGATTGACGGTTTCCGAATGGATGTCATTAATTTCATTTCAAAAGAAGAGGGGCTTCCGGATGCAGAAAATCCGGAAGGAAGGCCTTTTGCTCCAGGCGGGCAGCATTTTATGAATGGCCCGCGGATTCATGAATTTTTGAAAGAGATGAATCAGGAGGTCCTCTCGAAATATGATGTGATGACAGTGGGAGAAATGCCTGGAGTTTCACCGGAAGAGGGCATTCTTTATACCGATTCCGAACGAAAGGAACTGAATATGGTGTTCCAGTTTGAGCATATGGATCTTGATGTTCAGCCGGGGAAAAGCAAATGGGACGTAAAACCTCTTGATCTGCGTGATTTGAAGCATTCATTGTCACGCTGGCAGCAGGGAATGGATGGAAAGGGCTGGAACAGTCTGTACTGGAATAACCATGATCAGCCGAGAATCGTTTCCCGTTTCGGTGACGATCAGAAATACAGAGTAGAATCAGCGAAAATGCTTGCGACGTGTCTGCATATGATGCAGGGCACTCCTTATATTTATCAGGGGGAAGAAATCGGCATGACGAATGTCCGTTTTGATTCCATTCAGCAGTATAAAGATATTGAAACGATGAACATGTATAAAGAGCGTGTCATCGACAACAAAGAAGATTCTGCAGAAGTGATGAAGTCCATTTATATAAAGGGCCGTGATAATGCACGTACTCCCGTTCAGTGGGATGATTCGGAAAATGCGGGTTTCACAGAGGGTACTCCATGGATTGAAGTGAATCCAAATTATAAAGAGATCAATGCGAAACAGGCGATAGGAGATCCTTCTTCCATCTTCCATTATTATAAAAACCTGATCTGCTTAAGAAAAAATCATGAAATCATCGTGTACGGTTCCTATGAGCTGATATTGGACGATGACCCTGAAATTTTTGCTTTTATCCGGGAATACAACGGGGAAAAGCTGCTTGTCGTGACAAATTTCTCGGGAAATAATCCGGTGTTTCGACTTCCTGAAGGCTTGGCATTGGGGAGCGATTCTGAACTGCTTGCCGCTAATTACGAGGGAGAGCACGAAGGGAATCACGAGGAGTTTACCTTGAAACCGTGGGAAGCGAGAGTGTATAAATTTTAAGAAAAAACGGCGGGCTAATTGGTCCGCCGTTTTATTCTTTTTCTCGTGATGCATAAACAGACAAGAAAATATCCCCTCATTTCTTTCGCTTTATTGAGATTATTTTCTAGTCCTGCCTGTTCGAAAATTGTTCATACTACTTAACGAAAGGGGAGGGTCATCATGAATTCAGTCAATCAAATCATGTCCAAAAATGTGGCGTGTGTCAGTTCAAGCCAGTCCATTCAAGAGGCAGCGCAGCTTATGAGCCAGCACAATGTCGGATCGATTCCGGTTGTGGATAATAGCCAGATGAAGGGAATTATCACAGATCGTGATATTACACTTCGAACAACAGCTGAAGGCAGAGAAAGCAATACGAAGGTGTCTGATGTGATGACATCCCATGTTGTTTCCGGAAGCCCGGATATGAGTTATGAGGAAGCATCCCAGATGATGGCTCAAAACCAAATCCGCCGTCTGCCGATTGTGGAAAACGGCCAGCTGGCTGGCATGGTAGCCCTTGGCGATCTTTCAGTAAATCAGCTTTCCAATGATTCTGCAGGAAGCGCCCTTTCAAACATTTCAGACCAGCATAAATAAAGAAAAGGAAGGGTAGCCGGGGGTTCCCGGTTATCCTTTTCTTTTTAGTGAAAAGATGTTCATAATAGAAGCAAAGGAGCTGATTCACATGTATAAAGCGGTTGTGTTTGACTTTGATGGTTTGATCCTGGATACGGAAACCCTGCATTACAACGTTCTTCAGGAAATGTTTGAGGAACAGGGATCCCATCTGCCTCTTGAGGTATGGGTGAAGGATGTAGGAACCGATTCCGGATTTAAGCCGTTTACATATTTGGAAGAACAATTAAAGAAGACGGTGGACCATGATTCACTTCAGAAGGAACGTGAAAAACGGTTTGGGGAACGAATTTTAAAAGAGAAGGCGAGACCCGGAGTGGTAGACTATCTGGCTGCCGCGAAGGAGCTCGGATTTAAGGTTGGGCTGGCTTCAAGCTCCAATTATAAATGGGTGAGCACCCACTTGAAACATATTGGCTTATTTGAAGAATTTGAGTGCATTAAAACAAGTGATGATGTGGAGGAAGTAAAGCCAAATCCGGATCTCTATTTAAAAGCAGCTGAATGCCTGGGGGTGAAACCTGAGGAGTGCATCGCGTTTGAGGATTCTGCCCATGGATCCACTGCAGCAAAACGGGCAGGGATGGCGTGCGTGATTGTGCCGAATCAAATCACCGGCGGACTGCCGTTTGAAGAAATGGACCACCGTCTTGAATCGATGGCTGAACTGGAATTCAAGCTGCTTCTTGAAAAGCTGGAAGGAAGAAATCGCGTTTAATACAGACTGAAAAGAGGGTAAATGATTCTAATGGTAAAGGAGATGTTGTCATGAGTGAAGAATTGGATTTATCTAAATTTGAAAAAAAAATGATCATAAGGAATATAGAGCATAAAGATATTGATGAAATTATCAATATGCAGAAGAAATGTTTTCCGGGAATGGAGCCATGGAAAAGGGAACATCTTGAGAGCCATTTAGAGCATTTTCCGGAAGGACAGTTTTGTGCAGAGTTCGAAGGGCAGATTATCGGTTCCTGCTCCAGTCTGCTTGTAAACTTTGATGAATACGATGACCGCCATACGTGGGATGACATTACGGATAACGGATACATTACAAACCATAATCCCGACGGCTATAATCTCTACGGAATTGAAGTAATGGTGGACCCGGAATTCAGAAGAATGAGCATCGGCTACAGGCTTTATGAAGCGCGCAAGGAATTTGCCCGTCTTCAAAATTTAAAAAGCATCATCATTGGGGGCCGAATTCCTAATTTCCATAAACACGCAGGCGAAATGACTCCAAGAGAGTATGTGGAGGAAGTCATCCATCACCGTATTTATGATCCGGTTCTTTCCTTCCAGCTAATGAACGGGTTTACGCTGATGAGGATCAATCCGAGCTACCTGCCGGATGATAAAGCGTCCAATCAATATGCAACCCTGATGGAATGGAACAATGTAGACTATCAGCCGAATACGAAGCGTTATTATAAAACGTCCTTCCCGGTCAGGATTTGTGTGGTTCAGTACATGATGAAGCAAATCGAGTCTTTCGATGAATTCGCGAAGCAGTCCGAATATTATGTGGATGTTGCATCCGATGCAGACGCTGATTTCGCTGTTTTCCCTGAGCTTTTCACCACACAGCTCATGTCTTTTGGCCATGAAAAAACGCCAAGCCAGGCAATCAGACGGCTGACGGAGTTTACAGAAGATTATATATCCCTGTTTACAGACCTTGCTGTGAAGTACAACATCAATATCATCGGCGGATCCCATGTAGTGGAAGAGGATGACGGGGATATCTACAATATTGCCTACCTTTTCAGACGGGACGGGACAATCGAGAAGCAATACAAAATTCATATCACCCCAAACGAGCGCAAGTGGTGGGGCATCAGCGCAGGCGATCAGGTCAGGGTGTTCGATACGGACTGCGGGAAAATTGCCATCCAAATTTGCTATGATATCGAGTTCCCGGAATTGGCACGAATTGCGACAGATATGGGGGCAAAAATCATTTTCACTCCATTTTGTACAGAAGACCGCCAAGGCTATTTAAGGGTTCGGTACTGTGCGCAGGCGCGTGCGGTTGAAAATCAGGTATATACCGTTATTTCAGGTACGGTCGGCAACCTTCCCCAAACAGAAAATATGGATATTCAATACGCCCAATCCGCTATTTTCGCTCCATCCGATTTCGAATACGCAAGAGACGGGATTGTCGGGGAGTGCAACCCGAATATCGAGATGGTCGTAATCGGGGATGTCGATTTAGAAATTTTAAGAAGACAGCGCCAGTCCGGAACCGTCCGGCAGCTGAAGGACCGGCGGCGCGATTTGTATTCGCTCCAGTATAAGAACAGATCGTGATTCAATAACAGCCTGCTTTCCGCGGGCTGTTTTTTTGCTGTCCGACGTATCACAAATTTTATATATGTTAATATAGGTAAAAAAGAATACGATTCATGCTATTTTTACATACATACGAGAGTATACTTAGAAAAAGACAAGCTGGCAGGAGCGTGCGGATATGGGATTTGAAGGGCAGACGATATTGCCTGCATTGAGAAATATGAAGCAATTTGATCAGTTTTTACAGAGTCATTACGAATATGGAGTGCTGCTTGATACTCATTTAGGCCAGCTCAAGGGTATTGTGAAGGCATCTAATCAGGCAGGAAAGAAGCTTCTGATTCATGTCGATTTAATTCAGGGACTTAAGCACGATGAATACGCGGTTGAATTTATCTCCCAGGAAATCAAACCTGCCGGGCTTATCTCTACCCGGTCGAGTGTAATCGGAAAAGCGAAACAGCGCGGCCTCATAGCGATCCAGCGTTTATTCCTGCTTGATACAAGTGCATTGGCAAAGAGTCTTGAGCTTATTCAAAAAAACAGACCGGATTTCATTGAAGTACTTCCCGGAGTTGTCCCGAGCTTAATTGAGGGCATCCGTAAAGAAACGGATATTCCTATACTTGCAGGCGGGTTCGTAAAGACAGAGCAGGAAGTCCAGGCAGCTCTTCAGGCGGGTGCTACAGCTGTTACCAGTTCAGAAACCGCTCTTTGGAAGGAACTGCAGAAATAGCAGGCAACTCCGGCAACGTTCACTTATTAATTCTCAAACAATTATAGTGTTTCTTGATTGCAGCCAGCAGGAGCTTTTCTTTACTTGTGCAGGCGTTGAGCCTCTTCACGCTGCTCTCAGCTCGGAGTCTCGCGCCTTCAAAAGGGGGAAATCGACAACAGACCTTAACAGAGCCTTCTTAAAAAGTAATAAACATGGTGGAAGCTGCTCCTATCAACATTAGCCAACCATTGTATCGTTTCTTTTCCTTTTGGTGACAAAGATGATAAGTGCAGAACCACCTAAAGATAATACTAAAGCAATTCCCCCATAGAGGACGAGCGGGTTTATGGAGTTATTCTTTTCATTGATGACATTTGATGTGGTACCGCTGCCTCCAACAGAAACGTCACTGCCGTTTTTGTCTAGTATTGGATTAGCGTCTTTATATCGCTGAATAAAACGATCTTGAAATTGGTTAATTGTCATGTCCTTCGTAATCATTGTTTTCGCACTATCATTAAGGGCTTTGACAATTTTTAAATCGACCATGTACCAAGCATCAATAGGCATTTCATATATAATTTTTTTATTCTTATCAGGGGTAAACTTGGCTAACATCTCAGCAAAATCTTTTCCATAGCCAAAAGTCGACATAGTGAATTGTCCATCATCTTTTTTGAATGTTCCAATGACATTGACAGGGTTTCCATTTTGGTAGACGACTGATATCCATTCGTTTTTTTGAATCATACCAGATGCATCTTTATCCATCTCCCTGCTCTCTTTAAAGCTTCTGCTAAAAGCAAAAGTAGAGAATAGAGGTCCGAAGGTGATGTTTCCGTCTCCTGTCAGATTGTAATTAGAAGGTGTATCCCTATTAATAACCTGCTTTACATCATTTAAAAAATTCGTATCGGCGTATATTTTAGCTTCTGCCGGTACTTCACCAGTACCATTCTCAAAGTAATCCTCAGCCCTTGCTATGTTTCCATTTGTGGATAATAGAAATGCCAATAACCCGACCACAACGCTCCATCTTTTCAACGTAATAATCCCCCTTAAAACATTCTATTCTGTAACGTGAGTGTGTCTATGTGTAATACGCATATTACTACGGAATTGCGAAGTTAACTTGACGGCGGAGTCTGAAACTATTGGATTAAAACAATGCACTTTGTTTTCATTAGCTGTATCATAGCCTCGAATAACCTTCATATGTCCTTTTCCATGCGCGTCTTCTTGATCTCTAACCTGCATTCTAGCTAAATTATATTCAAGTTGGATACTCCCATAATATACCACTTGGAATATGCTGAAGACTATAACGAGTATCGATAATCATGGACATTTATTTCGTTAATAAAAGCGGAGGAATATATTTTCAAAATAAGACTCATGCAAAAGGATTTTATCCTCCTTTTTGATCATCAAAGAGAGGGAATAGAACCTATTTTCTATTAGAGGAGAAAAAACTTAACTGAGAAAAGATAAAGCGGATGCCTCCGTCTTGTGGGGGCTTCTGGGGAACCACTTGTCTTTGTTTGGAGCCAGATTCCTTTTTAATATTTACCTTTAATATTTAGGCTTTATTAAAAAGCATGATGTTGATTTTTAACATCAGTTGTTTGAAGTGGAAAGCGAGGGCCTGTAACGGAAATCAACAGCAAAGTTTAACAGAGCTAAATTTTAAAAGGTAAAATTAAAAATAGATACGATATTATAAGTTCATAAGTAAGATGCTTATTGATAGTTGTTTATTCTCAACTTAGATAACGTATAAATTAAATTATGGGTAATGAGGAGAAATGGTATGCGGGAGAAAAAGGTTCGAGGAATTAAACGTAAGTCTTATCATTTGATTGAACGAATTAAAGCAAATACTTTGGAGTTTCCAACAGAATTTTACAATGGTTATTGGCATATGCACCTACCCGTTGCTCAGGACTTTATAAGTTCCAACAAAACACCCAAAAAAATCAAACGATTATGCATTCAAACCCTATTGGATAGATCTGAACATCTAATTGGTTTGAAGCCAAATGACAAAGAAAAGTACCGTGTAGTAGTTACAGTTGATTTCCCAGATTTATGGGGTTCGCAAATAATTGTATTTAAAGGTGATTCCCATTTTAAAGATTTCTTTAATAGGAACGACGAATATCAACAATGGCTTTATCTGCCTGATGATAGAAACATTCAAGCTGAATGGGGATTGTCTGTTCCTAACAATTTGAAAATATCAGGTTTTAAAGAAATAATTACAGATGAAGATGGATATCACTATGAAGGTGAAATTTGGTTTATCGGGGAATTAAAATAAATTTAAAGAGACATCATAATTTGTATGTCCCTTTTCTTAATTAAAAAACAACATTTTTGGTTAACAGAGTTTTCTTAATAGGTACGGGAACCTTTTGATCATGCCTATAGGGCGAATGGCCGCAGCATCCTACTGCAGGCAAAAATTGAAGAAAACAGCAAAAAAATGAGAAAATAAGAGATTTGCCTGCATTTATCTGGAAATATTGCCGCTAAACAGTGTTTGTCAAAGTTTACAAATAAACAATCCGGGCAGTAGAATAGCTTCTATCGATATCGATGAATAAAAGCATTCTGGAAGACTTAACACAAAGGGAGCTTGTCTCGCTGGGTGTCCGGTAGGCCAATGAATACTTTTTCATTCAAAATGGGTGTTTCCATTGGATGAAAAGTAATCATTGGCCTTTTTATATGCATCAAATCTAAGCAGACCCCCGGCTCCCCGATCATTTTCAGCAAAGACAGAGTGCCTTACGAAAGAAGGGGATAACATGTTAACGGCAAGCTATGAGGAGCACTGTTCCTTAATCTGCGTACCAAGTATGAGGGAACTGGATTATTTCCAGGCATTTGCGGGAAACGCCCATTCCTCGATCCTGTATTTGACGAGTGATGAGGAAGTGAAGGTTTCTCTTGAGCGTCAGGGGGCAGACAAAGTTCTGCTGACAAGTCTGTATTCAGAGACCATTTTTTTTGAAGAGAATGTGACCCGCATCATTCTTCTGGAGCACAGTCTTTTATCGACGAGCTTGCTGCTAAGGTCACTGAAAAACAGCATCAACGCGCCTATTACTGTAGTAACCAGATTTAAAGCCTATCCGTCAGAGCTTTACCGCAGGCTGGGTGCACGGTATGTGATTTATTCCAATTCCAGCAAGATCGGATTTTTAGTACAATAGCCTCACGGAAAATCCGGTCTATATGCTTGACAACGCTTTCAAACAGTCTTAGTATAATGAGTAAGTTAATTTATGTGACGGAGACGGGGAGATCCACAACTGTACTTTACTTCTGTAAGGGGATAGTTGTGGATTTTTTTGATGTAATGATTTTTCAATCGCTGCTCTACTTTATGGAAGCGTTCTCCTCACAGGTTAACTATAGACTTGATCATGGGGGGATTATAATGACTGCTTTTTGGGGTGAATTAATTGGAACGATGATTTTAATTGTGTTTGGTGCAGGAGTTTGTGCCGGAGTCAATTTAAAAGGATCGTTCGCTCAAAATTCAGGATGGATTGTCATCACCATGGGATGGGGACTGGGCGTTGCCATGGCGGCCTATGCGGTCGGAGGCATCAGCGGAGCCCATTTGAATCCCGCCCTTACAATCGGCCTTGCACTCACAGGCGCTTTTTCCTGGAGCATGGTCCCTGCATATATACTGGCTCAAATGATAGGGGCATTCATAGGAGCGGCACTTATTTATTTTCATTACCTGCCGCACTGGAAGGCAACAGAAGATCCCGGTACGAAACTCGGCGTTTTTTCAACCGGACCGGCTATTCCGAATGTTTTTGCCAACTTCATCAGTGAAGCACTTGGGACATTTATATTAGTACTTGGTATCCTTTCAATAGGAGCAAATAAATTTACAGAAGGGTTAAATCCTCTGATTGTCGGTTTCCTCATTGTAGCCATTGGTTTATCATTGGGGGGGACAACGGGCTATGCCATCAATCCGGCCCGCGATCTCGGTCCGCGAATTGCCCATTTTGTTCTTCCGATTCCGGGAAAAGGACCATCGAACTGGCGTTACGCTTGGATACCGGTTGTCGGACCGATTGCAGGCGGAGCGTTTGGAGCTGTCTTTTACAACTACGCATTTAAGGGCATCATGAATTCATCATTCTGGATTGTAACCGCTATCCTGGCTGTATTGCTAATTGCGACTTACGCGATGACAAAGCGGGAAAGTAATACACTGAAACAAAAAGCCGCTTAATAAAACATGCTGCTGCAGTAAATGGATGGAATTTAGCTGCTGAATAAATTTGAGGAGGAAACATAGATGGAAAAATATATTTTATCACTGGATCAGGGTACAACGAGCTCAAGGGCTATTATCTTTAACAAAAAAGCAGAAATCGTTCATACCGCGCAAAAAGAATTCACACAGCATTTTCCGAAGCCGGGCTGGGTAGAGCACAATGCCAATGAAATTTGGGGAACCGTTCTTGCCGTCATTGCCTCTGCGCTATCAGAATCCAATATTACAGCCGAACAGATAGCCGGAATCGGTATTACGAACCAGCGTGAAACTACGGTGGTCTGGGATAAAAACACAGGGCAGCCTGTCTACAACGCGATAGTCTGGCAATCCCGCCAGACGGTGCCGATTTGCGAAGAGCTGAAAGCGGAGGATCTGAATGATAAATTCAGGGACAAAACCGGGCTTTTGATCGACGCGTATTTTTCAGGAACGAAAGTAAAATGGATTTTGGATAATGTAGAAGGAGCAAGGGAGAAAGCGGAAAAAGGCGATCTTCTATTCGGAACCATTGATACGTGGCTCATCTGGAAACTGTCGGGAGGCCAGGCGCATGTTACCGACTATTCCAACGCTTCCAGAACCCTTATGTACAACATTTATGATCTGAAATGGGACGAAGAGCTGCTTGAAATTCTCGGAGTTCCAAAATCCATGCTTCCTGAAGTCCGTCCATCCTCTGAAGTGTATGGAGAAACCATTGACTATCACTTCTTCGGCCATAAAATTCCGATTGCCGGAGCAGCGGGTGACCAGCAGGCTGCATTGTTCGGCCAGGCTTGCTTTGAAAAAGGGATGGCGAAAAATACGTACGGAACAGGATGCTTTATGCTCATGAATACGGGCGAAGAAGCGATAAAATCTGAACATGGCCTGCTTACAACTCTTGCTTGGGGGGTAAATGGAAAAGTAGAATACGCTCTCGAAGGAAGTATCTTTGTAGCGGGATCTGCTATCCAATGGCTGCGGGACGGATTGCGCATGTTCAAAGATGCGAGAGACAGCGAATCTTATGCAACACGCGTTGAATCAACGGACGGTGTTTACGTGGTTCCTGCATTTGTAGGACTGGGCACACCATATTGGGACAGTGATGTAAGAGGGGCTGTTTTCGGGCTTACACGCGGAACATCGAAAGAACATTTTGTCCGCGCGACACTCGAATCCCTTGCGTACCAGTCCCGCGACGTTCTTGACGCGATGGAAGCGGATTCCGGTATTTCCCTTAAAACACTGAGGGTGGATGGCGGTGCCGTTAAAAATGACTTCCTCATGGAATTCCAGAGCAATATTCTCGGTGTGCCGGTTGAACGTCCGGAAATCAACGAGACAACGGCTCTCGGTTCCGCGTATCTTGCGGGCCTTGCTGTCGGCTTCTGGGAGAACCAATCCGAGATTTCCGACAAATGGGCGATCGACCGCACATTTGAACCGGATATGGAAGAGAAAGATAGGGAAGAATTATACGAGGGCTGGAAAAAAGCAGTGAACGCTGCCAGGGCTTTCAAATAATTCAAACCTGTGCTATAATGAAATCAAGTTAATGACAGTACGGTTGGAGATAAGGAGAGACCGCAGCGCTAAAACAGTGGAGACATTGTTTTGGTTCGTTGCGGTCTCTTTTTTTGCGCCTTACGCTCCTTCCAAAAAATAGGGAGGCTAACATAATGAGTTTTTCCAGTTTAGATAGAGAACAGCAGCTTCAGAAGATGGCAACGGAAGAATATGATTTGTTTGTAATCGGCGGAGGCATTACAGGGGCCGGCATTGCACTTGATGCCGCATCCAGAGGAATGAAGATCGGTCTTGCGGAAATGCAGGATTTTGCAGCCGGAACATCCAGCCGCTCCACAAAGCTTGTCCACGGCGGACTGCGCTACTTAAAGCAATTCGAAGTAAAAATGGTAGCGGAAGTAGGAAAAGAACGCGCGATTGTCTATGAAAACGGCCCTCACGTTACAACACCGGAATGGATGCTTTTGCCGATGCATAAAGGCGGCACGTTCGGAAAATTCTCCACCGGCATCGGACTTCGCGTCTATGATTTCCTGGCAGGCGTGAAGAAGAGCGAATGGCGGACGATGCTGACAGCGGATGAAGTGCTGGAAAGAGAACCGCTCGTCAAAAAGAAAGACCTCCTCGGAGGCGGACGCTATGTTGAATACAAAACCGACGATGCCCGGCTGACCATTGAAGTGATGAAAGAAGCGGTCCGTTTCGGAGCAGAGCCGGTTAACTACGCAAAGGTCGATGGACTTCTTTATGAAAAAGGCAAAGTGATCGGCGTGAAGATTCTGGACGTGCTGACCGGCAAAACCTATGAAATCCACGCGAAGAAAATTGTCAATGCAACCGGCCCGTGGGTCGACGGTCTAAGAGAGAAAGACCACTCGAAGGAAGGCAAACACCTGCAGCTGACTAAAGGAATTCATCTTGTATTTGACCAGTCCCGCTTCCCGCTGAAGCAGGCGGTATACTTTGATACACCGGACGGACGGATGGTATTTGCGATTCCGCGTGAAGGCAAGACTTACGTAGGAACAACGGATACAGTTTACAAAAGCGATATTGCCAAACCAAGAATGACAGAAGCGGACCGCAAATATGTGGTCGATTCCATCAACTATATGTTCCCAAGCCTTGAAATCAAGCCAGAAGATGCCGAATCGAGCTGGGCAGGTCTGCGTCCGCTTATCCATAAGGAAGGAAAGGATCCGTCTGAAATCTCAAGAAAAGATGAAATCTGGACATCCAACTCCGGTCTGATTACCATCGCAGGAGGAAAGCTGACCGGCTACCGGAAAATGGCCGAGCATATCGTGAACCTTGTAGCAGAACGGTTAAAAGACGAAACAGGAAAAGACTTCGGCAAATGCAAAACAAAAAACATGCCGATTTCAGGCGGACATGTCGGAGGAGCATCCAGCTTCCAGCAGTTCAAAAAGGTGAAAACAGAAGCCGGCCAAAAGCATGGACTAACAGAACAGGAAGCAGAACGCCTTGCCCAGCGATACGGCTCCAATGTGGATCAAGTATTTGAAATTCTGGACGGCGTAAAGGAAGAAGCGGCCCGCCTGCAGGTTCCTGCATACGTTCTTGCCGCTGCAGAATACGCGATTACGGAAGAACTGGCTGCTACACCGGCTGACTTCTTCGTCCGCCGCACAGGCGCTGTCTACTTTAACATTGACTGGGTTCGGAGCTACAAAGAACCTGTCATAGATTACATGGCCAGCCGCCTCAGCTGGACGGATGAACAGAAACGAATCTATACCGAGCAATTGAACGAGCAAATCGATTTTGCGGTCGTGCCGCTCGCTGAATAATTTTGACTGCCCCGATGACCCGGGGCGGTTTTTTTTTGTGTATATAAGGGTATGGTATGGGGTTGAACCGGTTTACGGGCACCATCCGGAAGACTGAGGTCCAAACAAAGCTGTGTTCGGGAAAGATTTAGTCCGAATTGATGTCGCCTAAGGGCGATTCGACACAGCCTGACAAAGTTCGGCCCGGAGGACACGGACCATGGCCCCACACCAGGCAAAACCCGCCCCCATCCCTGCTTTTATGATAAAATAATCAAGAACATGCGGCTCTTTTTCGTGCGAAACAGCAGGAGAGCGCGGCATGGATGGAGAAACCGTATAGAAGGATAAAACTTAGCACTTCAGGAGGTAAACGATGAACTGGACACAAAGCTATGAGCGCTGGAAAAACCAAACCAATCTTGACCCTGAACTATTGGATCTGCTTGTCAGTTTCAAAGATGATGAAAAACAGCTGGAGGATTGCTTCTACAAGGATCTGGAGTTTGGTACAGGCGGTATGCGCGGAGAAATCGGACCGGGCACAAACCGAATGAACATTTATACAGTTCGAAAAGCTTCCGAAGGCTTGGCAAAATACATAGAATCTTTCGGTGAGGAAGCGAAAAAGAGAGGCGTGGCAATCGCATACGATTCCCGTCATAAATCTCCTGAGTTTGCGATGGAAGCAGCGAAAACGCTTGCGACACATGGCATTCAAACATACGTATTTGATGAGCTTCGCCCGACCCCTGAGCTTAGCTTCGCGGTTCGCGAGCTGAATGCTTTTTCAGGAATCGTTTTAACGGCAAGCCACAACCCGCCTGAATACAACGGCTACAAAGTATACGGCGAAGACGGCGGCCAGCTTCCGCCTGCTGCGGCAGACGAAGTAATCGCAAAAGTTAATGAGCTTGAGGACGAGCTGTCCATAGAAGTGAAGGATGAATCAAGTCTGAAAGAAGCAGGCCTTATTAAAATCATCGGGGAAGAAATCGATGTAAAATATACAGAGAAATTGACCTCCATTTCGGTGAACCCGGACCTGTCCAAGGAAGTTGACGTGAAGGTTGTATTCACACCGCTTCACGGAACAGCAAACAAACCGGTAAGACGGGGCTTGGCGGCATTAGGCTACGAGAACGTTACAATTGTAAAAGAGCAGGAGCTTCCTGACCCTGATTTTTCAACCGTGAAATCTCCCAATCCTGAAGAGCATGCCGCGTTTGAACTGGCCATTCGGGATGGCGAAGCAGCCGGGGCAGATATCCTCATTGCAACCGATCCGGATGCAGACCGTCTAGGAATTGCAGTGAAAAACGAAGAAGACGAATATGTGGTTCTCACAGGGAACCAAACAGGCGCAATCCTTCTTCACTACTTGCTGTCTGAGAAAAAAGCAAAGGGCATCCTTCCGGAAAACGGCATTGTCCTGAAGACCATCGTGACGTCTGAAATCGGACGGGAAGTGGCTTCTTCTTTCGGACTGGAAACATTGGATACCCTCACCGGCTTCAAATTCATCGGGGAAAAAATCCGCGAATACGAAGAGTCTGGAGAGTATACCTTCCAATTCGGATATGAAGAAAGCTACGGCTATTTAATCGGCGATTTTGCCCGTGATAAAGATGCGATTCAGGCCGCCTTGCTCGCAGTGGAAGTATGTGCCTTCTATAAAAAGAAAGGCATGACCCTTTATCAGGGATTGCTTGAAATTTTCGCGCAGTACGGCTACTTCAAAGAAGGATTAAAATCATTGACGCTGAAAGGCAAAGAAGGCGCTGAGCAAATCCAGGACATCCTTGCTGCCTTCCGTTCCAACCCGCCAGCTGAAATCGCCGGCAAAAAAGTAACCATTATCGAGGATTACAAAACCAGCGAAAGACAGCGGAACGATTCCGGCGAAAAAGAACAAATCGATCTTCCAAAATCCAATGTGCTGAAATATTTCCTCGAAGACGGCACGTGGTTCTGCCTGCGTCCATCCGGAACAGAACCAAAAATCAAATTCTACTTCGCCGTTAAAGGCACGTCCCTCGAAGACGCCGAACAGCGCCTTGCGCACGTAGAACAATCCGTTATGGAAACGGTAGAAGAGATCATTGGAAACAAGGCAGGAAAATAATCGGGTATACAAAAACGCTTGGATCTGATCCAAGCGTTTTTTTTGTGGGGTGATCGTTCTGTTGTTGTGGCTTGCTGTGGCGGGGAGGCAGTCAGGATTCACTCCAGTAATGCCGTGGCGGGGGTCAGTCCCCACATTCATCACCGCAGCAGGGGACAGAGACTAAGTCCGATGAGCCCTTATGCAGCAAGGGATTGGGAGATAGGTGCCGGAGCTTTCGTACGGTAAAATGTAAGGGGACTGGCACGGTGCCAGTCCCCACATTCATCACCGCAGCGGGGGACAGAGGCAAAGTCCGATGATCCCTTGTGCAGCAAGGGTTTGCAGGAGAGGTACCAGAGCTTTAGTACGGTGAAATAGCAGGGGACAGGCACCGCCAGCTGAAAAAAGCGAGCCGCCACCCGCCACCCGCCCAAAACGAGCCATCAGCCGCACCCACTCCAAAGTCCACCGTCCCATTCCGCCCCAACCGCGTTTTTATTCCCCTTGAGAAGAACAGGCAGACGCAGACTCCATGAGCCGCTCCAAATCCTGATCCATGATAAACATTTCGATGCGTTCGCCGGTTTTTGTGCTGATATCGCTATGGCTGGACAGAACTTTGCAGCCGGTCAGTCCTTCAATGATTTCTTCGTATTTTTCGCTGTACATTTCCCTCAGCAGCTGTCTCATGTGCTTGACGAGTTTTCGGCCGTCATCCCGTTCGACCAGGTGCTTCTCTTCAACCGTCATGACTCCTTTGAATCGGGTAATGACCATGTCCCTCATGATATACGTTTTGGCTTCTTGAGGACCTCTGCCGATCAGCTCGCGCTGAAATTTGATTAATGCTTCGCTTACGTCTGCTTCCAGTTTCTTTTTCGTTGTATAAGGCAAACCCATGTCCTCCATAACCCGTTTGATTTCCAGCTAATCTTAATCAGGAGGAAAAAGTTTGTCAACAGGAGAAAAATGGAGAAATAATGTGAAAAGTTTATCCTGGGTTGCGATATTAATGAATAAAGGCAAAATATAAGGAAATATGAATGGATATGATGATTAACCAGGTATTTACTTTGCTGTTCAGCAGGATTAAAATAAATCTCGTAAGAAACAATTAAAGACGGCTTAGTCCCTGTCACACAGGGAACGGAGGAACCAATTTTTTGGGGTTAATTCTGCAGCAGCAGAAAGGATGAGAAACTCTTTCGCCATCCTACCCGTCAGCTAACTTCGTCGGCTAAAGCGAAGGAGGTCCATGACCGCCTTAAGTAAGGTGTTTTTTTATGGAGTTTTTTAATAAACTCTGCAAAAAAAACCTTCATTCCGCTGGTCTTTTTATTTTGCTTACAAACTGAACATGTGAATGGATAAGTGAAAAAGTCTGGGAGACTGGACGTAAAGGAAGCTTCTGGCTTGCTGGACGTAACGTAGACCAATGAGTGCTTTTTCTCCGAATCAACAAATCTTTGCTTGGCCCTGCCCATCAGGTGCCGGAGCTTTCTTAAGATTTGCCCGGGGAAGGAGTAAGCATTGGTCTATTTTTTGTTTTCGGGACTGCTCCATCCCCTGGAGGGAGCACTCAGGAGAACAATCGGCGGAGGCAGCCGCCTTCCTGCTTATCATTCATTGAACTCAATTTGGGAGGTCGCGTATGGACATTGCAGCGATAGGGATCGCCGTTATATGCTTCGGTCTGTTTTACGGATTTATCGTATTTTGTGAAAAAGTCATAAAAGAATAGGAGTGGCGGAATGATCTTTTTACTGATTCTCGTACTTGGTTTGTCAGCCTACTTAATTGATGCCCTTATTCATCCTGAAAAATATTAATTCGAATGCCGGAGGAGAAAATCATGGATTTTGTTCAAATAGGAGTTGTCCTGCTGCTTGTCGTGCTGCTGGCTATTCCGATGGGGAAATATATTGCACGCGCCTTTTCGCTGGAAGAGACGAAGCTGGACCGGGTGTTCGGCTTTGAGAAAATCATCTATAAGTTATCAGGAATAAAGCTTTCATCGATGACCTGGAAGCAATATGCGCTAGCCGCTTTGCTTTCCAACATCGCGATGTTTGCCATCACCTATCTCGTTGTCAGACTGCAGCATGTTCTGCCGGGAAACCCGAGCGGAATTGCCGCAATGGACCCGTTTTTATCCTTTAATACGATTTCGAGCTTCTTAACGAATACGAACCTTCAGCATTACAGCGGCGAGTCGGGATTATCCTATCTGTCCCAGATGATGGTCATCATGTATTTAATGTTTACGACGCCTGCAACCGGGCTTGCCATCTGTATTGCCTTTTTTAGAGGCCTGACCGGGCAAAAGAGCATGGGGAACTTTTATGTGGACCTCGTGCGTGCCCATACCCGGATCCTTATTCCGCTTTCCATCGTGGTGGGTCTTGTTTTAGTCAGCCAGGGTGTTCCGCAGACATTTAGCGGTACAGTAAACGCTGAAACCCTTGAAGGAGCACAGCAGCAAATTGCCCGCGGGCCGGTTGCGGCACTTGAATCCATTAAGCACTTGGGTACTAACGGCGGAGGATTTTTCGGAGTCAACTCGGCCCATCCTTTTGAAAATCCTAATCCATTTACAAACGTATTGGAAATTCTTTCAATGTTCCTGATTCCCGCATCGCTGCCGTTTGCTTTTGGGCACATGGCGAAAAGCCGCAAGCAGGGGTGGATCCTGTTTGGCTCCATGGGCATCATTTTCCTTGCCTTCCTGGCTACTGCCTATTTTGCTGAAAGCAACGGAAACCCGGCGCTTGCAAACATCGGACTTTCCCAGGAAAACGGAAGTATGGAGGGGAAAGAGGTCCGGTTTGGAATTGCCCAAAGTGCCTTGTTTACAACGGTCACAACGGCGGCTACAACAGGAACCGTCAACAATATGCATGATACGCTGACGCCGCTTGGCGGAATGGTTCCGCTCGGATTGATGATGCTGAACAACATCTTCGGCGGTGACGGTGTCGGTACGATCAATATTCTGATGTATGCGATTCTCGGTGTTTTCCTCGCTGGCCTGATGGTCGGAAGAACGCCGGAATTCCTTGGAAGAAAAATTGAAGCAAAAGAAATGAAGCTGATCGCGATTACGATTCTTGTTCATCCGCTGATCATTCTTGTTCCTTCGGCCATCGCGCTGGCTACTGAAATGGGCTCATCCGCGATTTCCAACTCCGGTTTCCACGGCATTTCACAGGTTGTGTATGAATTCACTTCATCTGCTGCGAACAATGGATCCGGATTTGAGGGCCTTGGCGATAATACACCGTTCTGGAATATCTCCACAGGGATTGTGATGCTGCTTGGACGCTACTTATCCATTATCGCTATGCTTGCTGCGGCCGGGTCGCTTCTCAGCAAAAAGCCGGTGCCTGAAACACTTGGAACATTTAAAACCGATAATTTGACGTTTATGACGATTCTGGTATTCACCGTTATTGTGGTTGGAGCCCTTACATTCTTCCCTGTGCTCGCACTGGGACCGATTGCAGAATGGCTGACGATTGCGAACTAATACAAAGAGAAGAGAAGGAGCAAGATCATGAATACGAAGCGGAAAGCGACGATGACAAATGATATTGTCAAACAGGCTTCAATTGATGCCTTTAAAAAATTAAATCCCATGACGATGGCGAAAAACCCAGTTATGTTCGTAGTGGAAATCGGGTTTATAGTCACCCTTATCCTCACTTTGGCTCCAAGCCTGTTCGGTCCTGGGGAAGGTGCCGGGTATAACGGGATTGTCAGCATCATCCTGTTTATCACCATCCTTTTTGCTAACTTTGCTGAAGCATTAGCGGAAGGCCGGGGAAAGGCGCAGGCCGATTCCCTGAAAAAAACGAAGCAGGATACGAAAGCAAAGCTTCTTCAGAAGGATGGTTCCTATAAGGTTGTCAGCTCGACGGATTTACGGAAAGGCGACCTTGTCCTGGTGGAAGCGAATGAACTGATTCCAAGTGACGGAGAAATCATAGAAGGGGTTTCAGCGATTGATGAATCCGCCATTACCGGTGAGTCAGCGCCTGTCATTAAAGAGTCGGGCGGTGATTTCAGCTCGGTGACGGGCGGAACAAAGGTTATCAGTGATGCGATTAAGATCAGAATTACGACGGATCCCGGGGAATCCTTCCTTGACCGGATGATTGGCCTGGTCGAAGGGGCGAAACGCCAAAAAACACCGAATGAAATTGCGCTGAATACCTTACTTGTCAGCTTAACCCTGATTTTCCTGATTGTTTGCGCGACACTGCTTCCCATCTCGTCTTATGTGGACGCTGCAGTTCCAATCGCGACGCTTGTCGCTTTGCTAGTCTGTCTCATTCCAACGACGATCGGCGGCTTGCTTTCCGCGATCGGGATTGCCGGAATGGACCGTGTCACACAGTTTAATGTCATTGCAATGTCAGGGAAAGCCGTTGAGGCTGCAGGGGACATCAACACCATTATCCTCGATAAAACCGGAACGATTACACACGGAAACCGGATGGCTGCTGACTTTGTAGCCGTTGGGGGGACAAGTAAAACCGAACTGAACAGAGTCGCGATGGAAACCTCTCTTTTCGATGAAACACCGGAAGGCCGCTCCGTGATCGAGCTTGCGAGAAAGCAGGGAGCGGCGGAAGAGAAACGCGATGGCGCTGAAGGGGTCGAGTTTAAAGCGGAAACCCGGATGAGCGGAACGGATTTTGCCGGCGGCCGAAGGGTGAGAAAAGGGGCCGTTGATGCGATTAAGGAATATGTAAAGGAACAGGGCGGAACGATTCCTTCCGATCTTGATGATCAGACGACGATGATTGCAACAGAGGGCGGCACTCCGCTTGCCGTGGCAGACGGAAATCGTATCCTCGGCTTAATTTATTTGAAAGATACCGTGAAACCAGGGATGAGAGAACGCTTTGATGAGCTCCGCAGAATGGGGATAAAAACGGTTATGTGTACAGGGGATAACCCGCTGACAGCCGCGACCATTGCCCGCGAAGCAGGAGTAGATGACTTCATTGCCGAAGCAAAGCCTGAGGATAAAATTGCGGTCATCAAAAAAGAACAAGCGGAAGGAAAACTGGTCGCCATGACCGGGGATGGAACGAATGACGCGCCAGCCCTTGCTCAGGCAGACGTTGGTCTTGCGATGAACAGCGGAACCATTGCTGCAAAGGAAGCAGCCAATATGGTGGACCTAGACTCGGATCCTACGAAAATCATTGAAGTGGTGGCAATCGGCAAACAGCTGCTCATGACCCGTGGAGCACTGACCACTTTCAGTATTGCCAATGACATAGCGAAATATTTTGCTATTATCCCTGCGATGTTTATGCTTGCGATTCCAGAGATGCAGGCGCTGAACATCATGCAGCTTGATTCGCCGCAAAGCGCCATTTTATCAGCTCTGATTTTTAACGCGATTATTATACCGATGCTGATTCCGCTTGCGATGAAAGGCGTTAAATACATTCCGATGAGCGCAACGAAGCTATTGAACCGCAACCTCTTTATTTATGGATTTGGCGGTGTCGTCGCTCCGTTTGTTGGAATTAAACTCATTGATATGATTCTATCTGTATTTTAAATCGAGAGAAAAGGTGAAAATTATGCTTAAAAATTTACGAATTGCCCTAGTGCTTCTTGTCATCTGCGGAATCGTCTATCCCCTTCTTATGACAGGCATTGCACAAGCGGTCATGCCCGCAAAAGCGGATGGAAGTCTGATTGAAAAAGACGGAAAGGTGATCGGCTCTGAGCTGATCGGCCAGACATTTAAAGATCCTTCCTACTTTACCGGGCGTATTTCTTCTATTGAAAACAATGCAGCAGGTTCCGGATCCGGAAACTACGCACCATCCAATGAGGAGATGATTGAGCGGACGAAAAAAGATATCGCAGCGTTCCTGAAGGCGAATCCGGATGTGAAGAAAAGCGACATTCCGGCGGACCTGCTGACCAACTCCGGCTCCGGTCTGGACCCGCACATCTCACCGATGGCTGCAGAAATTCAGATTCCGAGAATCTCCAAGCTTCGCAATCTCGATGAAAACGAGCTGAAGGAAATGGTGAAAAAACATACAGAAGGCCGTCAGTTTGGATTGTTCGGAGAGCCGAGAGTCAATGTTCTGGAACTGAACATGGAACTTAGCAAGGAAAAGTAATGAATAAGGGGGGCGGAAGCGATGGCTGACCAATTTAGACGAAAATCACCTGAGGAACTGCTGGACTCCATTTCCAAGCTCCATCGCGGCCGTCTGAAAATTATTTTAGGAGCGGTCAGCGGTGCGGGAAAAACGTATCATATGCTGCTCGAAGGCCATTCTTTAAAGAAAAAAGGGCTGGACGTTGTGATCGGTGTCGTCGGCAGGGGGGAAAACCGCCCGAAAACAGAAGAGAAAATCGGGACGCTTGAAACGGTTCTTCCCATCCAGTGGCGGCGGGGAGAAAGCATTCGCTATGACTTGGACATGGAGCACCTCATTGAACGGAATCCAGAGGTGGTGCTCGTCGATAATCTGGCCAAAAGAAACCGTCCCGGAGCAGATCATCCGAGCAGACTGGACGATGTCCTCGAGCTGCTTGAGCACGGAATCTCGGTCATCACCACGCTGAACATTTATGAGCTGAGCGGGGCCAGGCAGATCGCCGAAAAGCTCACGGGTTTTAAGGTGAAAATTGAGGAATGCCTGCCGGAGGATACATTAACCCGGGCAGACGAAGTCAAGCTTCTTGATGTTCCTCCCGAAGCGATTTTAAAAAGGCTTCAGGAGGGATGTCCGGAAGGTCTGTACGGGGAACTGTTCAGCCAGGGGAGCCTGAGTGCATTGCGTGAGCTGTCCCTTCGTTTTTTGGCAGGCGAAGTAGGAGAGGATCTTGAGGAATACCGGGAAAAACAAGGGCTGATCGGAGCCTCCGGTGCCTCGGAGCGGATCCTCGTTACTGCGCAGTATCACTGGAACGGCTCCATCTTAATCAGAAGAGGCCACCAGATTGCCAAACGGCTCGGCGGAACCCTGAATGTTGTTTGCTTTATCCCGCACAACCGGTCCATCACCTCGGAACAGGCAGCCTTTAAACGGTCGATGAAAAAACTGACCGAAAAACTGGAAGGGAAATTCGAGGAGCTGCCGCTCTTGAAGGAAGATGCACCTTCCGCCATCGTTTCCTATGCAACAAAGAAAAACATTACCCGAATTGTCATGGGACATTCCAAAAAGAGTGTGTGGGAAGAGCGGATTCAAGGCTCGGTTGTCAATAAGATTCTCCGCCACACAAGGAACATCGATATTTTCCTTGTCCCGGACCGGACGGAAGCGGAAGGAGAGCGGCTGCTGCCAGCTAAGCAGACGGAGCTCCCCGTTAATCCTTTCAAGCGGCTCTCCGCTGATGAAATGGCCGATGAAATCAGCAAAATCCGGAGGGGAACGCTGAAAATCTATATCGGTGCCGCGCCGGGTGTCGGGAAAACCTACACGATGCTGAGAGAAGCGAACGAATTGAAGAAAGAAGGCATCGACATTGCCATCGGTCTCCTCGAAACCCATGGACGGAAGGAAACGGAGGAGCAGGTAGGGGAGCTTGAGCTCATTCCGAGAAAACAGATCCCATACAAAAATGTCACCTTAGAGGAAATGGATACGGCTGCGATTATCGCCCGGAACCCAGAGGTCGTGCTGGTTGACGAGCTCGCCCATACGAATGTCCCTTTCAGCAAGCATTTGAAACGGTATGAAGATGTAGAAGAAATTCTGGAGGCGGGAATATCCGTCATTTCCACGGTAAACATTCAGCACCTCGAATCCCTGAACGACAGCGTGGAGCAAATTACCGGAGTCAGAGTGCGTGAGACGATTCCGGACCGGGTTTTAACCGCAGCAGATGAAATCGAGCTGATTGATATTTCACCAAAAGCCCTCAGGCAGCGGATGAGAGAGGGAAATATATACGCCAGGGAAAAAGTCGAGCAGTCGCTTCAGAATTTTTTCAAAACCGGAAATCTGATTGCCCTTAGAGAACTTGCACTAAGGGAAGTCGCAGACGATGTAGATGAAAGGCTTGAATCTCTTGAGCGGAACCAGACGATGCGGGGGCCGTGGAGAAAGCAGGAAACCATCTTCGTCTGCATCAATCTCCGTCCTGAAAGCGAAAGGCTGATCCGGAGAGGCTTCCGCATTTCCTACCGGCTTAAAGCGAAATGGTATGTGATGTTCGTGAAAGGTCCGGCACCTCTTTCAATGGATGAGGAAGCCCTCTTGAAAAAAGCAAAGATGCTGACAGAGCGCCTCGGCGGAGTGTTTTTACTGAGAGAAACAAAAGAGTCCGGGAAAATTGTTCAAAACATCGTGATCCAGCTGATTGATAAAAAAGCAACCCAGCTCATTGTCGGCCATACGTCAAGGTCAAGGGTAGAAGAATTATGGAAGGGAAGAGTGGTTCAGAATCTGCTCAAAGAAACAAGAAATTATGATGTTCTCGTAGTGGCGAATCCAACCGATAAAGGATAGGAGAGTGGACCATGTCAGGCGACACGAGCTAGTTTCCATGTGTTTCATCATTCGTTATGAAAACGGAAAGGGATGAACATGGATGAAACAAGCAGTGGTAAAAGACAGGCCGGCCGTGCTGCCGATGCCGAAAAGCAAAGCAGTCAATGATTTGCAGCGGGGCCTTCAGGCAAGGCATTTAACGATGATCTCGATTGGCGGAAGCATTGGCACGGGCCTCTTTTTGGCAAGCGGCGCCTCTATCTATTCCGCAGGCCCCGGCGGTGCGCTCATCGCTTATTCGATCATTGGAATCATGGTGTATCTGCTGATGACTAGCCTTGGGGAAATGGCTGCCTATATGCCGGTAACCGGCTCGTTCAGTACGTACGCTTCAAAATTCGCGGATCCTGCTTTCGGATTCGCGCTTGGATGGAATTACTGGTTCAGCTGGGCCATTACACTTGCCGTCGAGACATCGGCCGCAGCCATATTGATGAAGTATTGGCTTCCTGATTCTTCCTCTCTCATGTGGAACGCCCTGTTTCTTCTGTTGATTATAGGATTGAATCTGATGCCGGTGAAAAAATACGGCGAAGCTGAATACTGGTTCTCCATGATCAAGGTGGCAGCCATCATCGTGTTTATTATCACGGGGCTGCTGATGATCACAGGCATCCTTTCAGGACAAACCTCAGGATTCAGCGGCTTCACCGCGGGGGATGCGCCCTTCCACGGAGGACCGCTTGCGATCCTTGGAATCCTGATGATTGCCGGCTTCTCCTTTCAGGGAACCGAAATTGTCGGCATCGTTGCAGGAGAAAGTGATCATCCGAAAAAGAACATTCCAATCGCGATCAGACAGATTTTTTGGAGAATTCTGCTCTTTTACATGCTCGCGATCTTTGTAATCGCCATGATCATTCCATTCACGGACGAGCGCCTGATGGGCGGCGATTTAAGCAATGTTGCGATGAGTCCGTTCACTCTCGTATTTGAACGGGCAGGGATTGCGTTTGCTGCTTCCGTAATGAACGCTGTCATCCTCACCTCCGTCCTGTCAGCCGGAAATTCCGGACTGTATGCCGCAACCCGGATGCTTTACGTGATGGCAAAAGAACAAAAAGCCCCGGCGTTTTTGAAAAAGGTAAACCAAAACGGAGTCCCGATCTTTGCTTTGCTGCTCACGGCATTCGTCGGCATGCTTGCGTTCCTAAGCTCCATTTACAGCGAAGGCACCGTCTTTCTCTGGCTGCTGAACGCTTCCGGACTGACGGGATTTATCGCATGGATGGGAATCGCGGTCAGTCATTACCGGTTCAGAAAAGGCTACCTTGCACAGGGCAACCGTCTCGAAGACCTCCCGTACCGCGCCAAATGGTATCCGCTTGGACCGATCCTTGCCGGCATGCTGTGCCTGTTTATCATCCTCGGACAGAACTACCAGGCGTTTTTAGGAGGGCCAATCGACTGGAACGGAATGCTCGTCACCTATATAGGACTTCCAATATTTCTTTCAGCGTGGCTCGGATACAAATGGACCCGCCGGACAAAATGGGTCAAACCCGAAGACATGGATTTGAAACCGTAAGAGGAGAAATCACTTCGGTACATGGCTATAAGTGAAAACCGCTCTTACTGAATGGACTTACAGCCATCATGCGAAGTGATTTCACACTTTCCCCCGTCATCCTGGATGGCGGGTTTTTTAATCGTTATAAGGTACAAATTTACAGCTCTTGATATCAAACATACGGCAGGCACCGGCTAATGCTGCCGCCGCTCCCTCTGAAGCCCCTTTCCCAGCTCTCCATCTCTCCAACCAAAGTATGAGACACAATTCCTTCTTTTCATGTAAGAATATTCCGCTTTTTCCTGATATACTATCTAGAGAGAAGGAGAGAGACGGGATGAATCAGGATCAAAGAAGGATGAAAGAGCTGGGCGCTTTGAAGGTGATTGCGGAAAAATTAAATGAGGGCAGTGAACTGCAGAAGCTGCTTCCGGATGTGCTGAAGGAGCTTGTTCAGCTGATTGAAATGAAATCGGGCTGGATTTATCTTGTGAATGAAGAAGGGGAGAAATTCCTCGCTGCCGATTACTCCCTTCCGGACGCCCTGCTTTTTGACGATAAGCGGGTGATGTGCGGGGGAAAGAGCTGCTGGTGCCTGGACCGTTTCAGCGATGGACGCTTGAAGAAAGCGGCCAATATTCTCAGCTGCAAGCGGATTGATGAGGCAGAGGAGCATCAATACGGGGATACAGAAGGAATGTCGCATCATGCAACCGTTCCCCTCCATGCAGGGGGAGAGCGGTTCGGCTTGCTGAACGTTGGAGCGCCGGGGAAGTCTCATTTTTCAGATGAGGAGCTTGCCTTGCTGGAATCGGTTGCTCTTCAGATTGGGTCAGCGATTAAGCGGATTCAGCTGACCGAAAAAGAGCAGCAGCTTGCGCTTGCGGCAGAGCGGAACCGCCTTGCCCAGGATTTGCACGATTCGGTCAGCCAGCTGCTGTTTTCCATTTCGCTCACGGCGGGGGGGATGAGAGAAATGACGGAG
This sequence comes from Bacillus sp. FJAT-42376, assembly GCF_003816055.1. Taxonomy (NCBI): domain Bacteria; kingdom Bacillati; phylum Bacillota; class Bacilli; order Caryophanales; family Bacillaceae; genus Bacillus; species Bacillus sp. FJAT-42376. The sequence goes on from NZ_CP033906.1 coordinate 1,318,717, forward strand.
GATGAACATCTGAAAGACATGCTTCGTTATATGCAGGGATTATCCCAGGATGCGCTCAATGAAATGAAAGCACTCATCTGGCAGCTTCGTCCGCCGGGGCTTGAAAAAGGATTAGCCTGTGCCCTTAAGCAGTATGCGGATTTGCTCGGACTTGATCTGGTTCTTCATACGGAAGGAGTTCATACGCTTCCTTCATTGCTTGAAGAAAGTTTATGGCGGATTGGGCAGGAAGCGCTTAACAACTGCAGGAAGCATTCCGGATTAAATCTTGCCGAAATGACCCTCTCCAAATCCAGTTCAAAGGTTCAGCTGGTGATTCAGGATAAAGGAAGAGGGTTTAAATGTCCTGAAGCTGATCTTCCTTCCCTCGGTCTTCAAGGAATGAAGCGGAGAGCGGAACAGCTTAACGGGACCTTTTCCATCCGCAGCAAACCCGGGTCCGGAACTTCCATTCAAGTGACCATTCCATTAAAAGGAGCCGAAGGATCATGATTCGAATTCTTATTGCGGATGACCATCCGGTTGTCAGGAGAGGGCTAGGCTTTTTTCTGGGCATGCAAAAAGATATGGAAATTACAGGGGAGGCGTCAAATGGGGCCGAGGCGCTGAAAATGGCGGGAGACTTGAAGCCTGATTTGATTCTCATGGATTTAAGCATGCCGGAAATGGATGGGATCCAAGCAGCGAAATTGATTAAAGCATCTTTTCCTGACATCAGCATCATCATTCTAACGAGCTATGCGGACCAGGATCACGTCATTCCGGCTATTCAAGCGGGTGCAAGCGGCTACCAGCTTAAAGATGTGGACCCCGCAGAACTAGCCCGCACAATCCGTGCTGTTCTAAACGGCGAACATAAGCTTCATCCCAAGGTAACCAATCATGTCCTTGCCCATCTGGCGGGCGGGAAAAAAGAGACGAATCCCTTTGCTGAATTAACGGCCAGAGAACTTGAAGTACTAAAAGAAATCTCGAAAGGCAAAAGCAACAGAGAGATTGCCGCATCCCTGTTTATTACAGAGAAAACAGTAAAATCACATGTATCCAATCTCCTTCCAAAGCTGCAGGTATCCGACCGCACACAAGCGGCGCTGCTCGCAGTGAGAGAAGGATTGGCATAGGAGGAAATCAGATGAACCTATTAGTCCTAAGCGGAGGCCCAAGAAAACATGGACGGTCCGCGGTTGCAGCCAAACACATTTCAGAGGCGCATCAAACCGAATTGATCGATTTATCGAGTTTTGGATTGCCGATGTACACGGGTGAAGAAGCTCAGGCAGATGATTCACAAGTGAAAAAACTGAAAGCCGCGGCGGAAAAAGCGGATGGCTTTGTTCTCATATCTCCTGAATACCATGGCGGAGTGGCCGGTGCTTTGAAAAATGCTCTGGATTTTCTGAACAGCGGTTATTTTGCCCAAAAGCCCGTCGCATTAGTATCGGTTGCAGGCGGAGGAAAAGGCGGCATTAATACGCTGAATCAGATGAGGACAATCATGAGGGCGCTTTATGCCAACGCGATTCCAAAGCAGCTTGTTCTGGATCCGCATTGCTTTGACATGGAAGCGAAAACCGTGAAGGAAGAGCCGGCTGAACTGGTCCGGGATTTAATAAATGACCTCACTCTTTATGTAAACATCTCTAAAGAAATAATAAAGGGATAATAAAAAAGGAAGGCGCGTGCCTTCCCTTTTTTTTATGTGAAAGGAAGAGCTTCTTCCTGAATATCTTGATGGGAAGCATGGTCAATGTAACGAAGGAGTGTATATAGATTCTGCTCAATCATCGTATAATCATGCTCGAAATTGTAGGCATGAAGGAAATGCTCAATTTTTTTGGAAAGAAAATCATCATGGGTGCGCACCATCAAGATCAGCAGGTTATCCCACTGTGACCTGTGCGTGTAATACAGGGCTTTGTCATAATCAACGTTGTCCAAATGACTTTCCTCCTTTGTTTAGGAGTCCTTCTTAATGTGTGCTGCCGGGCGGCTAATATCTCCGGGGAAAACTTGGCTTTCGCATGTTTACGGATTGGGAGTTACTTTCCGGAATAAGATTAATTTGCTTCGTTCAGGACAAAATAAAGAAAACATCCAAGCGGAGGAGATTGAGTTGAAATCGGGATACTGGGTGAAATCCTTTGCCTTTCTTTTATTTGCTGTGTTTTGTGCCGACTCTGCCGGGGTGTACTTTCATAAAGAAGAACAGCTGAAAGAAGAGGGAGAATATGCGCTTCAGGCTGTTCAAGGAACATTTCCGGATGCGGCAATCCGTACTTTTTCCTATAAAGGAAGAAAACCATCAGGGCGCGATGCGCTCGATTACTACAGGGTGGAAGCAGCCGGGAAAAACCGCCATCCCCTGGTGCTGATTGTTGAAGTAACCGTAAATCCTGAGACGAGTGAACCGAAAAAAGTGCATGTAAAAAAGATCTGAACGTTTCTCCATCTCTCCCCGGTGGTATAGTTAGGCATGCAGGGAAAGGGGCGGATTCATAGATGTTTCATGATACGGAAAAGAAGCTGATTTCGTTATTTGTCCAAAAAGAATGGGATGAGGCCTACGCACTTATTTTGCAGGAAGAACCAAAGCATCCTGAAAAGCTTCATAAATTCAGCTTTTGGAAAGCTTGTGTGCTCTGCATCAATCATGAACCGGATCAGGCATTGGAGGCTTTGCAGAAGGCATTCAATAAAGGATTCTGGTGGAATCCGGATTTGCTGAAATGCGATCAGGATTTAGAACCCCTGCGCGGGAAAAAAGCATTCAATCATCTGATAGACGAATGTGAAAAACGGAAAGAGCAGGCGGCCAAAGAGGCCAAGCCGCAAATTGAATTTCATGGAAATCAGGATCCGTCCGCAGCCATTATTGTCCTTCATGGACGCGGGGGAAATATGGAGGATACCATTCCATATTGGATGAATGAAAGGTCTGTCCGAGACTACTTATACGCCTTCCCCCAATCTTCCCAGGCCGCAGGTTATGAAGCATTCGGATGGGACAACAGAGAGAAGGCAACAGCAGAAATTAAAAGTGTTGTGAAAAAAATAACAGAGAAATACCCAGACGTTGACCGGATCATTCTTGCCGGTTTTTCGCAGGGAGGCAAGCTTGCAATCGAGCTTACTCTAAACGGAGAGCTTGAAAAAACGAATGAATTTTACGCAGTGGTTCCGGCTATTCGTGAGGAGGATCTTAAGCTGAATGGGAGAAGTGGAGTCAGCGGCTGGATCGTCACGGGAACAGAGGATCCGTTTTATGAGGAAACCATTAAAATGACGAAGCACCTCGAAGAGCAAAAAGTACCATGCCGCCTGACAGAGTATGAAGGAATGCCTCATACCTATCCGGAGAAATTTTCAGAGCATGTACAGCAATCGCTTCAACCAAAAAAAGTCACCCGCTGAAGGGTGACTTTTTTCTCAATTGCTGAGAATAAATGAGAATAATTGGTCTTACATTCTGCTAAGCTGAGCGGTGTAGGCGCTGATATCAATTCCAAGGGAGTCAGCTAAACGCTGGCCGTATTCTGCATCCGCACGGTAGAAATTGCAAATCGCAAGAAGTTTTGTGCGTTCGTGAACACCCTGCAGGTCATCAGTCAGATTTTTGATCAGATTGTCCTGCTCTTCTTTTGTATAGCTGCGGTATTTTTCACCGGCTTGCTTAAAGTCGTTCGGTTTTTCGATTTTTTCCCTCGTGATGTAGCCTGAAGGAAGCGGCTGAACGCTGTCGCGGAAGGCTGGAGCTTCTTGAGGGGCATCCGAATGCCGGGTCGGCTCATAGTTCACCGGAGAATTTTGCTGTTTCGTCTGCATGAAGCCGTCACGCTGATTGTTGCGGACCGGGGCATACGGGCAGTTCACCGGGATCTGCATGTAGTTCGGCCCAAGGCGGTGGCGCTGTGTATCCGGGTAGGAGAACAGGCGGCCCTGAAGCAGTTTGTCCTCGGACGCTTCAATACCAGGCACCAATGCGCTTGGGGAGAAGGCGACCTGCTCCACTTCTGCAAAGAAATTTTCCGGATTTTTGTTCAAAGTCATCGTTCCGACTTTCTGAAGCGGATATTCATCTTCAGGCCAAGTTTTGGTCGGGTCGCATGGGTCGAAGTCAAGGCTGTCGTATTCATCAAGCGGCATAACTTGAACATGCAATTCCCATTGCGGATAATCTCCTTTTTCAATCGCATCAAAAAGGTCGCGTGTCGCATGGTTGAAATCCGTTTTTTGGATTTCAGCTGCTTCTTCAGCGGTCAGATTTTTAATGCCCTGAACTGGCTTCCAGTGATACTTCACGTAAACTACATTCCCTTGAGCGTTTACCCATTTGAAGGTATGGACGCCGAAGCCTTCCATGTGACGGTAATCAGCAGGTGTTCCATAATCGGAAAACAGGAACGTCATCATATTGGTGGATTCCGGGGTAAGGGACATAAAATCCCAATAGCGGTCCGGATCCTGAATATTCGTTTCAGGTGACGGCTTTAAGGAATGAACCATATCCGGGAATTTCATCGCATCGCGGATGAAGAATACTGGCAAGTGGTTTCCGACAAGATCATAATTTCCTTCGTTTGTATAAAATTTAACGGCAAATCCGCGCGGATCGCGAAGAGTTTCCGGTGATCCTTTGGAATGGATAACGGTTGAGAACCGGACAAAGACAGGAGTTTCTCTTCCTTCTTCACTTAAGAAATCGGCACGGGTAAACGGCACCATGCTTGTCTCCGTTTTAAAAACACCGTGAGCGCCGGCTCCGCGGGCATGCACGACTCGCTCCGGAATCCGTTCGCGGTCAAAATGGGCGATTTTTTCAAGCAAATGATAGTCTTCGAGAAGTGTAGGACCGCGCTGGCCCGCTGTTCGTGAATTCTGGTTATCCCCGACAGGCACCCCTTGATTCGTCGTTAAATTTGGTCGATTATTTTCAGTCATGTTATAGCCTCCCTTTCACTCTATCAATAATTATTATTATATAGTTTATATTCTAATAGTCAATATTTAATTGTAATGATTTTAATGTGGGTGTGCTGCTTATAAAGGGAGATTATGGTAGAGTGGAAAGAAAGGCGGTGGTACATGAAAAAGCGGATGGTTTGTTTCATGGTGGGTATTGGAATGACAATGAGCGGATGCAGCGGAATCAATCCCTTTAATGGATATACCCCTTCCAGCGAGGATATAATCAATACACATGGAGAAATCAAAAACTTCGAACGCTTTGCCGAATTTACAGAGCATGCTGAAAAAGGGATAAAGGACCAGATCCGAATTGTGAGCTATACGACTGAAGGAGATCCAATCCTTCAAGACCTTGAATTCGACGGCAAGCTGATTAAACTAAGGCATGATTCATCGAGGGATCAATACGGAAGCGAAGAAGTAACCTATGCCTCCTGCAAAGCGATTGAAAAGAAGAAAGGGTAGGAGCAAACAGATTACACATTGATACAATGCGGCAAGGATAATGGAGAAACTCCGGTTTTATCGGTGGAAATCCAATAAAATGAAAATGCCAAGACAGAGAAGGATAAAGCCGCGAAGAGAATGACCCCAGCTAAAATGATGCCGCCAGAATTTTTTATATCGATGAAAATAATGAAATATCGAGGAAAATAACACGATATCTGCGAAATTAGTGAGATATCGGCGAAATTAGTGAGATATCGATTTTTCGGAGGGATTCGACAAGACGGAGATTAAACGCAACCGTGCGGACTGAACAAAATTGTCAACCTAAAATAAAGTCGTCCACCCTAAACGAAAGACCGGCCGCTGTGTCCGATTGGACAATGCGGCCGGTCTTTTTTAGCTTGTTCCGAGAAGGTCCTGCAGCTGGCGCTGGTTTTTCACAAGGTCTGCAAGTGTATAGCCGTCCAGGATCTGCAAATAGGATTGAAGTGCTTTATTCAACACATGCCGCAATCCGCAAACAGGGGATATGACACAATGGTTGGTCTCCGGATCGAAGCATTCTACAATATTAAAATCGTCTTCTGTCTTGCGGACAACCTGTCCGATATTGATGTCTGAAGGATCAAGGGCGAGCTTAATGCCCCCGTTTCTTCCGCGCGTTGTACTTAGAAGGCCCATTTTGCCAAGTTCATAGGTAACTTTCATTAAATGGTTTTTGGAGATGCCGTAAACGTCGGCAATTTCTTTAATGTTGGATAGTTTCTCTCTATCCTTCGCTGCCAGATAAATGAGAACCCGCAGCGAATAGTCGGTATAATTAGTCAGTCTCATATCTACAACTCCGCTTTAGAATCTTACTTTAATAGTATCATACTGTTGCGTTAAATCGAGAAAGAACTCTCCAAATCAAGTGCAATTATGAATTTTTTGTGAATTTCCGCTTGAAAAGTGATCCAAAATCTTTTTCACATAAAAAGGAAAGAAGCGGTCCCTTTCATTTTTTGTTTCAAGAGCTCATACATTGAGTTAAGAACTTGATAAGGGGGAAGGACGTTTGAGCGGATCAAAACATGAATCCCTTCAATATGCGATTGAGCAAATTACCGAAATCGCTGATGGGTTTGGACTGGATTATTATCCAATGCGCTATGAAATCTGTCCCGCGGACATTATTTATACGTTCGGTGCCTACGGTATGCCAACCCGTTTTTCACATTGGAGCCACGGAAAACAATTCCATAAGATGAAACTTCATTATGATCTGGGGTTAAGCAAAATTTATGAGCTCGTGATCAACTCCGATCCGTGCTATGCGTTTTTGCTCGATACGAATTCACTCGTCCAAAACAAACTGATTGTCGCCCACGTGCTGGCCCACTGCGACTTCTTCAAAAACAACTGCCGGTTCGGCAACACGAAGCGTGATATGGTAGAGAGCATGGCCGCAACGGCAGAGCGGGTGAAGCATTATGAGGTGCTCCACGGCAGAAAAGAAGTAGAGGATTTTCTCGATGCGGTTCTCGCGATTCAGGAACACATCGATCCATCCTTGATGAGACCGAAGCTTTCGTGGAGCATGGATGATGAAGAAGATGAGGACGTCCCGAAAAACAGCCCGTACGATGATTTGTGGAAGCTCGACAGCAAACAGGAGAAAACGGAAAAAAAGAAGAAAGGAAAAAAACATTTTCCGCCGTCCCCGGAAAAAGACCTTCTCTTATTTATTGAAGAATACAGCCGGGAACTGGAAGACTGGCAGCGGGATATTCTGACGATGATGCGGGAGGAAATGCTGTACTTCTGGCCGCAGCTGGAAACGAAGATCATGAACGAAGGCTGGGCTTCCTACTGGCATCAGCGCATCATGCGGGAACTCGATCTCACCTCAAGCGAAGCCATCGAATACGCCAAGCTCAACGCAGGGGTCGTTGTCCCATCCAAAACGAGCATCAACCCGTATTACCTGGGCTTGAAAATCTTTGAGGACATCGAAGAACGCTATGACAATCCGACCGAGGAAATGAAACGGCTCGGCGTCAAGCCAAACTCGGGCCGTGAAAAAATGTTCGAAGTGCGGGAAATCGAATCCGACATTTCCTTCATCCGAAACTATCTCACAAAAGACCTCGTCCTGCGTGAAGACATGTACCTGTTCCAAAAGCAGGGCCGCGACTACAAAGTCGTCGGCAAAGACTGGAAAGGCGTCCGCGACCAGCTCGTCAGCATGCGCGTCAACGGCGGTTTCCCATACATCACCGTCAATGACGGAGACTATATGAAAAACAATGAGCTGTATTTAAAACACTGGTACGAAGACATCGAACTTGATCTCAAGTATCTGGAGAAAGTGCTCCCGTACGTCCACCAGCTCTGGGGCCGTCCGGTTCACATGGAAAGCATGCTGGAAGGGAAAAAAGTGATGTTTACGTACGATGGGAAGAGTGTGCACCGGAAGTATTTGTGAGGGAGGAAGAGCCGCTTTGGGGAGCGGCTTTTTTTGCATGCACAGAAAGGCCATATATGTAGTTATTGTGAAAACGCTTGATTCTTCTCGAGGTATCGATAAGATTAAACATACATACTGCGTTCTGGAGGATTGAAAAACTTGAAAATCAAACTGTTCATTATGTGTATCTTGTCCACATTGATGCTCGCCTCTTGTTCAGCTGAACCGGGCAGCGGAATAAAGGAAGAAGCACATGCCGGCCATCAGGAACATGCCAGCGGGGATATCCGTGAAGAGACCAAAAACGTCCAAGCTATTCCTTCATTTTTGGAAGACAAACCTAAGGAAATGCAGGGGATTTATACAGCTGCGGCGAAACACAGGGAGTTGCTTGAATCCATCCCCTGCTATTGCGGCTGTGGTGATTCGGCTGGACACCGGAACAACTATGACTGTTTTGTATTTGAAAATAAAGAGGATGGAAGCCTCGTATGGGATGACCATGGAACGAAGTGCGGGGTTTGTATGGAGATCGCAGCCAAATCGGTCGCTGATTATCAAAATGGGAAAAGCATAAAAGAAATCCGCAGTGAAATCGATCAGCTATACAAAGAAGGATATGCAAAACCGACTCCAACGGAAAACGTATAAAATGACCAAAGGCCTCACGTAAAGTGATGGCTTTTTTTGATAGGCTTTGTTAATGTATAATGTTGATTAGTTTTATAAATTTAGGACTTCAAGTTATGAAGTCATCTGTATATTACCATTAAACATTCTTTTTGAATCTGTTTCTTGTATTTGAGTACACCAATGCAAAAATAATAAAAGTTAAAAGTAAAATAAGACCTATAATAAATAAAATTTGGTTTACTAACATCTCACTCAATGCAAATAATAATAGGCTAAAGCTAATACCATACATAATTTTCCCCATAAATTTGCACAAAGCTACCTCATCATATTGAGCCTTTTCACTGTCAGACATTGTATTATACCCTGCAAGTAATGAAGCTCCTTTTCCTTTTGATAGTAAAATAGCGAAAATTAAGAACGGTATTAAAACGATAAGGATAGCTACTCCCATTCCAAGTTACCTCCTTTCTATAAGATTGCCCTGTAAAGTAACAATTAAGTTCTAATACTGATACGTTCTTAATGAATCATAGGTTTCATTAATTGAAAGTAGACAACTCTCCACAATCATTTTACTTATTGATTCATTATCAGTGCGATGCTTAACAATATCTAAGAATTGAAACCAACTCAAATAATGGTCGAGGTATTTTGTAGCTACGCCATTAAATCGTTGCATTCAACCTTTGAATCTACTGTGATAGTTGTTAACATATTGTATATGATAAATCCCTTTGACTCGTTCCGTCCCATCCGATTTAAAGCGATAATGTTCCATTCCTTTGCTTCTTGCATAGGTGGAAAAAGCCCTCCAAGCATCGGTACAAAGGGTATGATCAGTCCTTAATTTAGCACCAATAGCCTTATCTAATTGTGCTTTCACAATTCTGCCCATACCAAGTACACCTGAATACGTGGCTTTTTGGCGGTCTCTTGCTATTAAAACACAAACTTGTTCGTAGCTGATACCACCGATGTTGCTCTGCTAAATTTAACTTTTTAATTTCTGCAATTAATTCCTTTAACGTCATTGCAAACTCTCCAAACGAAAATTCTTAACTATAATGAAGATACTTTTGCAGCATCAAATCATTTTGTTCGTCATGTTGCTATTCAATGGAGATGGTTTATAAATGAAACAAATTTTAAGGAACACAGTCTTAGGCGTTTTTACACAAAACAATCACCTTTATTTTTGCGAAAATCAAAAGTTCTTTGTGCACGATTTCAGTGTTCAAAAGCAAATCAGTGAAGATGAGTACTGGACAGCATGCTATGGAACAGCTTATCCCAAAATCCTGCAGCAATTTGGAGTCGGGAAAGCTTTGGATGCATCATGGGCGAAACTGGATGATGGTTCGGTACTGATTCATTACTATCAGGATGATGATATCTATCGATTCAATAAAAACGGTGAAATCATGATGAAAACGGATCTTGGCTTTGACACGATTTACAGCTTAGCCATTCAAGGCGGATCGTTTTGGTGTGCGTATCCAACGAATCATACAATCAAGCGCTATTCACTAGAAACGTTCGCAGAAGAAGCCTCAATTGGGGATCAAGAACCGTGGAGCTTTAAAGCCGAAATATTTGACCACCCGGAGCATGTGTTTGTAAAGGGGAATCACTTGTTTGTTTCAGATATGGGAAACAGAAGAGTGTGCAGAGTGGATTTGTCGTCATTTGAGGTAGAGGACTATTTAAAAGCGGATGAACCGGTCTGGGGTTACATGGCAGGGGACGATCAGGAAGTTGTTCATTTGGAGAGCGGGTATTATCTTTATTCATCGCAAGTGTAATAATGATTTACTTCCTATATAATTCAGTATTTACGAGAAGGCGCTTTCCTGCATGACGGATTGCGCTTTTTGTATTTGTCCCAATTATGAAAAGAAAGAAAAAGATATAACATATGGGTGAAAAATCCTAAAAAGCAGGATTTAATAATGGTATAATTGTATATATTTGTTATATTTTCAGAGAGTTAGGAGGAGGTATGAACTACCAGAAAGAGAATAGGAAAGGCTGAAAAGTACATAATAAAAGGAGATTTCTATGTTAAAAAAACTGTTCCTAGTCATGATGGCGTCTATCTTTTTAATGACTGCCTGTGAGCCATTGAAGGGCGTCAATCTAAACCAAATGTTATTAAACCAAGGCAAAATTAAATCATCGCAGAGCTATTCAGTCTTTTCGCTTGACCTTTCTTATAAGAAATCCGAGGTAAAAGATAAAGAATACTTAAATGTTCTCGAAATGCTGGATAATATGGTCATCCACACACAAACGAAAATGCAAAATGCCGATACGATGTCCATAGGCGGTTTTGTTCAGCTTAAACAAGGTAAGATTCCATTCCAGTTATATATGGATAAGAAGCAATTGGTTTTATTGCTAGACCAAGCCTCTAAAGCGATACGGATTCCAATTGAAAGCGCCGGGCCAAATAATCAAACCATGCAAGATATGCAATCTAAGATGCTAGCAGCTGTCGTTAAGGATCTGCCAAATCCTAAACGGATAAACGTACAGACGAATGTCAGTTATAAAGTGCATGGTCAGAATGTAAAAGGCCACAAGATTCATGCCGAAGTCGATGCGAATGAAGCTCCTGGCTTATTACTGAAATTTATGGATAATCTTTCGAAAAATGAAAAAGCACTTAGACAATTAGCTCGGACCATGAATGATCTTAATAAAATGGCCGGTGATGATACAGCAGTTACAGCAGCTCAACTCAAACAGATTCTACAGGAAAATAAGAAAAGCTTTAATGAGTTGCTGCCTGAAATGAAGAAATCAGGAATGCTTGATAAACGCAACCTGTTGAAAACGGATATTTTGCTGGATAAAAACCTCAACGAAAGAAAATCATACACTGAAATTAAACTGCAGAAACTGCCGCAGGATGCAGGAGGCTTGAAAGGAATCACCATTAAGGTAACATCAGAAAATTGGAACATTAATAAAAAGGTCACTGCACAAAAAATCAAAAGAAAGTCATTTTTGAGTGTGGATGCTTCCGAAGAGGAATTTCTGTCCACGCTGGACAAGAAGCGCAGTGTTCTTTACCGCATCTTAAAGTCTTCTAAGTAATAAGGATCCAGACCCCTGTCAATTTGGAACGGATAGGTATCCCGAAATGTCTGCAAAGGGTCTGGAATTTTTTGTTCTTTCTATAAAAAAGTCAAATTAACCTTTTATGGTATTGTATAAAAAGGAACACCTGGAAAAAAATGAGGATAGGGAGAGGAAGCAATGTTTCCAATACTAGAGACAGAGAGATTGGTACTAAGAGAAATAGGCATGGATGATGCAGAGGAGATATTCGCTTGTTTTTCAAATGAAGAGGTAACACGGTATTATGGGCAGGATCCTCTCGAGAATATCGGACAGGCTGAAGGATTCGTCCAGTTCTTTGCCAACAGCTACAGGGAGAAAAGAGGAATCCGGTGGGGCATTGAAGTGAAAGGGACTCAAAAGATCATCGGGACTATTGGATTTAACGCGTGGTCTCCAAAACATAAGCGGGCTGAGATTGGCTATGAGATCCATCCGGATCAATGGAGAAAAGGTTATACATATGAAGCGGTATCGAAAGTGATTGAATACGGCTTCGGCGAATTTGGTTTAACGAGAATCGGAGCAGTCGTGTTTATGGATAATGATGCATCCAATTATTTGCTGAAAAAAGCGGGATTCCAACAGGAAGGTATTTTAAGAGAGTACATGTATCAGAATGGAAAGGCCTATGATACGTATACGTATTCACTGCTTAAAAAGGATCGATAAAGTTTAACCCCAGCCATTCTTTGAGAAGAATGGCTGTTTTCTTATGCATTTATACGTTCCAATGGTATCCCCAGGTTTCCATGGATTTAAAGACGGGTCGAAGAGACTGTCCTTTTTCGGTCAGGGAATATTCTACATGCGGTGGAATCTCAGAATACATTTTCCGATGAACAATCTCTTTTTCTTCCAGCTCTTTTAAACGGATGGATAACGTACGCGGACTGATGCCATCTAACGTTTTTTGAATTTCTCCAAATCTTTTAGGGCCATAAAACAATTCCCTTAAAATTATGAAGGTCCATTTACCTCCGATGATTCCCATTGTCCGTTCGATGGGACAGCCTGCACGCTGTTCTTCCATTTGCTCATCTCCCTCATACTATCCAAAAGTATAGCAACTTCAAAAAATATCACTAATTTATTTTTTATAGTGCTTCATTTATTATAGGGTTGAAAGCAGAATTAGTAAATATTGGGGATGGGTGAAGATGGATGAAAGCAGTTGTTTTTGGAAGTACCGGTTTTATCGGAAGCCATGTGGCCGAACAATTGGCTCTCGCTGGTCACACGGTGACAGCGGCCGCAAGGGAAACGAGCGATATCTCGTTTCTGGAATCGCTGAATGTAAAAGTGGAAAGAATCCGTCATGATGATCCGGATGCCATCCACCGTTTGATGAGCGGAATCGATGTGGTATACAACTGCACGGCAGACAGCAGCCTGGGTTTAGAGCGATACAGTGAAGAATTGGTTGAAATCAAACTGACAGAGAGACTGATCACGGCTGCAGGCCATTGTCATGTTTCCCGTTTCGTTCAGCTAAGCACCGTTGTGATCTATGATTTTAAGAGCAATCAGCCGTTAGATGAGAAGTATATCTCTCAACCCGAATTTCCGTTTCAGCAACTGGCATTGGAAAGAGAAAAAATAGTCCGGTCATTGGGGAAAAAGCTGGGGATCGAGACCGTCATCCTTCGGCCAGCCAGTGCCATTGGGACCCGTGATAAGAAATCTTTTTTCTCGAGGCTGTATCTTGCCCACTTGCACAATCAGTTTCCGATGGCCGGTTCAGGTGAAGCCAGGGTCTCACTCGTTGACACAAGGGACATTGGCAGAGCAATGGAATGGCTGGGAACGTGTGCCTTGGAAGAATGGGATGATGGGGTATATGTCCTGAAAGGGTACGATACAACTTGGTCAGGCCTCAAGGAAGAGATGGATAAGGCGATTGGCACAGAGGCAGGAGTCGAAAATATGCCCATATCTCCATCCATTATGTATAAAAATCTTTCCACCCATCGAATATGGGATGACCAGAAGATCAAAAAAAGCTTTCATACACTCTATACGCTGCCTGTCTCCATCAAGGCATCCTTAGAGGAATTAATGGCAGCTTCAGCAAAATCAAAATGAATGAAAAAGGCGGCTGGTTAAAATGGCATTGGAAATGAGAAAAAATTGTGAACGCTGTGAAGCTTCTATTGAAGAAAATGAATATGCCTACATATGTGTGCATGAGTGTACATTTTGTGCTCCATGCACGGAAGAGGTGCACCATATTTGCCCGAATTGCGGGGGAGAGCTTGTAAGAAGGCCGAAGAAACCAGAAAACGCCTGTATGCTATAATTTTTCGTTTTAGGCATTTACTAAACTTTCGCACGTGAGTTTATCTAACTGAAACTACACCCGCCATGTTTCCAATACTAGAGACAGATAGACTGATACTATGAGAAATCGGCATGGGTGATGCAGAAGAGATATTTTCTTGTTTTTCAAATGAAGAGGTAACACGGTATTATGGCCAGGATCCGCTCGACAATATCGGACAGGCTGAAGGATTCGTCCAGTTCTTTGCCAACAGCTACAGGGAGAAAAGAGGAATCCGGTGGGGCATTGAAGTGAAAGGGACTCAAAAGATCATCGGGACTATTGGATTTAACGCGTGGTCTCCAAAACATAAGCGGGCTGAGATTGGCTATGAGATCCATCCTGATCAATGGAGAAAAGGTTATACATATGAAGCTGTATCGAAAGTGATTGAATACGGCTTCGGCGAATTTGGTTTAACGAGAATCGGAGCCGTCGTGTTTATGGATAATGATGCATCCAATTATTTGCTGAAAAAGGCGGGATTCCAACAGGAAGGTATTTTAAGAGAGTACATGTATCAGAATGGAAAGGCCTATGATACATATGTCTATTCATTGCTGAGAAATAATAGGTAATGACACGGCAGCCGTTTTTTAGGGAACGGCTGCTTTTTAGGCCATGATTTCAATGAATGTTCATTTGTCTTCTATCAGTCACTTTATTTTAAAACTAAGCTCTGTTTAACTCCGCTGTTGATTTCCGCTCCAATCATCCAAAATCAAGATTGTTCAATAAAACTGGTAAAAAAAAGCTCCTGAATGCTATGAGTGCTCAGGAGCTTTTCAAGCCTTTTCAGACTGCTCTTTTTTATTCCAGATTGCGATCCAAAAGAATGCCTACTTGCCTTGCAACAGCTTCAGTCGGTTCATTCAATCCATTGACAATCCACATTTCCACGATTTCAACGATTGCTGCACTAAAAAAGCTAAGAATCAATTGCTTGCTTAATCCTTTGTTTATCCCTTCTGATACATTTACTTCATCTTCTAATTCTTCCATGACAAATGCTAGGAAATGCTTTCTGAAGGTCGTTGCTCCTTTACTCGTTAACATGGTAAAAAAGAAAGAATGATTGCGTTCAAAGTATTCAAACCAAATCAAATTACCTTCTGCAAAGTCCAGATCAGCTGCTGCTTTGCATAGCTTTCTCAGCTCCTCAATATGTTCTTCAATAAGCTTTTCCAGAATATCGAATTTATCCAGATAATGGTCGTAGACCGTTCTTCGCCCAACATTGGCTCTATCTGAAATGTCCTGAATGGTGAGCTGGTCAAAACTTTTTTCTGACATCAGTTCTATAAATGCGTTTTTTATTGCTTCCTGAGATTTCTGTACTCTTCTATCAATTCTTGGCATTCTATTTCATTCCAGCCCTTCCGTTACTTTTCGCACAATTTCACTCTTCCTGAGCAATAATACACAAACTTCAGCTTTTTGATCATTGCAGACGGTCTTTGTTCGTTTTATATTATACACAGATGTGCGATATCGCATCAATGAGTTAATAAAAAGGAGGGGTGTTTATGATGAACCGGGCTGAAAAGAGCCGGGAATTGTTCAATCAGCTATTCGGTAAGGAAACATTCGCCGAAAATGAAGCCGATCCTGATTTCTATGAAATAATGAACCGCTTCATATATGGAGATATTTTTCACCATGGCAGCCTCAGTAACGATATTCGGGAGCTGATTACACTGGTGGTTCTGACGGTCAATCATACCGTTCCTCAGCTGAAAGAACATGTTTCTGCTGCAATAAAAACCGGGGTTACACCGGCAAAAATAAAAGAGGCGGTCTATCATTGTGCTCCTTATATCGGATTCCCTAAAACGCTGGATGCACTGGAAGAAATAAATAAAGCTTTCAAATCGCTGGGGATTGATTTGCCTGTTCAAAGTCAAGTACAAACAGAGGAAACCGATCGCTTCGACAAAGGTCTTGATGTACAGGTAAAGATTTTTGGTGATGTGATTGCACAAATGCATAAGAGTGCCCCAGCAAATCAAAGGCATATACAAGAGTACCTGTCGGCTTTTTGTTTCGGTGATTTTTATACGCGAAGCGGCCTTGATTTGAAAACACGCGAGCTGTTAACGCTTTGCATAGTCACCGCACTTGGAGGAGCAGATAGCCAGGTGAAATCCCATGTGCAGGGAAACATTCATACCGGTAACGATAAAGAAACACTGATTGCTGCCATTACGCATTGTCTGCCGTATATTGGTTTTCCGCGCACATTAAATGCATTAGCCTGCTTAAACGAAGTGATACCTGAAAAGCAAAGAAAGGAAGGAAATGACGATGAAAATTCAAGATAAAGTGATTGTGATGACAGGAGCCTCATCCGGAATTGGGGAAGCTGCGGCTAAGGAGCTTGCATCCAAAGGGGCAAAGCTTGTGCTGGCAGCCCGCCGTGAAGAGCGTCTGAAGAAGCTGCAAGAGGAGATTCAAAATGCCGGAGGACAGGCAATCTATAAAACCACAGACGTTTCTTCCCGCAAACAAATGGAAGAACTGGCTGAATATGCTCTTCAGGCATACGGAAGAATCGATGTATTAGTGAATAATGCAGGAATCATGCCCCAGGCGTTTCTTGCTGAAAATAAAGTGGATGAATGGGACCGGATGATTGATATCAATATTAAGGGAGTTCTCTATGGGATAGCCGCAATGGTTCCGTCAATGAGGGAGCGGAAAGCAGGGCATGTGATTAATTTATCTTCAGTAGCGGGACACAATATTTACCCGGGCGGAACGGTTTACTGCGGCACTAAATTTGCAGTGCGGGCCATTTCAGAGGGACTGCGGCAAGAGGAAGCCATGAATGGAACGAACATCCGCGTAACGAACATTTCTCCTGGTGCTGTCACAAGCGAACTGTTAGAAACGACGACAGATGAAGCAATGAAAGCAGGGTTAAAAGATTTTTACCAGGTTGCCATTGAACCTGACAGCATTGCCCGTGCCATTGCATTTGCAATCGAGCAGCCAGCCGATGTAGCGTTAAACGAAATGATTATTCGTCCAACTGTACAGGTTGGTTAAAAATAAAAAAAGGACGTGAACCGTAACATGAAGAATGAACAGCTGAAAAACGGCCCAATTTTCCCGGTGGGACAAAAAGTGGAACCGAACTTTACCGGAGATGCCTTTCTGCAAATGATCTTTACCGATCCCGCACCGCTTAATACAGCGATCGGAAATGTCACCTTTGCTCCTGGTACTCGCAATTACTGGCATACCCATAAAGAGGGACAAGTCCTTCTGGTAACAGGCGGGGAGGGCTGGTATCAGGAAGAGGGAAAACCAGCTCAATCTCTCAAAACCGGAGACGTGGTGAATATTCCACCCAATGTGAAGCACTGGCACGGAGCATCAAAAGACAGCTGGTTTGTACACTTGGCTCTTACTCCTGGTGAGACAGAATGGCTCGAACCGGTCGATGATGAGACGTATAACTTATTATAAAAAATAGCGCATCGAGTCAGTTGATTCGATGCGTTTCCTGTCTGCTAAACAATCCGTTCAATTAATTCCCCCACTTTTTCTGCCATTACCTGAGGGGGATAGGGCATTTCATTTTTCAGCCACCATTCCACTACTCCTACGTAGGCATTCGCCACAAATTGAGCGACGATCTCTTCGTTTTGGCCAAGGTTTTTTCCGCTCGTGAGGTCAACATCTTTCTTAAATTCTGCAATATTAAACTTCAGGAACTGATGGCGGAAGGAAGGAGCGCCTTCACTAGCGAGCATCGTGGAAAAGAATAGATAGTTGCTTTGAAGGTATTCCATACAATGGACGGTCGATTCGATATAATCCATTTCGCTAGCCGACTCACAAAAGTCAGTCATGTTGAATATATGCTCTTCCATTACTTTATCCAGAAGATCAAATTTATCCATGTAATGAAGGTACACCGTGCCCCTGTTTACATTGGCCCTGTCAGCTATATCCTGAATCGTCATGGCATCAAAATTCTTTTCAGACATTAATTCAATGAGCGCTGTTTTTATCGCTTCCTGGCTTTTCATCACTCTTCGGTCGGCTTTTTGCATGCTGTTTTCCCCCTAACTTTTTTATTTCTGGTTGATAAATTCAACAAATAGGCAGGATTTGTTGAGTAATCAACAATCTGAAATGAATTATCCATTGTAGCCATTATAAATCCAGATATAATGATAGACAAATGTTCATTATTGAATACATGATGATTTTTAGCTGAAAGAGAGATTGCCACAGCCTGAGGAAAACAAGGAGGCGCTGTAAAATAAGAAAGATCATTTTTCTATCCATTTTATCCATCCTGCTGACAGCATGCAGCACGAATTCAGGTGATTCCTTTACAGAACATAAAGGGAAAGCGGAAAAGAACAGGGGGGCAGAGAGAATGATGCAGGACACCAGAATTAAATTGGAGTTTAACGGCCACACGGTTATTGTGAAGATGTACGATCATCCTACCAGCAGGGATTTTATAGAGCGTCTTCCATTAAGCCTGCCCTTTAAAGATTATGCAAATAACGAGAAAATCAGTGTGCTGGAGGAGCCCTTAACCGTAAAGGATGCTCCGGCAGGCAGTAAACCGTCCGCAGGGGATTTGGCGTATTTTTCTCCATGGGGCAATCTTGCTCTATTTTACGGAGATTATGATTTTTCACCTGGATTGATTCTGCTTGGGAAAATGGAAGAGGGCGGAGAACATATTAAAAACATGCAAGATGAAACAATCGTAAGACTTGAGAAAATGAATTAACCTGCTTTAGATTGGAGTGCTTTTTTTGTTTAACCGGAATAAATGGCTTTTATCTATTTTAATGCTCGGAGCCTTTGGGATCATCAATACCGAAATGGGCGTAATCGGCCTTTTGCCTTTCGCCGCTGATCATTTTGGAATCAGTGTATCCAAGGCAGGGCTGCTCGTTAGTCTCTTTGCGTTAACGGTTGCGATATCAGGCCCGGTCATGCCATTGCTGTTTTCTGGAATCAATCGGAAGACGGCTATGCTGGCTGTGCTTAGTATTTTCGTTCTGGCCAACACGATTGCCGCCTTTACATCTAACTTTGCTGTGGCTATAGCGGCCCGCATTATCCCGGCCATCTTTCATCCGATTTACTTTTCAGCCGCTTTTACGATTGCTGCTGATTCAGTAAAAAAGGAAGAATCCCATAAAGCGGTTTCGAAGGTTTTTATCGGGGTATCAGGAGGGATGGTCCTTGGAGTGCCCATCGCAAGCTTTTTGGCCAGTTCCGCCTCCTACCATATCGCGATGTTGTTTTTCGCTTTGGTCAATGTGATCGTCTTGATTGCGACCTTTGTCTTTTTCCCATCACTGCCCGTTAAAGAACGGCTGACCTATGGAGAACAGGTTTCTGTTTTGAGAAAACCGATCGTCTGGCTGTCCATCGCCGCTGTCCTATTTTTGAACTCAGCTATATTTGGGGTTTATAGTTATTTTGCTGAATACCTTAAAACCGTGACCCATACTCCCGGGAAAATCATCGGCCTCATTTTGGTGCTGTTTGGGGTAGCCAATATGATCGGAAATGTTCTGGCAGGCAGGCTGCTCTCGAATGATTCCCGAAAATTGGTCGTGTCGTTTCCGATTGCACTAGGAATGGTATATGCCGGGTTGTTCTTTTTTGGGCCGTTTCTTATACCGGCCGCTATTGTTACTTTATTCTGGGGAATAATGGCCGGCATAGGTGCTGCCATAAATCAGTACTGGATTACTTCGGCGGCTCCCGAAGCGCCTGATTTTGCGAATGGTTTATTTTTGTCATCTGTAAATATCGGAACAACGATGGGGACAGCTGCGGGAGGATAGTTTATTAGCGGACTCGGCACACAGTATGTGGTGTTGACAGGGTTCTTATCATTGGTCCTCTGTCTGGCATTTATATTATGGAGAGTTGCCTCATTAAATAAGAAATAACGATTATGAGAATCAAACCTCGATATTGCGAGGCTTGGTTTTTAATTATATAAGACCTTTGAACTAATTATTTTAATAAAATCAGGTAATAAAGATTAAAATTTACAATTTATTCACTCTGTGTTCATATTTAAATGATAAAAAAGTATTATAAATACATTCTAATAGAACACGGAGTGGTGACAGACATGCTATGGAAGAAATTAACCTTTAGCTATGGATTGGTGCTGGTATTTTTGCTGCTTGTTGCAGGGGTGAACGTCTATGCTTTAAACGTCCTTTATGGCAAAGCAGATGAAATTGTACATGAAGCCATTCCGCTTATTGAGGCGGTCAACGCTCCGGAAAAAAGCCTCGTAGGCCTTGAAACAGCAGTCATGCAATTTATCATGACTCAAAATGAGAGCTCCCTTTCCGCCTACACAAAGGATTATAAGCAGGCTGAAAAGGATTTAAGCAAAGCTGCCACCTATGGAAGCAAATACCCTGAAATTAAAAAGCAAATTGAAATTCAGCAAAAGCAGCTGAAAGAGATGAAGATTTTCTATGACGAACAAATTGAGCTTGTCCGAAACTTTGATGTCGTAACAGCGCAAATGAATCTCTCAGAAAAAAAGCTAATGGAAAACTACCGTGCCTCTAAGAATAAAGAATTGGACATGATCAAAAGAATCAATGCCGACTCGCTGAACTCCGCCGGCAGTCTGAAAAACCAGATTATGCTGATCAGCCTCTTTTTCAGTGTGCTGGCCATATCGGCTGTGCTTGTCGTCGCGTACAAAATCATCCGAAGCATTTCCATGCCGGTCAGACGGGTATCAATGGTGCTTGATCAGGTCGCAAATGGAAATTTGGCTGTTCATACTGAAGAAAGTACAAGAAAAGACGAAATCGGTGATATGCTCCGTTCCCTTCATAAAATGGTGGCCGATCTAAGAGAAACTGTCTCACAGGTGAGCGGGACATCAAGCCAGGTAGCGGCTCAGTCAGTCGAGCTTGCGGCAAGCACAGAGCAGGGAAGCCGTGCTGCCGAATTTACGGCCCGGATTGCCCAGGAGACGATGGGGGGATTCGGAAGACAGCAGAAGTCGTTTCATAGCATATCAGATTCCATCCATTCGGTAACGAAAGGCATTCATCATATCGCTGCCAACTCAGACAGCATGATCAGTGCGACAAATGAAGCCGCCATGCAGGCTGAGAACGGGTCGGCTGCAGTGCAGAATCTCGCTGTTCAAATGGAGGGCATTCATTTGTCGGTGGAAGAAACCACGTCCATCATTCAGGAGCTTGGCCGGCACTCTGAACAGATTGATCATATTGTACGGATGATTACAACGATATCGGAGCAAACCAATCTCCTTGCTCTGAACGCTGCCATAGAGGCAGCGCGGGCCGGGGAACATGGCAAAGGGTTTGCGGTCGTTGCAGATGAAGTGAGAAAGCTTGCGGAAGAAAGCAAAAACTCGGCTGCCGAAATCTCGCACATGGTCCACAGCATTCAGACTGAAACAGGGAAAGCCGTAGAAAGCATGAATGTGAACAAGAAAAAAATTGCGGATGGACTTTTTTATACAAATGATGCGAAAACGGCGCTTTCCAATATCGTCCAATCCATACAGGAAACATTTGCAAAAGGCGAGGCCGTAAGAACAGAGGTGCTGCAGGCTGAGACTGTTGGCAGAAGCATTATGCACTCATTGGAAAAGGCGACTGAGGTGATGGAGCACAGCGTACAGCAGCTTCACCAATCCCACCTTTCTTCGGAGGAACAGCTGAATTCAATCGAAGTCATCTCCCAATCTGCTATTCTCCTGGAAACCCTCTCAGGAAGCCTGAAGGAATCCGTTCTCAGGTTTAAGCTGGAAGAGACAGAAGAGGCCAGAGAGCCGGAGGAAGATGCAGAAAATCAAGAACTGGCGGAAGCGATATAAACCCAGCAGAAAAGCGCCTTTTTAGAGGTGCTTTTCCATTTTTCATAAGCATTTATAAAGGTAGTATTCATTAACAAATACCCCGCTGATTTTCAGCGAATGGAACCTTTCGCCTTCTATAACAAACCCATTTTTCCTGTACAGCTGGACGGCCTTATCATTTCATTTGATCACCGTAAGGCCTAATCTGGAAATCCCGGCATCCTTTGCCCATGTAAACGCCTGATTGAACAAATTAGTTGCAATGCCTTGTCCCTGGTAGTCTTCAAGGACACCAAGCACGATATTGGTCGATTGCCGATTTCGTTTTAACACGCTGCCGATTACAGCCATATATCCAACAATTATCGTTTCTGTTTCGCAAACAAAAAAGTTTGAAAATTTATTTTTTTATGAAATAATTGTAAATACATGACCAAAAAAGAATAGGAAGTGCGAGATGAAAAGAGTTTCAGTTGTATCAATTGTAATGCTTCTTATCGTTTCCTTAATGGGTTGTAATTCTTCTCAGCAGAGCGCCAAACCCGGAAATATATCTGCAGCTGACTTAACGGAAAGAGAGAAAACCATCCTTTCATCTGCAGCAGACCATGCTTTCGTATTTGATTTCAATGCTGGAGGAACCTATAAACAAGCAGATGTATGGGTGGAAAAATACGTTGCAGGAAAGCTTACAGGAAAAATCAACCGAATATCCACTGAGGTTAAAAACAACGGGACGTTGATCTTTACCGTATCTAATGCCATTGAAGGTACAAGCCAGTCTCTCTTTTCAACCGCCATACATAGTGACGGCACCACTTTCACGGGTAAGGGTTCCGAACCTGCTGTTGACCAAGGAAAAGCCATTGTAGAGGAAACCAATCCAAATGATAGCATTCCTATTAAGGGCAGGATGGTGCTAGCCAGCATTTGCTACTCGAAGGAACAGGAAGATGTCAGGTCCCTCTCCACTGATTTCTATGAACATCCAGAGCGCCATATGGATGAATTGAAATCCTATGATGTAATTTACTTGCTTAGAAGCGAGTTTAAGTGAAACCGGGCAAAAAAAGTAAGCAAGGGTACAGTCGGAAATCACAGCATCCTAAGGAATTGCGTAAAAACTGAAATAATTGCACAAAATCCAAAATAATTTCCCTAAAATCCGAAATAATTGCACAAAATCTAAAATAATTTCCCTGAAATCCAAAATAATTGCACAAACCTACTCAACATCAATCCCCAGCCCATTTACCACAAAATGAGGGCTTTTTTCTTTCCAGTTAAATAATCTCCAGTATTCAGTGTCGGGGTCTTCGTCAGAGGAATCAGGAAACACTTCCAAAGCGACCCCGTCTGAGAAGGATAGTATGCATCCTCCAAGGTCATCAGCCACAATCTTTTCTACAATCAGTTTTCGCTTCCTGCCATTGAATAACTGAATACGCTCATCGAATCGATTGTTTCCGTATTCATCCCAGTCAAAGTCATCCATTTCCCCGTTCCACTGTGAGGAGGGAGAATAAAAATCTCTGGACCCTGCGATGATTTTCTTGCCGGCGGATAAGCGCCATGAACATTGTATATGCAGGGAATATTCAGCTCCAATTTCGGAGCCTCTTTTTGTTTGGACTGTTGCCAATGGGCCGGTCCCGAGCCAAAACAAATTTGACGCCCTGCCTGCTTCCTGTAATTCAAGTCCTATGAGTGGGTTTAAGCCTGATTCAATTTCGTTTTTCATCTATGCACCTCTTGCTATTTAGTTGATATTTGATTCCGGCTTCGATACCTCTTCACTTTATCAATCGTCCCGCAAGCGCGGCCATTTGAGCCCCCCGCATACATGCTGCACCATTTTTTACTGCCGTTTTTCGAGTGATCATAGAAGACGTATCGGCAGTCAGGGCAGGATTTCAATCGGTTCCACTGTCCTTTCGATACCACTTCCGCGATGATCGCAAGAAAAATACCTACGAACTTGTCTTCATCTTCTGGCTTGAAAATAATCTTCACAGCCCCTTCTTCCTTCACGAAAAGCGTGTATACAGGATGGGCATGCATCCAGGGGGAGAGCACATCTATTTCCTGCGTCTCGATGCTTTTGCGAACATCCTCACGAAATGCTTTAAACTCTTCTACATTCCCTTGCAGATCTTTTAGCAAAGGCTGCTGGTGAAAAAAATCAATGAGATCCTGCTGAGTGCGGATGGCTCCGTCAGAAGCCATTCAAAGGCGAAAGATTTAGAGGTTGAGCAGATTCATTTAACTGTTGTGTCTGCGAATAAACCTGCAAAAAAACTTTACTCCACTTTTATAGATACCGGACTTTCAAGTGAAAAGCTGATACATCAAAGCAAAATGAAAAACAATTTGGTATAATACCCCTAATTAAGGTTTGGGGTGATATCCATGGAAGAGCAGACAGTGCGTCAGATTGAAGAGTTTTTGAGGAAAGAAATTGATCCTGCTTTTATCATTATTTTTGGTTCGTTTGCGAAGGGATCCGTTCATAAGGATAGCGATTTGGACATCGCCTTTTATAGTGAGGAGAGAGAGTTTTCCTCTTACGACCTTTTCATGATGGCACAGGAACTGGCGGATATGCTGAAATTGGAAGTGGATCTCGTCAATCTCAGGACAGCATCGACTGTATTTCAGGCGCAAATCTACACGACAGGCAAAGTGATTTATTCTAAAGATGAAAGTCTCCGCAAAAGATGCGAGATGCTGTCTCTTCGTATGTATGTCAAATTAAACGAAGAACGAAAAGATATCATACTAAAAGTAAATGAGAGCGGGACGATTTATGACAAGTGACGTGATCTTAAATAAAATCAGTGTAATTGAGCGATGTCAAAAGCGTGTTTTAACGGTGTATGAGAACCAGCCTGATAATCTAAAGGATTTCACGAAGCAGGATTCCATTATTCTGAATATTCAGCGTGCCATAGAAGCATGCATTGATTTGGCCATGCACATTGTGGCTGAAAGGAAATTGGGGCTGCCCCAGTCCAGCAGGGAATCATTTGATATGCTTCTTGACCATTCTATTATTGAATCTCAAACCGCTTCCAGGATGAAAGCAATGGTTGGCTTTCGAAATATTGCTGTGCATGATTACCAGACCATCAATCTTGATATCCTTCAGCAAATTATTATAAACCACCTAGATGATTTTACAGATTATACAAAGCAAATCCTCCTAAGTCCATAACCTTCATTCATACTCAAAAAAATCAGCATGGATGTCTTTCGGCAGCGTCCGGCTGATTTCCTCTTTGCTTGAAAACCGAGGATCATTTGATATCGCCACGAGTCCGTTTCCATCATAATCCATCCAAAAGACGCTTGAATCTTTTTCCGTTTCAACGACAACCGTGTTTTCACTGAGCAAACTGCCTTTCCACTTCCTTTTCTCGATACGAAGGACATCGTGGTTTGTTGACCAAAGAACCAAATCATTGCAGCTGGCGAGATTTAGGCAGAAGGGCAGAAATTTTTCGAATTGGCTGCGGTTCTTGATTATCGTGATGATAAAGGAAGAAGAGCGCTCTTTTAAAAGATACCGATGCTCTAAATGTTCCTGCCGGCAATGCTTTCAAGATCTTCAATTAAGTAAGAGGGAATTTGGGTGCAGACGTATAGAGGGAAGGCAGCAAGAGATTCCATCCAGTCTGGAATCCAGCTTTTTTCCTGATTGCTGTAATAAAATTCATTTATCGAAAAAACATGTGAGCTTTCACCTTCTATTGCAAAAGGAAAGTATCCTCCTTCACTGGGCTCACAGCTGTATAAATGCTGTCGGAAAAAGCCAATCGCGATCTTCATCTTTTCTCCCTTTCTATTTTAAAATGAACTCTTTCTGAAATTTTTCCAGTTTCCCCGTATAATTTTCTTATACATAAACGTTTTATTTATGAAGGGAACAGGAGGGGAATACAATGGAAAAAACCATTCATCAGGATTTTATAAAGGAAACCCGAAAAGTAAAAGATGAATTTAATGAAATTGTAGCAGAATATTCCTCGGATTTATGGGATTTTTGCCGATATGTAACCGGATCGCCTTGGGACGGGGAAGACCTTTATCAGGAGACAATGATCAAGTCCTTTGGATTGCTGCCGGGCCGGTGGAGTGAGATTACGGACAAGAAAAACTACTTATTTCGAGTGGCAGCGAATACGTGGCTGGATCAGTGCCGGAAGCGAAACCGGGAAATTGGAACATTGGATGAGGGGCATGAGCCAGCAGTCCATTTTTCAGATCGTCTAGTATTAGAAGAGGTTCTTACATCCGTGGCAGCCATACTGACGCCTAAGCAAACAGCGGCCTTTTTGCTGCTGGATATTTTTCAATTCAGCGCAGAAGAAACAGCCGGAATCGTCAAAAGCACGCCTGGTGGTGTGTATGCCGCCGTACAGCGAGCGAGAAGGAAAATCGCTTCTTTCGATCTTGCAAATTCCAAAAAGGACGTTCACTCACAGCCGTCTAATGAAACGATTCAAGCCTATTTGCGAGCGTTTAATGACGGGGATGTGGAAAGTCTTGTAGGATTCTTCAGTGAGCAGGCACAAAACGAAGCCTTCTTTGGTTTCCAGGAATTCTCGAGAGAAGAAATGCTGAAAGGTTCCCTGAAGTTTGGACTGCCCGGGTACTCTGCAGAGGAATTCATGCTTTGGGGAAAGCCGGTTATCCTTGTCTTAGCGAAGGGCCGTGAAATCCATGATATTCAAATGCAGGAAGTTGAAAACGGGAAAATAGTCAGCCACAAAAGCTATTTCTTCAGAAAAGAATTCGTTTTGGCAGCCGCCAAAGAGCTTGGGTTAGAGGCGCAGTTAGTCAAACCGCCTGTTGACTGGAGCTAAAGTAGATCTTCTGGTAGCATAAAGTCTTTTTATAAAAAGCTCTGTTAAACTTAGTTGTTGATTTCCGCTCCAATCTTAAAAATCAGCAACATGCTTTAATAGCCTTTAAAAAAATGCAGCCCGAATGTGCAGGGCTGCATTTTTCGTATTCAAACTGTTAATTAGCCTTAATTATGAAGTCCATTTTTAGTTAGTTTTTGAAGGTATATTCTTCCTTCGAATTTTAAACCTAATGGGTGCTTGTGCACATATGGGTACAGGCTTTTTTCGTGCTATTTTTACTGCTTAATTGTCTGCTAAAACTGTGAATTACACTGTTAAGGAAAATCAAATATAAGAAATTAGCCCTTAGTTATTTCTTTAAAGCGCGATAACCGAAGACTGCAATCGAGATCATTAACTACCTATAATTCTTTTATTTAAGTTCTCTTTCTTTAAGATCATACATAGCTGCTTTATAACTTATGACTTCCAAATATTTTAGATTCTCATTAATTTTTTTTTGAACCCTTGTTTTGTGTTGGAGGATCATTTCCTTTCTCTGTGAGATGGTATCATCCCCTAACTCAGTTAACTCAAGATACTTTTTAATTTCGGAAATCGGCATCCCTGTCAATCTTAGAGCGCGAATGAAATCTAATACCCCAATATTTTCATCGTTATATACTCTATTCCCCCCAGAATTACGAGATATATTTTTTAATAACCCTTCCTTTTCATAATATCTGAGTGTATTGGCTGTTACATTTAAATTCTCCATTACGTATTTCATAGAATATGACATTATGATTATCCCCTTTAGGTTATAGTAACAATAACTTTAGGCGTGTATCAAAAAGGTGAGAAAACTTCAATATCCTTATTTTAATAGTGATATGTTCTAGAAAAAAATTACTTATTGACTTGTAGTTAGAATAACCAACTATACTGAATGTGTAAAGTTGATGGAGAGATTTAAAATAATCCAGATTATCCTGTAAAGCAAGAGGTTCTTATGGGAAAACAGAAGGAGGATGTTTTGTGTCAAATATTAAAGACAAGGTCATTGTTATTACTGGTGGAAGCAGTGGTATGGGAAAAGCAACCGCAACGTTGTTGGCGGAACGAGGTGCTCACATTGTTGTTGGTGCACGAAGGAAACAGAACCTTGAAGAATTGGTCGCTTTTATCACCTCCAACGGTGGTTCAGCGAGTTATCAAGTAACAGATGTGACAAACCGCAGCGATGTTGAGAATTTGGTAAAACATGCTGTGAATTCCTATGGGAAAGTTGATGTAATCATAAATAATGCTGGAATTGGGCCAATTTCTCTCCTGGATGACCTACGCGTAGAGGATTGGGAGCAAATGATTGACGTAAACGTCAAAGGTGTTTTGTACGGTATCGCTGCAGCACTGCCCATTTTCCGCAAACAGGGCTCAGGACATTTCGTTAATCTCGCTTCGACTGCAGGACTTAAAGTTACGCCTAAACAATCCGTATATGCTGGCACAAAATCCGCTGTGCGTGCTATTACTGAGGGTTTGCGCCAAGAAGCCGGTGATAAACTTCGCGTAACAATCATTTCACCGGGCTTTGTAGACACGAACTTTGCCGACTCAATAACAGATATGGAAGCTAAGGCACAGATAATCAGCGCAAGAGACAAGATGGCGATTTCGCCAGATGCCATTGCCAACGCTATTGCATTTGCCATTGAGCAGCCATCCGATGTTGATGTGAATGAGGTTATTATTCGTCCTACGGCACAAAATTAGAGTTTAATCAATTTGGGATTATAAAACCTAACTCAATAAAAAGATAAGAGCCTGCTTTTGAAAACCTGAGGCTATCTCATATAGTTCGGGCTTATCTTACACTGAGAAAAGCACTGTTAATTCGAATTTTGTACAAGCCTTAATATAACTGGGCAGATCAGGAATCTAATTGGAAAGACCAACGTTTAAGAGTGGGATTGATGGAATAAACAAAGGACGGATAAAAAGTTGAATTGTTAATATGTATATTTATGGTAAAATTGATGGAGCAGGCTTTTTGAATGGAGAATACGGTATTGGGGGACACAAATGTCCGAAAAGAATCGAACAAACCATTAATCAGTCGTCTCTTTAACATTTGGGATTCTGTCTATTATCGTTCCGCTCCTGGGGATTATTCTCGGTATCGCGGCAGCTGTCTTTTCAAGAAAAGCCTTAAAGCGTATAGAGCAGTCAAATGAAGAGGGAAGAGGTCTGGCCATTGCCGGTTTCATTTGCGGGTTGATTGGAATGGTAGTTCAACTTTATCCGTTGCTTAGTATTTTTGCATGAGAAAAATTTAGAAGCGGCAGGTTGTATGAAACGGATCATAAATGTTCTGGCAGTTTCTCATTCTTTAATAAAAGCGGGGTGCATGTTGTGGAAGAATCAATGAAGATTAAAAGAGGTTCCACATCTGTGAGAATCTCCATTTTTCTGATTCCGGGTGTGCTTAACATTTTCATGCCGCATGTTGGATGGTTTTATTTGATGGGAATCGTGCTCTATGGACATGTGGTTTACTTGAATAGAGATTCGAAAGCAATCGTGATGAGACAGCTGATGGAGTTTGTCCTGTTTATAGCGCTCGTTTATATTGTTAGTATGCTGTTTGCTGTGAATCATTGGTTAACGTTCAGCCAATGATTCACGGTAATAAGAAGAGAATTGAAGCTTGATCAATGGTGTTGTCCATATCACAATTTAAGAAGGGTATCTTACCTTTTCTATAGGAGCCACCACTTCAACTTTCATTCGATCGGGGTCTTCGAAAAAAACGGCGTAATGTTCGTTCCCTCCCGCAAAGGGATGCTTGTCAGGATAAAGGATGGGTATTCCTTTTTCCTTTAATTCATTCGTAATTTCATCCACTTGATGGCGGGAACGTGCGTGGAATGCTAAATGATTTAACCCAACCCGGCATCTATGATAGGGAATATCCAAAAATCTTTCTTCTGCCTGAACGAAGACTATATAGGCTTCGTTTCCCTTCCAGCTTCGCCCTTTCTCCCATTTTTGATAGGGCTCATATCCGAGTTTTTCTAATAGCCAGCCCCAAAATTCGATTGATTTATTTAAATCGGAAACGTAAAGCTCAATATGATGAAGTCCCAGCGACAAAGGATTTCCCCCTCTAATCTTCTATTCTCATTTTCTATTTTATATAGATGATATCGTCCATTTGTAATGGCCTGTGACTAATTTCTATCGGCTGCCCATTTTTAGCATGATTAATTGGACA
The DNA here is from genome assembly GCF_003816055.1 of Bacillus sp. FJAT-42376. Lineage (NCBI taxonomy): Bacteria > Bacillati > Bacillota > Bacilli > Caryophanales > Bacillaceae > Bacillus > Bacillus sp. FJAT-42376. The sequence goes on from NZ_CP033906.1 coordinate 1,348,639, forward strand.
GCCATTTTTCACTAAGGTTCCAAGATCCTTATTCAACCGGAATCCAAATCTCCATTTCATACTCAGCGTCTGTTTCTTTTCCGAACATACAGGACTCAACCACTTCTATTTCCGGTGCACCTTTTTTTAACTTGTATCCCTCGTCATCAAACGTTTTCCAAATCTCTGCGTATGTACCCGGAATTCTGTCTGCAGACCCTTTATGGATAAACACGAGATAATCCTGTTCCGGGAAAGTATGGACGGTCATTCCCTGGACTGCATGAAAATCCACTTCGGCCATCTCCAGCCCGCACGTGTAAAAATAATGGTCGCTGCGGGGAGGAAGGCATACCCCGGTAATGCGTTTTGCTCCTTTACTCTCAATCATTTCCTCTGCTTTTTCCCATAGACCCGGGATCGGATAGACCATCTCCCCATCCCATTTCCCAGCCGCACTAAAGCCTGCCAGGACGAAGGCGCTCTTTTTTCTCTTTTCGTAGTTCATTTGAATTCTCTCCTGCTTTAATCGTCTTTTACCTAAATATACCTCAAAAAGGAAGGGGGGTCCTGTCCTATTTTGCTTGCTTATGACAGATGCAGCAGGATGAATTGAAAATGGATAAAAAAGGGTAAAGGTGAAAAGCAGATTGCTATTGAAAACGGGGAGGGATGCAGAAGTGTTGCGCCGGGTCATGATTATTTGTTTCGCTTTGCTTATGGTTATGTATTACTGGTCCCCTGTCAGTAAAACTGGAAAGGTGATTCTTCTTGTCCTGTTAATGGCTTTTTGCGGGTTTGCAATTTATGACCGTTTTAAAAATGCCGGCACACAAAAAGAAAAGGATGCAGGAATCATTGTCCTGATCCCCATTTTATTGTTTTTGACTTGGGTATTGGAACTGATTGTTCAATTACGGTAGAGGGGACCGACCTATGGATTTGTGGTTTCGCTTAGGCTCTGTTAATGATTATGGTTGATTTTAACATTTGAAGGGACTGCCGCGGCCCCTTCAAAACTATTATATTGGGTATTTCTCTAAGGAAATCGTCAAATGTATTAACTCATCAATTTCCTTACTTGACCACTGTTTTCTGTTGATTCCCCTGATTATCTTTTTAGAGGCGGAAAGCAAAGAGTCTCTTAATTGTTGAATGCCAAACACACCTGAAAAATCAACTTTTTGTAAGCCGTCCTCACAAAACAAAATTTCAACTTGGCTTTCGTTAATCTTTTTGGCAAAGACAGTAGGTGTACCGTCCATAAAATCAAACTCATAGGTTCTTCCGACTTCAGATACCATAATCCCTTTGTAAGATTTAATCCACCAAGACAAGATTATCACTACAAAATCCGACCAATCATGTTCTGGAAAGTACCTATAATAATCAATCATAAAATATATATTTCCAGTGATGTTCGTTCTGTTTTCTAATGTATTTGCATCCACTTCAATTGTAATATCCTGCAAAAACCATCCACTCCCTTAATTAGCGGAAATATCTTGATAATCTAAGGCTATCATAAGCACATCAGTCGGGAACGAGCAGCTATCAATCACCATTTTGCTTACCGTTGTAGATCATTACAGAATCTGATTAAATCCAGGAGTCGGGGTACTTTGTTTCCGCGTTATTCATACGGTCCATTCGCCTTTTAAGCGGCTGTGGCAGTTGAATATGGTACAGTCCTTTGACTCGGTCCTTCCCATCTGATTTAAAGGAATCATTTTAGTCTACTTTACTTTTTTTAGAAATTCATGAATTAGCTCACTGATCTCTGTAGCATGTGTTTCAAGTGCAAAATGTCCAGTATCAAGTAAATGAACATCTGCAGATGGAATGTCGCGCTTATAAGCCTCGGCTCCAGCAGGAAGAAAGGCAGGATCATTTTTACCCCATACGGCTAAAAGTTTAGGTTGAAACTTACGAAAATAAGCCTGAAAGTCAGGATAACGTTCAACATTTGATCGATAATCAAGAATTAAGTCCAGTTGGATTTCTTCAGCTTCTGGGCGAGACATGTAAGCAATGTCCAAGGAATACCCGTCTGGTGAAACCAGACTGGCTTCAGTTCCATGTAGATACTGAAAATTTTTAATGGTTTCGGGGGTCAAGGAATCTCGGCAGGCTTCACGGTTCTCAGGTGTTGGAGAGTACCAATAATTCTCCCATGGCCCCCATGCGTCACTAAATCCCTCCATATAAGCGTTGCCATTCTGACTAATAATGGCTTGAACTCTTTCCGGGTGAGCCACTGCCAAACGATAGCCAACAGGTGCACCGTAATCAAACACATAAAGTATATAATGCTTTAGAGCTAATTCTTCAGTAAAACCTTCAACTACTTTAAACAGATTTTCAAATGTGAATGTAAATTGACTGCGCTGTGGAGTTATTGTCTGGCCGAACCCAGGAATATCAGGGGCAATGACACGATATTGTTCTGCCAGCTTAGGAATGAGGTCCCGGAACATATGACTTGAAGATGGGAATCCGTGTAATAATAAAATTACTTGACCGTTCTTAGGACCAGCTTCACGATAGAAAACTTCAACATCCCCGACTTTTTGTTTATGGTAACTAATTTTCAATTTTTTACATCTCCTTTAAATTTTTATTATCACTTCCAAAAAACCTGATTTAGTATAACCTCTAAAAATAAATTTTAACGGTTACGCAACTCTATGTTACTACCCAACACCTAACTTGTAAACGTATTTTTTAAAGGTTATAATTAAATGGAGGTGAAACAGATTGAACAAATCACTATTTTTATTAGGTGGAACAGCATGGATAAACCTGGTGAATACGCAGTATATCTCCGAAAACCAAAACATTGATATCCTTATCGATCCATCCAAAACTCTTCAATGGCTTGAAGATAATCGCCTATTACGGAAGTCAGATTTTCTGGCTTTAAAAAATGGAGAAATCCTTAATTCTCTAACAGAGGACCTCAAATCACTTCGTGACCTGAGCAAAATGATTTTAGGTGATTTAGAAAAACAAGGAAAACTTTCTCTAAATCTCACAGAGCAACTAAAAAGGCTTACCAAACAAATTAAGGTAAGCCTATCTATTGATTCAGAGTTTGACAAATTAACATTGGTCTATGAAGGATTAACGACCAGAGAACACGTGCAATATTTTATCATTCAATCAATTATTCAAACACTAAATTCAACTCCTGCACATCGGGTTAGGAAATGCGAACACCAGGAATGTCAGCTCTATTTTGTCGATACTTCAAAATCAGGAAAAAGGCGCTGGTGTAGTATGGAATTATGCGGAAATCGCCAAAAAGCAGCCGAATTTTATGCAAGGAAAAAGAAAAAGCAATAAGTATTTTAAAAAGACACCCCTTTGGTTAAATAAAACCATGGGTAAAGGTTTAAGCCAGTTAACGAATTGGGAAGAAGACACCTCAGAAGATGAGATGCCCGAGTCTCCTAAAAAGGGGATTTGGAGCCGGCTTTTTGGTAAGTAACCCTTTAGGCGTCTTAAGAAGACGCCTTTTTGTCTCTGGGCCAGCAGCCCGTCATACTGAATATTCATCACTCTCATGTACATATAAATAGGCTAAAGACTGGATCTTTTATCAGTAAGAGAACGGAGGCGATTTAGAATGAGCAGGAGAAGGGGGCAAGCGGACAATCCGCTCCCGCAAAAGAAGCGCATTACGGTTATTGACAGTTTGAGAGGTTTTGCTTTGCTTGGAATCTTTCTTATCAATATTACCTCCATAGCAGCAGCCGGTGGTCCGCCCTCCTTAGACAGTAAAGCAAATTTCATCGATGAAATGGTGAATCAATTTCTCTTATTATTTGTTGAATCTAAATTTTTCACGCTCTTTTCGTTTTTGTTTGGCGTAGGATTTTCGATTCAGCTTTTGAGGGCAAAGGAGCAGGGAATCAATATTGTACCAAGGTTCTCAAGACGGCTCGCCGCCCTTTTTCTGTTTGGTGTCCTGCATATCGCCCTGTTTTGGGAAGGGGATATCCTTGTTATCTATACTGCAGTGGGCTTTGCTTTGCTGCTTTTCAAAAAATGCAGCGAGAAGACACTGCTTATCTGGATAGCGGGGCTATTGATCGTTCCCATTTTAATTGTGATAGGATCTGCAGCAGGAATTGAAGTGCTGCGCCACACTTCTGAATACGGGGGGCAACTAAAGGAAGCGGATCAAGAGCTGATCCGTGCTTTCAGGATGCTGGAGGGCGGGAATGAAGAACCGCTGTCCTATACGGATTCGATCATCGAAAGAATAAACTTGTATATTGAAGTCCTTCCTTTATTAATCTCACGGTTCTCAACCGTTCTGGCGATGTTTCTGCTAGGATTGTATGCAGGGAAAAAACGAATATTTGTGAAGCTTGAAGAGTATCTCCCATTATTAAAAGGCTTGAGCAGACAGGGAATGGCGATTGGCCTGCTGCTAAACCTTGCCGTTGTAATCCTGTTCAATACACTGCAGCCAGTGACTGCTATTGTCGTCCTCCTGCTTAATCAGACACTTACGGGGCCTATTCTATCGATCAGCTACGCAGCTATCTTTATTTTACTATCCAGAAAAAAGAACTGGGACTTTCTGTTTCGCTGGCTTAGCTATCCCGGCCGCATGGCGCTGACAAACTATATTCTTCAGTCCGTTCTATGTTCCTTTATTTTCAACGATTACGGATTAGGCCTAAGAGGGCAAGTCTCCCTGTCCGGTACGATTTTAATGGCATTGGGAATTTATATGATTTTAATGATTGGAAGCAGATTTTGGCTCAGCACCTTTAAATTCGGTCCGCTGGAGTGGATTTGGCGCTGCATTACGTATATGAAAATCCAGTCTATTCGATAATTGTATAGATACTTAAAAAAGCCGCAGACAGAGCGGCTTTTTTAGGTGGAGAGCATGTATAAAGAGTTGTTTTCCTCGATTACTGCAGTGATTCTGAACAAACTTTCACTATTATGCGGTTTTTTATGAAATTCCATTGACTCCAATACAATTAAAGGGTTATAATTATCTCAACTTCAAGATATTTAAATTCAAAACACTTTACTTAAAACAAAAACCAGGAGGTGACCAATTTGGATGAAGCGTGCAAAAAAACGCCTTATCTTGCTTTGATGCAAACAGCGAAAGCGGTTCATGAACGGATGCGAAGGGCAGCGGCTTCAGAAAATCTGAATCACACCGAATTCTCCATCTTGGAAGTCCTGTTTCTGAACGGAAAACAGACGATTCACCAAGTGGGTGAAAGCATCCTGGTATCAAGCGGTTCCATGACCTATACGATCGATAAACTTGAAAACAGAGGACTGATTTACCGCAGCGCCTGTCCGGATGACCGCAGGGCTATTCACCTGGATTTAACGGAGCTTGGCAAAAAGCAAATGGAGATGATCATGCCGAAGCATCAGGCATTAACAAGCTACATGCTCGGTTCCTTGCAGAATGATGAGGCAGCAAAACTCGTTGAGATGCTCAACAAAGTAAAAGAAAGAGCAGAAGATTAGTTATTTTTACCCTCTTATCTTGAAATCGAGATAAAAGGATGTTGCACCATTTTTGTCGAATAAAGAAATGATAAGGAGTGAAAAAGAAGATGAAAAAAACAATGGGGATTCACCATATTACAGCGATTGTCGGGCATCCGCAGGAGAATGTTGATTTTTACGCAGGCGTTTTGGGACTGCGTTTAGTGAAGCAGACGGTAAATTTTGATGATCCTGGTACGTACCATCTCTACTTTGGGAATGATGGCGGAAAACCGGGCAGCATTATCACCTTTTTCCCGTGGGCCGGAGCGCGCCAGGGTTCGATTGGCGATGGTCAGGTAGGGGTCACCACTTATTCGGTGCCAACGGGTTCGATGGAGTTTTGGGAGCAGCGGCTGGAAGCATTCAAAGTTGAATTTACGAAATCGGAACGCTTCGGTGAACAGTATTTGGAGTTTGATGATCCTCATGGCCTTCACTTGGAAATTGTAGAACGGGAGGAAGGCGAGACGAATACATGGACCTTTAATGGCGTTACTCCTGAGACGGCAATCAAAGGATTTGGAGGAGCGATTCTGCTTTCCACTCAGCCGGATCAGACAGCACAGTTGCTGGAGAATGTCATGGGGCTTGAACGCGTCGGAAAAGAAGGTGATTACATCCGTTTCCGTTCCGAAGCCGATCTTGGAAATATAATCGATGTAAAAGCGACGCCAATCGGCCGCGGACAAATGGGAGTGGGAACCGTGCATCATATCGCATGGCGCGCAGCGGATGATGAGGATCAATTGGAGTGGCAGAAATACGTGGGTGAGCACGGATATGGCGTCACACCGGTAAAGGACCGAAACTATTTTAACGCTATTTACTTCAGAGAGCACGGCGAGATTTTATTTGAAATCGCAACGGATCCTCCAGGCTTTGCCCATGATGAATCTCATGAGACAATGGGACAGAAATTAATGCTTCCAGCTCAGTATGAAGAGGCAAGAGACCGGATTGAGCGGGCGCTGATTCCGATTGAAGTAAGAGAATTCTAGGGGGAGAAATACCGTGCAAAAGACAGCTGGAATCCATCATATCACAGCTATGGTAAACGATCCGCAGCGGAACATCGACTTTTATGCCGGCGTCCTGGGCCTGCGGCTCGTCAAAAAAACCATCAACTTCGACCGGCCGGAAGTGTACCATCTTTATTTTGGAAATGAATCCGGCCAGCCCGGAACCATTATTACCTTTTTCCCCTGGGCAGACCAATTGAAGGGACGGATCGGGACCGGACAGGTCGGAGTAACAAGCTATGTGATTCCACCCGGTTCCCGTTCATTCTGGGAGAGCCGCTTGAAAAAATTCGGGGTAAAGTTTTACAAGACCGAACGGTTCGGGGAAACGTATATCGCCTTTCAGGATCCGGATGGTTTGGAGCTTGAATTGGTGGAACGGCAGGAAGGACCTCTCAATACGTGGGGTGTCAGCGGAATCCGGACGGATCGGGCGATTAAAGGATTCAGCGGCGCGACGTTAATTTCAGCCCAGCCGAATAAAACAGCCGATTTGCTTGAACAAGTACTTGGACTCGAATGCGTGGGACAGGAAGAAAGCTTTCTGAGATTTAAATCCGAGGGAGAGCTCGGCAATACGATTGATGTAAAGCTGTCCCCTTCTGTAAGAGGGTTAATGGGGGCCGGCACGGTGCACCATATTGCCTGGAGAGCGAAAAATGAAGAGGACCATCTCAAATGGAGAGCCCTTCTTCAGGAGAAAGGGTTCTATCCAACGGACATATTGGACCGTAACTATTTCAAGGCCCTCTATTTCCATGAAGAAGGCGGCATTCTATTTGAAATTGCGACCGACCCGCCCGGCTTTACAGCAGATGAACCGGCGGATCAGCTTGGAACAAAGCTCATGCTGCCATCCTGGCTTGAGCCGCAGCGGGAAGAACTGGAAAGAACCCTGCCTCATATAGAGGTACACGTTTTGGAGGAGGAAATGGAATGAAACATATTTTTAATAAAGGAACCAATCCGGAAAAACCAACCCTGCTTCTGCTTCACGGCACAGGCGGAAATGAACTGGACCTGCTTCCGCTCGCTGGAATGATCGATGAAGAGGCATCCGTTTTGAGCGTTCGCGGAAATGTGCTGGAAAATGGAATGCCCCGCTTCTTCCGCAGACTTGCTGAAGGCGTATTTGATGAAGAAGATCTTGTTTTCCGCACACAGGAACTCAATCAATTTCTGGATGAAGCGGCCGATAAATATGAGTTTGACCGCCGTCAAATCATCGCCGTCGGCTATTCAAACGGGGCCAATATCGCAGCCAGTCTGCTGTTCCATTATGGGGACGCCCTAAAAGGCGCCAGTCTCCACCATCCAATGGTTCCGAGAAGAGGAATTGAACTGCCGGATCTGACAGGGAAATCCGTCTTTATCGCAGCCGGCACAAACGATCCAATCTGTCCGGCTGAAGAGTCAACAGAACTGCACTCCCTGCTCGAAGGCGCCAATGCCAAGGCAGACTTGCACTGGGAAAATCAAGGCCACCAGCTGACACGCAGTGAAGTCGAAGCTGCGGCGAAGTGGTATAAGGGATTGTGAAGGAAGAAAACTGCTTAGGCAGTTTTCTTTTTTTATGCACTTTGTGCACTGACCCCCGCTCTGCTAAAGTGTGAAAGCTCCGTCCCCGTTTCACGTGACGCTTAGAGCGGTAAGGGGTTGCACGGGCTATGCTCATTCCCCCGGTGCGGTAAAGGATCAAAGGTCAGAGCCATGCACTGACCCCCGCTCTGATAAAGGACTAAAGCTCCGTCCCCCTATCTTACGGAGCCAAGAGCGGTATGGGATTGCAAGCTTCTTCCTTCTTCCCCCGGTGCGGTAAAGGATAGAAGGTCAGAGCCATGCACTGACCCCCGCTCTGATAAAGGACTAAAGCTCCGTCCCCGTGTCACATGAAGCTTAGAGCGGCATGGGATTGCAAGCTTCTTCCTTCTTCCCCCGGTGCGGTGAAGGGTAGAAGGTCAGTGCACAGTGCACAGAGCAAGCGCATCTTTCAACTCTTATTTTATCCGTCTGCTGTGCACATTTTTTGCAATCGAATGAGGTGTGGGTATACTAAAAGCATACTAACTGGAGGGTGATTCAATGAGCCGAAAAAAAGTGATGATGTTCACTGTTTCCCTGTTTGCCGCATTTGGTTTGGCCGCCTGTTCGAACGGCGGGATGGATGAAAAACATGAAGGAATGGACCATTCAAAGATGGAACATTCAAGCTCGGGTGAAGTGCCTGAAGGATTAAAAGAAGCAAAAAATCCGGCATATCCGGTCGGGAGCAAGGCAATAGTGAAAACAGAACATATGGAAGGCATGAATGGAGCGGAAGCGACCATTGCGGGTGCTTATGATACAACGGTCTATGCGGTTACCTATACACCCAAAGGCGGCGGAGAAAAAGTAGTCAATCACAAGTGGGTGATTCACGAGGAAATCGAGAACGCGGGAGATGTTTCTTTTAAGAAAGGTGAAAAAGTTACCTTGATGGCAGACCATATGAAAGGAATGATGGGAGCAAAGGCGACCATTGATTCTGCTGAGAAGACAACCGTTTATATGATTGATTATTCTCCAGCGAATGGCGGAGAAGAAGTGAAGAATCATAAATGGGTGACGGAGAGCGAGCTTTCAGCCGTCAGCAAATAACGAATGAGGAAGAGCATCTTATGGGGGATGCTCTTTTCCATTTCGTCGCTCGTCGGAAAGGCCATCTGGTCAGCGGGAAAAACGGGCTTTTCTATCGTATAGACAGGAGTCTGCAGTTGCTGCAAATGAACAGGTGTCAAATCCTCTTTCTCATCTGTATAAATGGCGGAACGGTGCAAAGTTTTTTGGATACTTGCATTATGCAAATTTATTACTTGCAAAGTGCAAATATATAGATTAAGATCAATTTAAGGAGGCGGTACCGTGGAGCTAACCATCAATAAGTCAGGGAATTTGTCCGTTCAGTATTTTCTGTCATACCTTTTTCTTGTATCAAAATCTATGAATGGATCATCATCTCAAATTATCGAGTTTACAGAGAAGCGAATGTTTGGGATAGACTGCGGTTCACGGGGAGAAGCTTCCTATCAAAATTTTTTAAAGGCATGCAGTCAATTTTTAGAGAGTGAAGGTTGTGAATAAATGGAAAATACACGCGAGCTGTTTCAAGTCATGGTCCGCCGTTTCGGTCTATTGGATAAGAATTGCTGTTCAGTTGGATCGCTAGAACTGAGCCTGGTTCAAAGTCATATTCTGTATGAAGTAGAACGACGGGAAGCTCCATCCATACAGGAAATTGCCGATACGCTAGGAACAGATATTACGACGTTCAGCCGGCAGGTTCAGGGGCTAGTTAAGATTGGGCTTATAGAAAAAAAACAGTCTGTAGAAGATAAGCGGATCTATCAGCTTTTCTTAACGAGTGAAGGAAAAGATATAGCTTCATCCATCGATACCCAAATGAATGGGTACTTAAAAGAAGTATTTTCCTATATGCAGCCGGAAGAGAGAAACCAGGTGATCGAATCTGTAAAATTGCTGAACCAGGCGATGGCCAAAAGTGCGATGTGCTGCCGGCCTGTGAAATAATAGAAAGATCGAATACGGTCTTTTTACATATATACTTGCATTTTGCAAATAAAAGGAGTGAATCATTATGTGGGGAGAAGTTGCCCGAAGTTTTGTTGAAATTGCACTGGAGCTGACGGTGTTATTTATCGCCATCTCGTTTTTGATCAATTTGCTTCAAGCATTTATACCATATGCCAAGATGGAAACATTGATGAGGGTGAGCCATCCTCTATTAAGCGGCGGGTTGGCCCTGGCTTTTGCCTTTGTGACTCCTTTTTGCTCCTGCTCCACCATTCCAGTAGTCGTAAATCTGCTCAACAACCGAATACGTTTCGGCATAGTGATGGTGTTTTTGTTTGCCTCTCCTGTTCTGGACCCCACCATTTTAACACTGATGACGGCCGTCTTAGGATGGAAAGTTGCCATGTACTACACCCTCATCACTTCGGTGCTGTCTATTATGATTGGTTTTACGCTCGAGAAGCTTGGCTATGAAAAAGAGGTCAAAAAGGTGATTGTAAAAAATTATGATCCGATCAAAAGCGGTTTGAGTCTCAAAGGTGCTTTGAATGAAACCATCCTGCTCATGAAGACGGTGTACCCATACCTTCTCATAGGAGCTGCGATCGGATCGATCATCCACGGGGCCGTTCCCACCGGGTTTATCACTCAGTACTTTGGCGGCGACAACTGGTGGCTTGTACCGATTGCAGCTGTCGTTGGGGTCCCTTTATATATCCGTCTTTCTTCGATGATTCCCATTACGCAGATTATGATTGCGAAAGGAATGGCGCTAGGCCCTGTCATGGCACTGATGATCAGTTCCGCTGGGGCGAGCCTGCCTGAACTGACGCTTTTGAACAGCATATTTACGAAAAAGCTCGTCGTTGCTTTTGTAATTTCCGTCATAACTATGTCTATGATTTCAGGATTCTTATTTTATATCGTATAGGAGGTGACAATATGAATTTTTTAAAAAAGTGGTTAGGTGCAAAAGAACAGAAAGACTGCTGTAATGTGATTATCGAGGAAGTGAAGGATGGGTCTTGCTGCTCAAAGCAAATGGAGGAATCAACAAAGGCTGCAGAAAACAGCGGGCAGAGAAACGTTTATGAAGCACGAGATAAATGATTTGGTTTCATATAAGTTATTGATTATATAAGCGTATTGTTATATGATGATACGCGGAGGTGAACCGATTCATGACGTTCCAGCATAAAACGATAGAATTAGAGCAGGCTACATCCATTATGAAGCTCCTTGGTGATAAAACCCGGCTTGCGATGATGAAGATGCTCCAGAAAAATGAATGCTGCGTATGCGAATTTACTGCGATTTTTCAGGCGAGTCAGCCTGCAATCAGCCAGCACTTGCGAAAATTAAAAGATGCGGGGCTTGTAAAAGAAAAGAGAAACGGACAGTGGATTTTTTATTCGCTGAACGGGGAAAGTGACATGTATGAATTTGTTCAAAATCTGCTTGCGTTCATTCCGGATCAGGATCAAAAGCTGAAGGATCTGGAGAAACAGGGATTGCGAATAACTTGCAAATAATGGAGGGACCATTTTGACATCAGTAATTTTAGCATCCCTGATTTTCCTGGTGACCCTGGTGCTTGTGATCTGGCAGCCGAAGAACTTATCGATCGGCTGGTCTGCTTGCGGCGGGGCAATCCTTGCGCTCCTTGCTGGGGTTGTTGATTTTCAGGATGTGTGGGATGTAACCGGCATCGTTTGGAATGCTACGTTAACATTTATTGCGGTTATTATCATTTCTTTAATATTAGATGAAATTGGATTCTTCGAGTGGTCCGCCTTACATATGGCGAGAGCGGCGAAAGGCAGCGGAGTCCGCATGTTCATTTATGTAAGCATACTCGGAGCTGTCGTCGCTGCTTTCTTTGCAAACGACGGGGCAGCCCTTATTCTGACCCCGATTGTTCTGGCGATGGTGCGGAATTTGAACTTTGAAGAAAAACTCGTTTTTCCTTTTATCATGGCCAGCGGATTTATTGCGGACACGACGTCTCTTCCGCTTGTCGTCAGCAATCTGGTGAACATTGTGTCAGCCGACTTTTTTAACATCGGATTTGTCGAATATGCAAGCCGGATGATCGTCCCGAACTTTTTCTCGCTTGCAGCCAGCATTTTGGTCTTGTACCTGTTCTTTAGAAAAAGTATCCCCAAACACTATGACGTGACGAGCCTGAAGCAGCCGAAAAAAGCAATCCGGGATATAAAGATGTTCAAACTATCATGGCTGGTTCTAGGTTTATTGCTGACAGGGTATTTCATTAGCGAGTTTATAGGTATTCCTGTATCCGTTATTGCCGGCGTCATCGCCATTTTCTTTTTGATTATGGCGAAAAGGAGTCCGGTGGTCCCGACGAAAAAAGTACTGAAGGGGGCTCCATGGGCGATTGTCTTCTTCTCTATCGGGATGTATGTGGTGGTCTATGGTCTTCGTAATGCTGGATTAACAAGCGTTCTTGCCGATGTCATTCAGGCAGCGGCAGACCAGGGATTGTTTGCCGCGACGATCGGGATGGGATTTATTGCAGCGATTCTTTCATCGGTGATGAACAATATGCCGACGGTGATGATTGATGCGCTTGCCATTTCTGATACCGACACATCAGGCATTGTCAGGGAAGCGCTCATATACGCCAACGTGATCGGTTCCGATTTGGGACCAAAAATCACCCCGATCGGTTCCCTTGCGACCCTTCTTTGGCTTCATGTCCTGTCGCTTAAGGGAGTGAAAATATCCTGGGGCACCTATTTTAAAACAGGAATTATCCTGACAGTCCCGACTCTTCTTATAACACTAATCGGCCTGTATCTATGGCTGTTGGTTTTCTAAAACTAATACATTTAAAAGGAGACTTACAACATGTCTAAAAAAACACTTTACTTTCTTTGCACAGGAAACTCATGCCGCAGCCAGATGGCAGAAGCATGGGGAAAAAAATACCTTGGGGATGAATGGAACGTACTCAGTGCCGGAATTGAAGCACATGGCTTAAATCCAAATGCCGTAAAAGCGATGAAAGAGGTAGGGATTGATATTACGGATCAAACCTCTGACATCATCGATAATGAAATCCTGAATAACGCGGATTTCGTTGTAACCCTTTGCGGAGATGCGGCAGACAAATGCCCAATGACGCCGCCCCATGTAAGACGTGAGCACTGGGGCTTCGATGATCCTGCGAAAGCAACGGGAACACACGAAGAAAAATGGGCCGTATTCCAGCGGGTCCGTGATGAAATCGGAGAACGCATTAAACGTTTTGCGGAAACAGGGAAGTAAGAAAGCAGCCGGGAGTGAATGCTCCCGGCTTTTCTTTATTCAGCAAATGGATCCTTCCCCTTTCATTATTTTTCCACTTCCTCTATCAATGTAATCTGTCCCCTTTTCACAGTTTTCTGTATTCTTCCATTTAACCTTGTAGGTGTCTGAATCAAGGCTGACCGAAATGATTTCTACTCTTCCGATGCTGCCCGAATGCTGATCCAAGACAATCTCTTTCGCTTCTGCTTCGGAAATGCCTGTTTTTGGACTGCTGCATCCGGCTGTTAAAAACAAGATGCAAATCCAGATTGAAATATGCTTCACAGCTTTCACCTCAGCTCATTAGACGGAAAGAATCAAGAAAGGTTGCTTTTCACAGAAGGAATTAGGAAGTATCTGGTGAAAGTAAAGAGAAGGGCTATCAATTTTATAGCAAAGGAGTACCTTACTATGGATTCTTCTTGCAGAATAAATGGCAGACTTTCGAATTGTACAGAAAAATGGCATCAACATTTTAAATAAGAAAAACGAAATTTACTTCTTATGGTGTTTGGTGTATGAACTATAAGAACTTTTTCAGTTTAAATGAGGAGGGCTTATCATCCCGTTTTGGATTTCAGTCATTGGCGGTCTTTTAGTTTTTGGTTCGTGGGTTTGGTACTATACATCCTTGGGAAAAAGAGTCCATCAAGAAGAAAAAGAAGCTGGGAAAGATTTAACTTATGAAATCAATCCTTTTACGGGCTCAGCGAAACATCCACTTGATAAAGAGAAAAAGTGACGAACATGAAAGAGCATCTAAAATACAGATGCTCTTTTTTTTATAGCGAGCTGAAGGACTGCGCTTCACCCTCTGTTTTCTTTGATCCACATCCTCCTGAAATCCACATATCCAAACGATTCAAACTGGATATCCCGGATCATCGGATGAAAGGTCCGGTTCTTCATCGGGTGGTACAGGTAGATAAATAGATTTTCTTTCTTAATATAATCTTCGGTTTCTTCAATAAGTTCCTCTCTTGTCTGCCGGTCCGGTGCCTGTTTAATTTTTTCAAAAAAGAGATTCAGCCGGTTCATGTGGCTCTCAGCCAGGAAACGGTTGAAGATGAGGGCTTTGTTTAAAAAAGCGCCCATAAAGGACAGGTGATAATCGGTTGATGCGACTTCTCCCATGAATAAGAGATCGGCCTGTTCCAAAAAGGGGTCATAGTATTGATCCAGGGTGTACGATTGGATCTCGAAATGGATGCCTGCTTTTAGCGCTTCCTCCTGAAAGAGTTTCCCCCGTTCTAATTCATTTTTTTTATCTAAAATAAAGACCTTCAGTGGTTCGCCATTGTACCCCGCTTCCTTCAGGAGCCCGCTGACCTTCGAGAGCTCCTTCCTTTGCGGCTCCGATTTCCATGGAAAGTAGCTGGATGCTTCCTGTAATTCCTCTTCAATGGAGGCGGAACTCAGCTTGTTCATGTCTGCTAAATGATAGATGGCTTCCCGAAAAGAGGGGTGGTGGACGATGGTCTTCTTTTTAAAGTTAAAAGCCAGGAAGCGAAAGCCTACTTCAATATCGGATTTTTGCAAAGAAGGAGCACTGGAAGCTTCGCTTGCAATCTCATAAACGTGTGAAGAGGCCATTCCGGGATCGACCTTGTAAAACTCAATTTCATCCAACAGCGGTCTGGTGAGGAAATAATCGTCAAATGCCTGTAGCACGAGCAGCTGATCGGTCCGCTTTTTGAGCCGGAATGGGCCGGTGCCGATCCATTTCCTTTCATCAAACGGTTCGTTTGCCGGCAAAATCGCCAGGTTGTGGGAACTGACATAGCGCGGAAACAGCAGATTCGGTTTGTTCAATGTAAATACGATCGAATAGGGGGAAGGACAGTCGATTTGCCGGATATCCTCTGTGAGCCATGAATGGGCCGAATCATGGTCCTGAAAGCGCTGAAAGGTAGCGCGTACATCCTCACTCGTCAGTCCGTGCCCGTTATGGAACCGGACACCTTTTCGCAAATAAAACGTCCAGATTCGGCCGTCATCCTGCTGTTCCCAGCTGTGGGCAAGATGCGGCTGAAGCAGATCCTGCTCCTGATGATAGGCAAGCAGGCTGTCTCCCAGCTGATGAATTAAGTAGGTTTCAAAGGTAATAGATGAATGAAGCGGATCGAGAGTGGTCAGATTTCTCGTGACCATTGTCCGCAGCACATCCTTCGACTGTTCCGAAACGTGCAGACCGAATAAGGCCTGAACTTCTTTTGATACGTTTGCAATCCAGGCTTTTGGTATCGGAAGCTGCAATAAAAGAATAATCGCTTCCATTTTTTCGTTTTGGACAAGCTGAAGAACGGTTTTTTCAATTTCCTCCTGGAAGCCGGAAAGAAAGATAAGACGTGAGGAGTGGCCCCGCCCTTTCCCCGGCTTGTACGTCAGTTTCCCGGCTGCCTCGAATTGCTTCAGCCTTCTCTTCACATTTTTCTGAGTGCAATACCACAGCTTTTCCAGTTCGCTGAGCTTTAAGGAAACGGATTGCTGTTCTTCTCTATTGTATAAATAGGCTCTCATTTCAAAATAGATCAAGTCTTTCATCGCAAAGCTCCTTATCGTTTAAAAGGGGACATTTCTAATCGGATTGTACCCTTTTTTTCCACTTTTGGCCAAAGCATAATGGAAGCAGGAGGGGATTTAGATGTTTAAAGAACTGCATCCCAATATTAAAATTCGTATTTACACGTCCTTCTTAAGCCGCTTAGTCGGCTCGATGGTCTTTCCGTTTATGGCCATTTATTTCGCAAGGGAGATCAATGCGGTGGCGGCTGGAATTCTGCTTCTGATCCAGGTTGTCGTTCAATTTCTTTCCGGTTTCTACGGAGGATATTTGGCGGATACATGGGGGCGCAAGAAAGTCATGGTAGCGGGGGAATGGATGAAGGTCATTTCGACAGGAGGCATGCTCTTGGCCAACTCTCCATGGTATACATCGGCATGGGTCACGTTTGTGATGCTTGTGCTTCTCGGAATCTCCATGGGAATCGGAAATCCGGCGGCAGAGGCCATGCTAGTTGATGTCAGCACAAAAGAAACGAGAACGATGATCTATTCCATTAACTATTGGACCATCAATCTGTCCATCATGCTCGCCCTGATCATCGGGGGCTGGTTTTTCGAATCAAACTTTTTCGAGCTTCTTCTGTCCCTGCTGGTCATTTCCATCTTTATTTTGTGGATCACGAAGGCGAAAATTGAGGAAACCTTCATTCCGGAAAAAAAGTCACCCGGTTCTTTTTCCCTGAAGCCTGTCTTCAGCAGCTATGTTTCGGTTATGAAGGATGTTCCGTTCATGCTTTTTACGATCGGAGGCATTGCCATTCTTTCCATTGAGTTCCAGCGGAATAATTTTATGGCGATCCGGCTGGAAGAGGAAATTCCTAAACAGATGATTTCTATATGGGGGAGCCTTCCAATTGAGATGACCGGTGTCAGAATGATGAGTCTGCTAACGGTCGAAAATACACTGCTCATCGTTCTCCTCACCGCAGCCGTCAATAAATGGCTGAAACATAAATCGGAGCAGAAAATGATGTACATTGGATTCATCGTGTTTGGCTTCGGGTATTCGTTCCTCGCTTTTTCGAATCATATCGCTGTATTAACGGCCGCTGTTTTCATCATGACTATTGGCGAACTGATTTACGTCCCGACGAGGCAAACGCTCATGGCCGACATGGTGGATGAATCCCAAAGGGGAGCGTATATGGCCGTCAACGGGATTGTATTCCAGGCGGGTAAAATCTTCGGAGTGTTCGGAATCATGGCGTGGCAGGCAATCGGCGGAATCGGGATGGCGGTTCTCATTCTTCTCTTTGCCTTTGCAGGAGTCCTTTGTTCAAGATGGGCCATTGTAAAGCGGAGTCGGCGTGATGCTTTTTTAGCGAAACCGGATCAAGCCGTGTAATGGTTTTATATAATTGTTATTACGACAAGAAGCAGCCTTCCGTATTAAACGGGTTCACGGAGGGCTGGTTTGTTTTTTATTTTGAACATGAAAGCGGTCAAGAAGAGTTCGGGTAAACTGCTTTTTTTATCCCGCTATGTTTCCCCACATAATTTAAAGGGGAAAGCTAAAAAATAAACCCAATCTTGAAAACATGTCAGAATTGATACATAATATATATGAGTATATATTCATATATTGAAATGAGGGGTAGAAATGGGACATTCACATGATCATCATGGACATCATCATCATTCATCAACAAACAAAAAGGCATTAAAGTTCTCTTTTTTCCTTATCGCCACATTCATGGTAGTGGAAGTCATCGGAGGCATTTTGACCAACAGTCTCGCTCTTCTCTCAGATGCAGGCCATATGCTGAGTGATGCGGCGGCTCTGGGTTTAAGCTTTTTCGCCTTGAAATTCGGAGAGAAGGGGGCTTCCCTTTCCAAAACATACGGATACAAACGGTTCGAAATTCTCGCGGCTTTCCTGAACGGGATTACGCTCATCGTCATTTCCCTCTACATTTTGTGGGAGGCCATCCAAAGAATCATGGATCCGCCTGCTGTCATCAGTTCGGGAATGCTCATCATTTCGATCATCGGTCTGATTGTTAATATCGCAGCAGCCTTTATTTTGATGAGAGGGGATAAGGACGGCAATCTGAATGTCAGAAGTGCCTTTCTTCATGTACTTGGGGACATGCTCGGTTCCTTTGGGGCCATCGTTGCTGCGCTGCTCATCATGTTCTTCGGATGGAGTCTCGCCGATCCTATCGCGAGTATCATAGTCGCTGTTCTGGTTCTGATAAGCGGATGGCGGGTGACAAAGGATTCGTTCCATATCCTGATGGAGGGGACACCGGTCAACATTGATGTGGAAAAAGTGAAAGAAACCCTGCTCGGGATTGAGGAAGTTACAGGCGTTCATGATCTCCATGTGTGGTCGATCACTTCCGATTTTCCGGCACTAAGCTGCCATCTGTGCGTAAAGCCCGGAATGGATTACCAGCGCCTGCTCGAAACAGCCAAAACACAGCTGCATGACACATTCGAACTGCACCATACCACCATTCAAATTGATGTGGAAGGAGAGGGGTGCGAGGAGAGGGAGCATTGTAATTGATTTTTGGGTGGCCCATTGATAAGGGCCGCTCTTTATTTTGTTAAAATTGGTTGCTTACTTCCGCTACAGTCGTTCGTTTTCCGCGGGGCGGCCTAGCGCCTTTGTGATTGCCGGGTCTCACGCCTTTCGCTTCAATCAACAAGTGTACTTTAACATAGCCTATTTTTTACGGATGATGGCAAAAAGGAGCCAGACCCCATACATTGCTATAGCTGCAAGGATGGGTGCTTTAAACGGTCCGTAAAAGACCACTTCCATGTAGTATTTTTGGGCTTCAAGCCCTTCTATCCCAGATGGCGGGTAAGTGAATCCGACAATAAGAATAATGATATAGCCCAGCATGGTCAGGGTAAGCAGCATACTGCAGCCAAGCTTAAAAGGAATCCCTCGGTGATTTTTGCTATTCTTATATTCAAAGAATTGGTTCAGTGTGTAGAAAGAAGCGCAGATCAGGATAATGACAAATAATAAAATAAAATTCAATGGGGCTTCTCCTTTTTCGGCTGAGGGTACATGAACGCAAACGACTATAAATAGCATATAAAAAGGAGCTTACCGCTGTAAGAGAAGCTCCTTCTTGCTGATTTCCCGGTTTTTCTACATATGCCTCGCATGGTCAATCGTCTGCTTCAGCACATCGATTACATGTTCATCATCATGGGAGTAATAAAGGGAGGTCCCTTCCCGTCTGAATTTGACCAAACGGACATTTTTCAAGAAACGCAGCTGGTGCGAAACGGTTGTCTGGAGAAGCGATAATTTCTCCGCAATTTCATTTACAGAATGTTCCCCTTCGAATAAAAGATTCAGAATTCTGAGACGCGTCGGATCCGACAGGGCTTTAAAGGTCTGCGAGACAATAAAGAGCGTTTCTTCATCCAAATCGAATTCCGGTACAACTTCTAGGTCCTCTTCTTTCATCAGGCGGACTCCTTTTCATTTTTCTACTCTCATTATAGAAAAAAGGGACAACTTGCACAATCAATCATAACTGTAAAAAAATGTCTGATATAATAGAGGGAAAAAGCTTTTAGGAGAGGACCAGTATGAAGCGAATTCCTTTTAACCGTCCCGAATATTACGACAGCCGTGTTGAATCAATCGATGAGCAGATCTGTGAAATGCTGCAGAAACGAAAAAAACTCTCTGATCAAAAGCCGGGAATGCCGCCATCTGATAAGATTGCTGCATGGGCGAAGTCGTATGACTTGGAAGAAGAGCTCCTCACTACGATCTTTTCAACACTCAGAATGGAAGAATTCTTTAAGAAAAAGGTTGAACCTTCGGGATTCAGGAAGCATGTGCCTGTAATGAAATCGGCAGAGGTGGATGAGCGCATGTTCACGGTTACCTTTATCCGCCAATTTGAGAATGCAAGTGTGGTGCATTTGCATATGGATTGGCATGAGATAGAAGAACCGGATCCTAGAAGATGGCCTAAAAACCATCATACCCATTTTGAATTGGATATGGCCGGGGACTACCAGTGCAGACAGGATAGCTCTTCAGGTTCTACCGGAAGACATACATATGAATTCATCGTGACTCCTGCCTTACCTGATGATTTAACTGGTGTGACGTTTACGTTTAAAGAATATGATGCCCCCTTTATGGGAAATGCTCTTGGAGATGAAATCGTTTTTGAGATGGACAGAGCTTAGAAACGATTTTCTTCAATTAGGTAAGCTGCCGGTGCCAGTCCCCCAGAATTTTACCGTACTAAAGCTACGGCACCGCCTCCGTCATCCCTTGTCCCATAAGGGTTCAGCGCTCCTTGTCTCTGACCCGCACTGCGGTGAAGCGGAAGGGGACTGGCACCGTGCCAGTCCCCTGATATTTTACCGTACTAAAGCTCCGGCACCACCTCCGCCATCCCTTGTCCTGTATGAATTCAGCACACTTAGCCTCTGTCCCCCGCTGCGGTGAAGCAGAGCGGGTCAGGCGCCGCCACCACCGACTTCACCCCCGCCGCCACCACCGACTTCACCACCGCCGCCGCCAACTGCGTCTCATCCACCATCCCACAACCCCCCCGCCGCTATCCCCACACAAAAACACCGCCCCCAATCAGGACGGTGTTCCATTTATTAAGATGTTTTAAACGTTTTAACTAATCCTTCCAGTTCGTCCGCCAGATTGTTTAATCCTTCAGATGATTTTCTTAATTGACTGACGCTTTCCTGGTTTTCGCCTGCGATTTTGGAAATTTCCCCTGCGAAATCACTGTTTTGGACAGCGGAATGCTTGAGGTCTTCTGCTGTGGCTGTAATTTCCTCGGTTCCGGCTGAAATCTGCTGGGAGGAGGCCGAGACGTCGAGGATGTTGGCTGAGACTTCGTTTGAGTTCTCCTGAATTTGATGGAACAGGCTTCCTGTCAGGTTCACGTATTCAATCCCTTTGCTGATTTCCGTGTTTCCGATTTCTACATGGGAAACGGTATTCTGAGTTTCGGTTTGAATTTCTTTAACGAGCTCAGAGATCACCCGTGCCGACTGATTGGACTCTTCCGCCAGTTTGCGGACTTCGGAGGCGACAACGGAGAATCCTTTGCCCGCTTCTCCCGCCCGTGCGGCTTCAATCGCTGCATTAAGTGCAAGGAGATTTGTTTGATCGGCAATGCCGGTTATGATGCCAAGAAGCTTGTCAATTTCCATGGACCGTTCTTTCAGCGCAGCCACGGACTTTGTCGTTAAGCTGAAGCGCTCGCTGATTTTGTCCATCTGTCTGGCCAGGGTTTTGACGGATTCGTTCCCGTCAATCGTGATTTTGTTCATATGCTGGGAAGCGGCGCTGACTTCGCTTGAGTTATAGGCAATGGACTGAATGGCTTTGGCCACCTCTTCAATCGCAATGGAAGTGTTGGAAATCGACTCTTCCTGTGTTTTGGCTGCTGACGACATGTTTTCGGTTACATCGGCAATTTTAAGAGACTTGGAGTCGGTGGATGAAGCCGTCTCGGCAAGCATTTGAGAGGAATGCTTAATGTTGTCCGAAGAAGCTTTTACCTTTAGAACCATGGTTTTTATATCCGTTACCATTTCATTGAACCGCTTATTGATCGTCCCCAGTTCATCATCGCCTGTATGCTTCAGCTGCAGGTTAAAGTTTCCGCTGCTCACCTCTGTTAATCCGCTCATTAGTTCATTTAAAGGCTTAAAGCTTCTGCGCGTCATGAAAATCTGCAAAATGATGGCGATCAGCAGTCCGGGGAGAAGGATGGATAAGCTTGTTTTAATAATTTGGGACTGGCCTTCTGCCACCATGCTTGCATCCAGGTCAACCCCGAAGTAAGCATAAATTTTGCCTTCCCTGTTTTTAAGAGGATAAAGCTCGGTAATCCAGGTGCCGATGTCATCCTGATAAATGCTTGTTGAAACCATTTTGCCTTCGCTGAGCATGTTTTGAATGCCTTTTACGATATGTTTCGGCTGCGGATACGGATCGCCGGGATTCAAACCTTCGCTCTTTAGCGGTTCAACTAAATGACTGGGCACACTCACAATCGGAGTCTGATTCCCGTCAATCAGCTCTGTGCTGAAAATGTAAGCCTGTGCGACTTTCGGGTTGTATTCAGATATAGTATCAAAGGATTTGGTCAATTCCTGCTGGGAAGGAGTGCTGTAATCATTTGATTGTGCCGCTTCCTCCACTAGGGCAAGGTCCAGCTTTTTCCCCCATTTTGAGGCGAGGCTGCTTGCTTCCTGAGTGGTTTCGCTTTTAAGTGTATTGGTCAGCAAGAGAAAGCTTGCTGCTGTGATCAATAGTCCGATTAACACGATTAACGTAATAGATAAAGATAAATTTTTAAAAATAAACGATTTTTTCTTAAACATTTTGTTCATCCTCCCGATTAGTAAGGTGAGAGGAAAAACTGCCCAGTACCATCTTACCTGAAACAATCGATAATTGTCGAATTTTAGCAAAATATTTTTTTAGGAGTGTGTTTATGACATCGCAAACTACCCAGTTCAGCCTCTCACTAACAGACGCAGACAGAACGGACACCACCCTGAATGTGCATCGCACGATTCTGGATTTGTTTTATGAGCAAGTTAGAACATTCCCCGATAAAAAGGCTTTAACCTATTTAGAAGAGTCCTATACATACGAAGAACTCAATGAGCTTTCAAATGGCATAGCCGCAGCCCTGCTGGACCGAGGCATAAAAAAAGGGGACTTTGCGGGCGTTTATATCAAAAGAAGCGCTGACGCTGTTCTTGCCATGTTAGGAGCTTTGAAAGCCGGAGCCGTTTATGTACCGATCGATCCCGCTTATCCGGCAGACCGCATTCAGTATATGATTGAAGACACCAATTGCCGGGTCATCCTCGTGAATCAGTCTGTGGAAGAACCCGGTTTGGATAAGCTTTCTGTTAATATGAAAACGATTAAGCCTCTGAAAGAACCTATACAAACCATGAATATCTCCCCCCAAGACCTTGCCTATATTATTTATACCTCCGGGTCTACTGGAAAACCAAAAGGGACCATGATTAGGCACGCCGGTGTTCACAATCTGGCAAAATGGTTAGCCAGTCACTATCAATTTCATGAGAATACAGTGATTTCTGAATTTGCTTCCTTCAGTTTCGACGCTTCCATTATTGATATTTTTCAGGCACTTTTAAATGGTGCCCGGCTTCATATTTTCTCTGAAGAGTCCAGAACAAATTACAGCGGGCTGCTTGATGAAATCGAACAGCATCGGGTAACGAATATGATTTTGCCGACCGCTTATTTTAACAATATGGTTTCGGCATTAGGTCCGGACGATGTAAAAAAGCTTGATTCTGTCGAAGTGATTGCACTGGCAGGTGAAGCACTTACGGGAGAGCCTGTCCGACTTTGGCAGGGACTTTTCGGCATGAAGCCGATGATTTCCAACTTTTACGGACCTTCTGAGGCCACGGTCATGGCGAGTTATTATGACATCGATGAACCGCTTGATAAGGAAGTGGCAAATGTCCCGATTGGCCGCCCCATCGGAGGGGTTCAGCTTTATGTTGTAAACGGGACAGGTGAACAATGTCTGGATGGAGAACCTGGAGAATTGCTGATTGAAGGACCTGGAATTTCAGCCGGATACCTGAATCAGCCGGAAAAAACAGACGCCGTTTTCTGCAGCTATAATGGCCGCATGTATTATCGGAGCGGAGATATTGTCCGAAAGCTTCCGGATGGCAACATTGAATTTCTGGGCAGAACCGATGATCAGGTGAAAATCAGGGGCCATCGGATTGAAATAGGGGAAATTGAGAATGCGCTGATTGCACTTGGCTATATCCAGGAAGCGGCTGTTATACCGAAAGCGAACGCAGCAGGAAAAGAGCTTTACTGCTTCTACACCGTTAAGGAAGGGATGCATGTACCTAAAGAGGTGCTGAATGCGGATTTGAAAAAACGGCTCCCGGAATACATGGTTCCCTCTTTTTACATTGAGCTTAGTGAGATGCCGATTGCAGCAACAGGGAAAATAGACCGCAAATATCTCGAAAATGAAGATATTCACCGTTTCTTAAGCGGCCGGATTACTCCTCCTCAAACAGAAACGGAAGTGAAAATTGCAGATGCGGCGGCTGCAGAGCTGACGATGGCTGAACTGGACCGCCATGATGATCTTTTCACCATTGGGGCGAATTCCTTCAAGGTATTGAGCATTCTGGCGAAGCTGAAGCCTGACTTTCCGCAGCTGAACCTGCAGCATTTCTATACCCACAGAACGGTTGCGAGGCTCGGAGAATTTCTTGATCAATCGCAGGAAGATGAGGCAGGCCGCCAAATCCGGAAGCAGGTTAAGCTGACTGAGCATCCTTTATTTATCGGCGACAATCAGAATAAAGAAGGGATCAGCCAGGACCGACATATTCTTCTGACTGGGGCAACCGGCTTTCTTGGTGCACATGTTCTAATGGACCTGCTGAAGGAACCGGATGTTCACGTTTATTGCCTTGTGCGGGGGAATAGTGAAGCGGAAGCGGAAATGAGACTGCAAAAAGTGCTGGATCCTTTTCAGAATGAGTTTACCGATAAAACCAAGCAATCCGTTCTATTAGGGGACCTGGGAAAAGACCGGTTAGGCCTTCAGGAAGATGTGTATGAAGAGCTGAAGCATACTCTCACACACATTATTCACTGTGCAGCGGAGGTACGGCATTATGGAGATCCGGAGCACTTTTATCATATCAATGTGAGAGGCACGCAAGAGCTGCTTGATTTGTGCAAAGACAGCCGCCATATTCATTTTTCCTATGTGTCAACGATGGGAATCCCTGAAGATTTGGCTGTGGAAAACCTTTGGGAAAGCTATTGTTCCGCCAATCCTTCACAGTTTGTTGGGAAACTTGCCAATGTCTATACAAGCAGCAAGTTTGAGGCGGAGAAAAGGATTCATATGGAAATGGAAAAAGGACTGAAGGCAGCGGTTTTCCGTGCAGGGAATCTGACAGGCCGTTCCGATACAGGGGTTTTTCAGGAAAATATCGAAAGCAATGCTTTTTACCGGATGGTCAAAGGGCTGATGATGTTAGAGAAAATGGAAGAAACCGATAGTCTGGTGGATTTTACACCGGTTGATTTAGCGAGCCGTGCTGTCACTGAGCTCACCTTTGACCCGGAAGCGGCCGGAAGAACCTTTCATATTATCGATCCGAATCCGATGAGCTTCGCTGATTTTCTTGATTGTTTAAACAAGGCGGGCTATGAAATCGATACCGTCAGCCATGAACAGTTTATGGAGCGTGTCTATGGCGTAGAACTCGATGCGGAAGGGCGCCAGCTTGCCATCTCCATTCAGGAAGGCGAGGGACTGAAAGATCCTTTAATGGAATGGGACTGTTGCCAGACACTTGCCTTTCTTCCTTCTTATGAGGATCAATTCGAAAGAAAAGAAGAGTACGTGAAAAAACTCGTTTCCTACGGCCAGGAATGCGGCTACTTCCCGGTTCCAAAAGTCCTTGTCTAAAGCCGAGAAGGTTTTTATTCATGTTCTTCGGATGGATCAGCCAATGTCACCGGAAAAATTTTCAGATCTAATCGAAGCTTTTTCTCCTGAGGAGCAAAAAGAAATTCGCAAATATCAACATTTCCCGGACCAGACCAGGGCTCTTATGGCTTATCTGGCGGTTAAAGAAAACTTGAAAGAAAATGCATCGCTTTTTAATGCCGAAATAGCCAAGGATGAAAGAGGAAGACCGTTCATTAAAAACTGGCACGGAAACATCAGTCTTTCCCATTCAGGAAATGTAGCCTTATCGGGTGCAGCATATAACAGAATCGGAGCAGATGTTCAAAAAAGGACGGCTGTTCCGGAGGCAGTGGCTGAATTGATTTTTTCCGGGGAAGAAATCAATTTATACCGGAAGCTGAGCGCGGATAAAAAAGTACACTACTTGTTTGTCATCTGGACACTTAAAGAAGCTTATGTGAAGCTTCAGGGAACTGGTTTTTTAGAATATGATCCTGCATCTATCACGTTTATCCTGAATGAACGGTTCACCGAAGTAATAGAAATAAGAGGCGCTGCAAATCGGGCTCTTGATTTCTATTTATTTGAACCCGTTTCCGGATACCAGGGGGCAGTTTGCACAGAAGGAGTAAGATCGAAAAAGGCGCTGCAGACCAGCTGTTCAATAATGGAATAACTCAAAACAAAGACCGCTTCTGAATGACATTGTTCAGAAGTGGTTTTTTTTATTTGGTAGATTCCTCTATGGATTTGCTTTGATTTTGGATAAGGAGACTATACCATCATGATTCATTTGTTGAATGAATAATTTACAAAGATGACAGATGGTGTTGTGAAATTTGTTTGTAAAGGAGGGAATGGAGTTGGCTGTACGTTCAACAGGTCCAATAGAGAATCACGCTGCAGGCGGCAGAAGGCCCAGTGTACAGACGGTGGTGAAAATTGATAACACGGATTCTTTGGAAAATGCCGAGGTTTTGGTGCAGGGTTTTATTTTAAATGGCTTGAGGACGCTATATATCAGTGAACTGTTTGAAGTAAAATCTAATGAAGTGATTACTAAATTGTATTTTACTGATTTTGATGGGTATGAATTTTTGTTCACTACCGGTGGTGCCGCGGAGGATTCTCTTCAAATATCTGTTTGGGGACTAAATGAAAATGGTGAAATCTCAGCTTCGCAGCGAATTGTTTCAGCTGAATTACTGGGAGCAGATGAAGTAAACACTGGGGAGACCGGTCCGACCGGTCCAACGGGGTCTGATGGGTTACCAGGGACAACCGGTCCAACAGGAGCAGATGGATTGCCTGGGGCAGTAGGAGCAACCGGTCCTACCGGAGCAGATGGCGTACCGGGAGCAGCGGGAGCAACTGGTCCTACCGGAGCAGATGGGTTGCCGGGGGCGGCGGGAGGAACCGGTCCAACAGGAGCAGATGGGTTACCGGGAACTCCAGGAGCAACCGGCCCAACGGGATTAGATGGAATACCGGGAGCAGCGGGAGCAACTGGTCCAACAGGAGCAGATGGGTTACCGGGAGAACCAGGGGCGACGGGTCCAACGGGAGTAGATGGATTGCCTGGGGAAGCAGGAGCAACTGGTCCAACAGGAGTAGGAACCCCAGGAGCAACGGGCCCGACTGGATTAGATGGTTTACCAGGAGAAGCGGGGCCAACCGGTCCAACGGGAGCAGACGGATTACCTGGAACCCCAGGAGCAACCGGTTCAACGGGAGCAGATGGAGTACCGGGAGCACCAGGAACAACCGGTCCAACGGGAGCAGACGGATTACCGGGGGCAACCGGTCCAACAGGATCAGACGGTTTACCGGGAACCCCAGGAGCAACGGGTCCAACGGGAGCAGATGGAGTACCGGGAGCACCAGGAACAACCGGTTCAACGGGATCAGACGGATTACCGGGGGCAACCGGTCCAACAGGATCAGACGGTTTACCGGGAACCCCAGGAGCAACGGGTCCAACGGGGTCTGATGGAATACCGGGAGCACCAGGATCAACTGGCCCAACAGGAGCAGATGGTTTACCGGGAACCCCAGGATCAACCGGCCCAACGGGATCAGATGGTTTACCGGGAACAACCGGTCCAACGGGAGCAGACGGTTTACCGGGAACCCCAGGATCAACCGGCCCAACGGGATCAGATGGTTTACCGGGAACAACCGGTCCAACGGGAGCAGACGGTTTACCGGGAGCAGCGGGAGCAACCGGTCCGACGGGATTAGCTGGCTTGCCGGGAACACCAGGAGCAACGGGCCCGACAGGAGCAGATGGGTTGGCGGGAGCACCAGGAACAACGGGTCCAACGGGGTCTGATGGGTTAGCAGGATCAACCGGTCCAACGGGAGCAGATGGAGTACCGGGAGCACCAGGAACAACCGGTCCAACGGGAGCAGAAGGCGTACCGGGAGCAACGGGTCCAACGGGGGCAGATGGATTGCCGGGGGCAACGGGTCCAACGGGGGCAGATGGATTGCCGGGGGCAACGGGTCCAACGGGGGCAGATGGATTGCCGGGGGCATCAGGGGCAACGGGCCCGACTGGATCAGATGGTTTACCAGGAACCGCAGGAGCAACGGGTCCAACGGGGTCTGATGGAATACCGGGAGCACCAGGATCAACTGGCCCAACAGGAGCAGATGGTTTACCGGGAACCCCAGGATCAACCGGCCCAACGGGATCAGATGGTTTACCGGGAACAACCGGTCCAACGGGAGCAGACGGTTTACCGGGAGCAGCGGGAGCAACAGGTTCGACGGGATTAGCTGGCTTGCCGGGAACACCAGGAGCAACGGGCCCGACAGGAGCAGATGGGTTGGCGGGAGCACCAGGAACAACGGGTCCAACGGGGTCTGATGGGTTACCAGGATCAACCGGTCCAACGGGAGCAGACGGTTTACAGGGAGCAGCGGGAGCAACCGGTCCGACGGGGTTAGCTGGCTTGCCGGGAGCACCTGGAACAACCGGTCCAACGGGAGCAGATGGAGTACCGGGAGCACCAGGAACAACCGGTCCAACAGGAGCAGACGGGTTACCGGGAACCCCAGGGGCAACGGGCCCTACTGGATCAGACGGGTTACCGGGAATACCAGGAGCAACGGGCCCGACAGGAGCAGATGGGTTGGCGGGAGCACCAGGAACAACGGGCCCAACAGGATCAGACGGTTTACCGGGAACCCCAGGAGCAACGGGCGCAACAGGATCAGATGGCTTACCCGGAACACCAGGAGCACCCGGTCAAACGGGAGCAGATGGAGTGCCGGGAGCACCAGGAACAACCGGTCCAACGGGAGCAGACGGTTTACCGGGAACCCCAGGGGCAACGGGCCCTACTGGATCAGACGGTTTACCGGGAATACCAGGAGCAACGGGCCCGACAGGAGCAGATGGGTTGGCGGGAGCACCAGGAACAACCGGTCCAACGGGAGCAGATGGAGTACCGGGAGCACCAGGAACAACCGGTCCAACGGGAGCAGATGGAGTACCGGGAGCACCAGGAACAACCGGTCCAACCGGATCAGACGGTATACCGGGAACACCAGGGGCAACCGGTCCAACCGGATCAGACGGTATACCGGGAACCCCAGGAACCCCAGGAACAACGGGCCCGACTGGATCAGATGGCTTGCCGGGAACACCAGGAGCAACGGGCCCAACCGGATCAGACGGTTTACCGGGAACACCAGGAGCGACAGGCGCAACCGGATCAGAAGGGTTACCGGGGGCAACTGGTCCAACGGGATCAGTCGGTATACCGGGAACCCCAGGACCAACCGGCCCAACAGGGGTTGACGGCTTACCAGGAGTAACAGGACCAACAGGATTCCAGGGAACTGCCGGCCCGACCGGAGCAACGGGAACTCAGGGAATTGCCGGCCCGACCGGAGCAACGGGAACTCAGGGGACCGCCGGCCCGACCGGAGCAACGGGAATTCAGGGAATCGCCGGCCCAACTGGAGCAACGGGAACTCAGGGAATTGCCGGCCCGACCGGAGCAACGGGAACTCAGGGGACCGCCGGCCCGACCGGAGCATCGGGAACTCAGGGGACCGCCGGCCCGACAGGAGCAACGGGAACTCAGGGGACCGCCGGCCCGACCGGAGCAACGGGAACTCAGGGAATCGCCGGCCCGACCGGAGCAACGGGAACTCAGGGGACCGCCGGCCCAACTGGAGCAACGGGAACTCAGGGGACCGCCGGCCCGACCGGAGCAACGGGAACTCAGGGAATTGCCGGCCCAACTGGAGCAACGGGAACTCAGGGAATTGCCGGCCCGACCGGAGCAACTGGGAATCAGGGAATCGCCGGCCCAACTGGAGCAACGGGAACTCAGGGGACCGCCGGCCCAACTGGAGCAACGGGAACGCAGGGGACCACCGGTCTGACTGGTGCGACGGGAATCCAGGGAAATACAGGTCCAACCGGAGCAACCGGAGCATCAGGAGCCGGTTCCCTGGCATTTAGTAATAATAATGGGAGTATTTCCGTGTATCCACCGCTAAACAACCTGGTCACAGTGGCGAGTGTGACAACTCCTGTAACTGCAGGGCAAAATATTAAAATAGATTTTGGTTTAGGTTTTGAAGTCTCAACTTCGGATGCGGGCGGCTTCACTGCAGAATTCAGAATTTACCGAAGCGGAGTCTTAATTTCGACTAGAACTTTGAATCAAGCCACTTTTAATGCCGGAAATCGAAGATATGACGTTTCCAACACTTATGTAGATACTGCTCCCGCTGCTGACCCTGGAGCTATATATGACCTAAGAGTGATCGTGACGGCAATAAATAATGTAAATACCGGGATAGCTGTAAACAGAAATTTAAATTTAATCAAGTTTTAACCGAAAAAAAAGAAGCATTGGCATAAAAAGCCGTGCTTCTTTATTATTTTATTCCTAGTGCAAGTCAAATCCATCCATAACAGGTCTGTAATCGTTATTCATCATACCCGCTCTTTAAGAGAGAACCTGAGGTGCTTTCGGAATACAGACTGTAATGGCTGTTCCCATCTTGCTTTTACTTTTTACAGTGAGGGTTCCATTATTTTCTCTAATCAGCTTAAAACAAATGGTTAATCCAATACCTGTTCCTTTCTCTTTATTTGTATAGTAGGGCTCTCCAATTTTTTCGAGAAGGTCCTTGCTCATTCCAATTCCATTATCGATTACCCGTACTCGGATCTGTGAGGGAGTGTCATCCAGAATAATTTTAATTTTCCCTTTTTCTGACGTTGCTTCAAGGCTGTTTTTTATTAAATTGATGAAAACCTGTTTGAAATAATCTTTATGCATGTAGGCTGCAGCAGATCCCGATAGACGGTTTTCCATCTTCATTTCTTTGTTTTCCTCAATGGCCAATGGACCAGTCAGGAGATGGAGGTTTTTTATTTCCTCCAGGACATTTGCAGGGGACTGCGCAGCATCTAATTTTTGTTTTGCTTCTGGCTTGGCTAAAACCAATAACTCTTTTAAAACTTGATTGATCCGGTCGATTTCATCCAATATGATATGTTCAAAATTGGATTGGGTATTTCTTTCTTTAAGTAATTGGATAAATCCCCGGATTGTCGTTAATGGATTGCGGATTTCGTGTGCGACACTTGCAGCCATTTCTCCCAGGACCTTTAATTTTTCTGAAGAAAGGAGGATTTGTTCGTTTTGTTTTTGCTCCGTAATGTCAATTCCAAAGTATAGAGTATAAATTTCCCCTTGATCTTCCAAAATTCTTTTCACTTCCCACTGAATCCAGCGGGCCCTGCCCCGATATTCTGTTATGGATTGCTGCGCTTCCTGCTCAGCTTCCGTGAAATGATGCTTGGCGGCCATTGCATAATAGGGGCTGCCAATCAGCTCGTCCCTTGAGACCTGGAAAATATCGCAAAATGTGTCATTAACCCGGACAATGATATCCCGTCTATTCTTTACAATGATGCAATTTGGGCTAATATCCATGATGGACTCAAGCAAACTGCTTTGTCTGGATAGCTTTCTGTTAACAAACGTTATACGTTTGGATTGCATTTTGAAGAAACTGACAAATAATAAAACGGTGGCAAAAATGGAATTTAAACTTGAGAAAAACAGGGGGATAAATGAAAAGCCGCTTAAAAGCCCATTTAAAAATATAATAAGAGCCGCAATGACCAGTTTAAAATAAAAGCTTCTTTCAACCTGATTTTTGACTTTTATCGTCGCAATCAGAAGCAGGAACGTATTAATAAAGACGAACAGCACATTGATTTTAAAAAGAATGCTGTATTCACCATACACGGGAAACCAGTGAGGCAAATCAAATGTCTTTGCCTGATCGGAAGCGTACGATTGAATTCCATAGTTTGTATAATTAATAAGATAGACTAAAGTACTGAAAGACGTTACGAGAACAAGTCCGGCTTTATTCACAAACAGGGCAATAAAGGAAGAAATACGGTTCTCTTTCACAATTTGATAGGCAAAGAAATAAACAATTGGCATGATAAAAACAGGTCCCGCCCTAAATGCCCGAAAAATGAAATCGATCATGGCAAGGTTTAATAAATCATAGGCATATAAAACGGATATATCAATTTGCCAAAAGGAAAGCATAAGCAAAAAAAGGGAAAGAGCCCTGGTCAGAACACCGTTTGCAAAATAAAGGATCGTAAATGATATGGTCAGAGGAATCAAAGAAATTGCAAATAACAGGATAAATTCCATTATGTATCTCCTTTTGAAATGAGGGCGGCACAGTTATTGCCGCCATATCCATGGGCAGTAATCAGTACGCTTTGAACGTCTCTGCTTAAAACCGAAGTGCTTATGGGCAAATCATTTGATATACATGCAGGAATCGTAGGAGGAATGAAGTTTTCCTTCATACTGATCAAGCTTGAAATCAACTGAAATATCCCCGAAGCCCCCATAGAATGGCCAACCATTCCCTTGATCGAGGTGAGGGGAATACCCGCATTTAAAAATCTTTTCTGGTAAATCATCTCTTCTATTCTATCATTTTCTAATATCCCGAGGGCCTGGCTATTGATATAGGATGGAAATCCTGATAGAAGGCAGTGGTCTACTGCCTGCAGCAATAAGTTTCCCGTTGGATCACTTAGGTAAGGGGAAACGGCATCTTGCGTCATGCATACAGATTCTATCACTCCTATGGACTTAGCCCGCCTTTTATTTGCTATATCAAAACGTTCTGCAATGATGACTCCTGCCCCTTCAGACATAGAAAAGCCTTTCCCATTTGAAAAGGGACCGGAATACTCCCTGCCATTTTGTAAGACTTTAAGCGGTGAGAAGCCATCCAGTACGGTTTGGCAAATTGGGGAATCGACACCTCCCACTATACAGAGATCCACTTGATTCGCTGTTAATAATATATCTGCGAGATGAAGAGCATCAAGGCTGGATGTGCAGCTATTGGATAGTGTAAAAGACATCCCGTTTAATCCGTATGCCGCATTAATGCTGGTTGAGAGAGAATGGCTATTCATATTCCCTATAGAATAGGGAGACCGTTTTTCACAAGAACCGGAAGCTAAGGCGTTTCTCTCAATTTCTGAGATCTGGCCGGCCGAAGTCCCGACAATGACCGCAGTGCGGTACCCATTTAAGTGAATTTCGGCTTCTTCAACCGCCTGTTTACAAGCGTGCAGGAGCATTCGCAGTTGCTTCGGATATCTCTTTTTTTCTTTCTGTCCTATGTCTGAAATCGTGTCTTCCTCAACTTCTCCTATGTAATACGATTCATTATTAAAAACTCTCTTTTTAACAACACATTCCCCATTAAATAATATTTCAGAAAAGCGGTTAACTGCAGAAAAAGACGGACCAATAATTCCGCATCCTGTAATGACATTTTTCACTTTAATCGCTACCCTTCGACATGGATTGTATCTATTTTACTATTTATCCGAGGTCTGTTGGTAGATTTATAGTACATTTATCACGAATGAAACGGAACGCTGAGTATACGGGGGGAGAGCTCTTGAGTTTTGTAAAAGTCTTAACCTGTCTGCATTTTGGAGGTGGTCCAGAAACGACTGCTGTTCATGAACCCGCAATCAGCCGGGTGGATCCTGCAAACAAAAACAGGGAAACGCTTGAGCTGCGTCTCCCTGTTTATAGTGAATGAGACTTTTCAGCCCCTTTTGCATATTGAATTCGGTTGTGCACCTTGTTCCATTGCTTCTTAATTTAACCCAAGATCCTTTTTCAAGTCACTTTCATAAGCGAGCAGTTCATCATAAATGGCTTTTGAAAGCTTTCTATAGCCGCCTGCTTCTTTGATAGCTGCCGCACGTGATTTCAAGCCTTCAAGCTTGCTGAAAAGAGTCTTGGCTTCTTCCATTTTTCCTTCATCGATCAGCGCAGAAACGCTGTTCATTAAGCGAAGCTCTGAAATCTCGTATTTTGTGCGTTCAACCGTCACTTTTGCAGGAGCCACAAATTCGTTTAACAGCTCTGTGCGATATGATTTCTCAGCAACTTGACCGATTTTTATTTCCGTTTGCTTCAGGTAGCGAGTCAGATCATCGTAGAACTCGTCTGCTGTATATATGTCCGGGTCGGCCCCTGTATATTCATCCACCGTGTAATCATAAATGGATAGATTGTAACCTGCTGTTAAAGCTTCAAGCTTGCGGAGATCCAGGTTGATGGAAGCAGGCAATGCCTGATATCCTCCTGCTTGTTTAATGGCCGCTGCCCGTTTTTTCATGCGCTCAAGCTTGGCCATATCTGCATCGTACGGATAGTCTTCTTCTGAATCCAAACCGTTTAAGATTGTATAGAGCAAACGAAGCTGTGACACTTCATAGATGGTTCTTTCCACTTCTACTTTAGCAGGTACGGCGTATTTCGTAATAAGAAGCTTGCGGTTGGCTGCGCCGGATACTTTTCCAATGCTCTTTTCCGTGATGGACAATTGCTTTGTTATCCCATCATAAAGGTCATCAATTTCGTCAATGTTTCCTGCTGATACAGTTCGCTTGTAAACGGACAGTTTCTTTAATAGAAGCTCCCCTTGTTTCACAGCTTCCTGGCTTTGAGATGTTACTGCGGCTGAAGCGAATGGTGCGGGTGCTGCAACAGCTGCAAAGGATGTGAGAAGCATAGCTGAAGTGATACCTGTTAACATCATTTTTTTCAAGTTTTTTTCCCCCTAGAATTCTATCAATCGAACTAATTATAGGGATGATTAATTGATTCAACATGTGTTAAATGACCTATTTTTTATCAGCTTTTTGAATAAGTCTTAAGAATTGGATTTGATGGAAATTTCTTGTGAAGACAATGGGTTTAATTTACAATGGTGAATCATAATGATGGAAAAACGTAAGAGGGGGAGTGGGATGTGATTCCCCATTACTTTGAGCATGTTTTTGCCGCTTGCCTGGGTGTCTGCGACAGCCATCGTGTTTGGAGTGAAGGCATATCGGCGCTATGAAGCAAGAGCGGAACGGCTCCAGGCTTACCATGATCATGAGCAGCAGATGCAGGTGATGAAAGAATGGAATGGGCTTCTTCAAAAGACAGAAGCTTTTATTATGATGGCCAATTAGGAGAGGAGCGAAAGTCTGTGGTATTCCGTTCAAAACTCGACTCGTTTTTTATAAAAATCATGGTGTGTACAGCCATTTTTGTGGGACTCGTTTTATTTGTTCCGCTGTTTTTCGATTCATCGGCCGGGCCAATCGTCTATTTAATCGAAGCAGGAATTTTCCTGGCAGTTGTGCTGTTTTTCATCTGGTCGATTGCATCGTTAGAATATACTTTTCATCCAGGCTTTCTGACGGTTAAGGGAGGCCCTTTAAAAAGCAAAATTCCATACGAAGAGATTACACGGGCCGCTCCGACCCGCGATATTTATACAGGCTACCGGCTCGTTTCATCCAGATACGCCATTGATTTGTCCTACCGGTCTGCGTCCCTTGGAAGTGTAAAAATTACACCGGAGAATCCGGAGCAGTTTCTTAAAGAGCTTAGAAAGCATTGCCCGCAGGCGGTTATAGAGGAAGATAAGATTTTGAGCCTGCTTGGACGTGTTTAATGGCAGGAATTGGTGTGGCCGGTGAGGATTGGCGGTCCCGGCTTGCCTGATTTTGAGTTGAAGGGGCGGACTTCTGCTACAATGTTATCCAATCTTGCTGTGATGGAGTCAATTTTACCCGACCATATTGGATCGATGCCGGAAGTGGGATAAAGCCTGAAATGCCAGCTGATTTCATTCGGAATATAGGCATACCCTTCATAGCTGTCAAAGCTTCCGTACGAACCAGGAGCCGGCAAATGGACAGCATGGATGCTCAGGCTTGTTCTTGGAAAGCTTGGAGAAAGTTTCACTTTATACATAAGAGCGGTTCCTTTTGCATTGGCCAGTGCCGGCGATTCCAGGAGAAAACTGCAGGGAATATGGATCGCTTTCGTTTTCGAGGGATGGCTAAAAATAGTAAGCAGAAAAATAAGGGAAAGGGAAATTTTCATATTGCTCTCTCTTTCGTATGGTTTTCAATAGCTTTCCCTGCCTCGCTAAATTTATTTTGAATAGGAGGGATGATGTGCTGCATAAAGTCATCAATTTGTAGCTCTCTGAAAAAGAGGTTCCGGAATTAAGAGAACTGAACGGATGGGAGGCGCGGAAGCAAGCCTATCCGGCTTTATTTGATTGCTGCAATTTTGGGCAGGTGTGAAAAATGATGCAGGAGAACTGATTGGATTTGGATATGTGGCAGGCGCAGGGCTGCAGCACGGATACATGGAAGATCTATTAGTCCATCCTGATTACGAAAGGCATGGAATAGGAGGACAAATTGTAAAAGCTTTGCTACTAGGATCAGAGAGAAGCGGATTGGAAATCGTGACGCTCACCTTTCGTGCTGAGCATGAAGAATTTTATAAATGCTGCGGATTCACGCTTTGTTCAGGAGGGGTTTGGAGAAGAAATTAGGTCGGGTGGAAACTTATTCCTTTTTGGAACGTATAATTACTAAAACCAAAGAGAGGATGTTCTATATGACCCAATTCTTTTTATATGCGGGAATTGTCTGCATCATCATTTCTGGAATGGCTATTGGAGCCTGGGTGCATGGAGATCGGCAAAGAGCGAATTTCTTTTCTGAGACGAAGGAACACCGGAATACGAAAACGAGAGTGGCTATGTATTCTGGATTGGCGGGAATCATTTGTTTGGGGATATCGGGATTGATCTGGTATTTGTAAAAGAACGTATGAACGGGTAAGAGCAATAAGTGCAGAAAGAAGTGAGGGGTTTGCTGAATGTTTTATATGTCCTTTTGTTCCTCGGCGGGGTGTATTATCTTATAAAGCATCGGAACAATGTGAAGAATGCGGTTGATCTTTCCAAGCAAGCCGTCTATCCCACAACAAAGGACGAGTACAGCAGCATCTTGATCCCTGGAGAATGGAAAGAGATGGAGCCCATTTCACAAAATGCCAGGTCCTATCAGATGGTGAAATGGGGGACTGCGGCTGCTTTTATCATGATGCTGGGTCTGATGTGGATGGTTTTTTTTACAGATTGGCTTGAGTTTTCCTTTTTAAATTTGGTGTACATGGTTCTTATCGTCATGAATCTCGTTAAGCACAGAGGGAACCTGTTTATTTTGCAGTCGGGAATTGTCCTGGACGGCATCTTCTATCCTTTCAAGAACATCAAGGAGTATGAAATCGAGAGAATTACTCTTCCTCATCCCCTTTACGGGCTCCACAGCCGTCTTAACATGTCCTATAAACTATCAATCAGACGGAAAAATAAATTCAGCCAGGATCATTATGTAGTGATTGAGGATCAGGAACATCTTAATCGAATGACTGATTTATTGGATCAGCAGGGAATCAAGGGTAAAACAAACCAAATTCATGCAGCAGTTAAGGATATAACGAGTCATCAGTAATGTTTAAGAAGGGATTCGCTTCCGTGCGAATCCCTTCCTTTTCAGTTCAGCAGTCCGTGCAGCCCGCCGAGCAGGGTGAAAATCACGAGATGATCTCCAATGGCAATGAACATCGCTTTTCTGCTCATTAAACCAAATAAGGAATTCTTTACATAAACAAGAGAGATGAGAAGGCCGATGATGAAGCCGATTCCCAATCCGGTCAGCAGACTGCCGGTCCAAATGGACTGAACAAGGATGGCGGTTAAGAACGAACTGATAAAAGCAATAACAACTGAGACCGCATACTTTATTGGGCCCCGGGTCTCGTTCTTCGAGAATTCTCCCTTTTCCTTAAGCAAAATAGAATAATACATGCCGCCATAAAGGATATAGAGGACAGCACCTGCAAGTACGGATACATAATGGATATGAGTCCAATCAATTAGCATGTTAATTCTCCTTTCATTCTTTTCCATTATGAAGATTTCGATTGGGAATCTCTACATTTTTTTAAAAACACCTATTGACCTTTACGCAGCGTCAACGTGTAATCTGAATTCAACAGGAGGGAAGAACGATGGAATATACGGTGCAAAAGCTCGCTAAACTGGCAGGGGTTACGGCCAGGACCCTTCGATATTACGA
The DNA here is from genome assembly GCF_003816055.1 of Bacillus sp. FJAT-42376. Classification (NCBI taxonomy): domain Bacteria; kingdom Bacillati; phylum Bacillota; class Bacilli; order Caryophanales; family Bacillaceae; genus Bacillus; species Bacillus sp. FJAT-42376. Next base: position 1,386,645 of record NZ_CP033906.1, read on the forward strand.
TGAAATTGGCATTCTAAAGCCGGTAAGAATGAATGCATCGGGGTATCGGATTTATGGTACAGCGGAAGTGGATCGGCTGCAGCAGATCCTCTTCTACCGGGAGCTTGGGGTGGCCCTGGAATACATACGGGAAATTCTGGATGATCCCGGTTTCAGCGGGGGGAAGGCGCTGATCGAACATCGTGAAAAACTCCTGGAGAGGCGAAAGCAGCTTGATTTGCTGATCGCAAATGTTGAGAAGACCATTTCAGCAAGCGAAGGGACAATGGATATGCAGGATCTGGAAAAGTTCGAAGGATTTAAGAAAGCAAAGCTTGAGGAAAATGAGGTGAAATACGGAAAGGAAATCCGCAGCCGATATGGGGATGAAACCGTCGACCGTTCCAATGAAACCTTTCAAAACATGACTAAAGAGCAGCATGAAGCAGCGGTGAAACTAGAGCAGGAGATGAAATCCGTTTTGGCGGAAGCCTTTATAACAGGCGACCCAGCGGGATCCGCTGCTCAAAAAGCAGCAGATTTGCATAAGCAGTGGCTGAGCCATTATTGGCCGGAATACAGCAAAGAAGCCCATGCAGGACTTGCTGATATGTACACGGAAGATGAACGGTTCAAGGCTTACTACGATGAGCAGCAGACCGGACTCGCTGAATTTTTGAGGGACGCGATACATGTTTATACGGGTCAGAAAAAGTAAGATTTGGATGCACGAAGTGATGACTTCGTGCATCTTTAGGTGGAGCCAGCAATTCGTAGTTAGAAGTCAGCGATTGAGGATGGTAAGTCAGCAATTCAAGGTGGAGTCTGCAATTCAAGGTGGAGTCTGCAATTCAGGGTGGAGTCAGCAATTCAAGGTGGAGTCAGCAATTCAGGGTGGAGTCAGCCATTCAAGGTGGAGTCAGCAATTCAGGATGGCAAGTCAGCAGTTAACGCTCAGAATTCAGCAATTAGTGCTGGGAAGTCAGCAATTAAAGGATAAAAGTCAGCAATTGTAGCTGGAGAGTCAGCAATTAACGGTTAAAAGTCAGCAATTAATATCAAAGGGTCAGCAATTACATAAAAAAGTCAGCCATTCTCAACCTAAAAATTAGGTGCAGCGTGTTGTATTTCAGAGGATTCAGCATAAGTCAGCCATTTTTCATTATAAATAAGAAAAATTCATCATAAATGCCAAAAATTTCATCATAAATAAAAAAATTTCATCATAAACGAAAAAGTCAGCCCGATTCTCCACCAAAAAAAAACGATGCAGCGCAATAGCGCCGCATCGTTTGATTAAAACAACAGCATTCCAACGATTGCTGCGGATAGGAAGCTTACCAATGTTGCACCGTAAAGAAGTTTTAGTCCAAAGCGGGCAACTACGTTTCCTTTTTGTTCGTGCAGTCCTTTCACCGCACCGGTAATGATACCGATGGAGGAAAAGTTGGCGAAGGAGACGAGGAATACGGAGATGATGGCGGTTGTCCGGGCAGACAGATCCGTCATTTTCCCAAGGTCCAGCATGGCAACAAATTCGTTGGAGACAAGCTTCGTCGCCATAATGGTGCCGGCTTGTACAATTTCTCCCGCCGGAATTCCGATGATGAAAGCAAATGGTGCAAAGACGTATCCGAGCATGGTCTGGAAGCTGATTCCGAAAATGATGCTGAACAGATCATTGATGGCCGCAATCAGGGCAACGAAACCGAGAAGCATGGCTCCAACAATAATGGCGACTTTAAAGCCGTCCATAATGTATTCGCCGAGCATTTCGAAGAAGGTTTGTTTTTCCCCTTCCTGCACCTCGATGAAGTCTTCGCTGTCTGCGACATCGTAAGGATTGATGATGTTCACGATGATAAAACCGCCGAACAGGTTCAGGACAAGGGCCACAATGACATATTTAGGATCGATCATTGTCATGTATGCACCAAGAATGGAGGCGGATACGGTCGACATAGCGGAAGTGCACAGTGTATACAAACGGTGGTCCGGAAGATGGCCGAGCTGTTTCTTAACCGAGATGAATACTTCGGATTGGCCGAAAATGGCAGATGCCACCGCATTGTAGGATTCAAGTTTCCCCAAGCCGTTCACTTTGCTTAAAACCAATCCAAGATACTTAATGATGATCGGCAGCAGTCTGATGTGCTGGGCAATCCCGATTAAAGCTGAAATAAAAACAATCGGGAGAAGAACATTTAAGAAGAAAGGCATCTCTTTCGGATTGGCGATTCCACCGAATACGAAGTTGATCCCGCTTGCTGCATATTCCAAAAGTTTGGTAAACAGAGCTGAAATCCCATTGATAATGAATAACCCAATCCCTGTATTCAAGAGAATAAACGTTAGAACGATTTGCAGCACAAGCATAATGATTATAGGTTTGTACTTAATTTGCTTTTTATTGTTACTCGCCAAATACGCAAGCAGCAAAATGATGACGATTCCAACCAGTGAAATAATGATACTCAAAGCAGCAACCTCCTTATGTAATAAGCCTGATGATGACGAGGGTTTGAAAGAGTGTACAGTTTATCATTTCCCAAACAATCCCTAACTTGTACAAATCCGCAGCAAAAATCTTTTTGTCTCTCTGCTGCTTTTTTGCCCTTTCCTATTATACTGGTTTACAGACAATAGGGAAGGGGTTATGGAAAGAAAAATGAATTCGTTTTCTTCCTTTCGCTTATATTTTCAGAAAAGAGAAGGACTGGCAAGCATACTGGAGATAACGGAGAATAAAACGCAAACATGATCAATAATAGTCAAAATCTCACATTTACATAGGGCAATGGGAGGGAGTAATATAGACATGCAAATATAGTGGCTTAATCCCGTGCAGACGGGAACGGAGGAACCAATTTTTCGGGGCTAATTCTGCTTATGCAGAAAGGATGAAGCACTCTTTCGCCATCCTGCCCGTCAGCTAACTTCGTCGGCTAAAGCGAAGGAGGTCTTGAGACCGCCTTATTACAGGGGCTTTTTTTGCTGTCTTTTTTACACAGCAGACCGGAAGCCGCGCAGGAGGTCTTTTTGTTATGGAATAAATGAATAGAAGATGAATGAAGATAAGACTTGATATAAAGGAGTTTCGATACAAATGAATATAGCCTTTTTCTTAATTCCAAAAAAAGAAGTGGTCCATCTGCCGATTCATGCAACGATGCGCCAGGCATTGGAAAAAATGGAGTATCACCGATATTCGGCTCTGCCGCTGTTAGATGAAAAGGGAAAATATGTGGCAACGCTGACGGAGGGGGATTTGCTGTGGAAAATGAAGAACACCCCCAATCTAAGCTTTGACAGCACACATAAAATCAGCCTTAAAGAGGTCGAAATGCATAAAAAAAATGAACCGGTTTTGATTCATGCAAAAATGGAGCAGATTATTTCCAGGGCAATGGAGCAAAATTTTGTTCCGGTTATTGATGACCAGGGAATTTTTATCGGCATGATCCGGCGGAGAGAAATTATTGAATACTGTGCGGAACAGCTTTTTAACAAAATTTAATGAGTTCGATAAGGGGAAAGAATAAATGGAACTGGAAATGATCGCGAGGCTTCTGACGGCACTGTTTTTAGGAATCATCATTGGAATTGAAAGGCAATGGCATCAATGTTTAGCAGGCCTTAGGACGAATGTGCTCGTCGCCGTTGGGGCTTGTCTTTTTGTTCTTCTTGAAGCACTGGGAGACGGCCATTCCAGTATGAGAATTGCGGCACAGGTAGTTAGCGGGATTGGCTTCCTTGGTGCAGGGGTCATTTTAAGGGAAGGGCTGACAGTGAGAGGGCTTGATACAGCAGCGACTCTTTGGTGCTCGGCCGCAGTGGGAACACTTGCCGGGTCAGGATTTTTGCTTCTCGCCGCTGCGGGAACAGCGGTTGTAGTGGCTGTGAACAGCATTCTCAGGCCGATGGCGAAATGGATTGATCAGCATCATAAAATTCCTGCTTCCCAGAAAGTAATGGCAAACGATAAAATATATATGCAGAAATAAACAGAAACAGGGGGACTTTTATGGAGAAGAGATGGAAGCATGAGGACCGTTTGTTTGAAACACTGTGGGAAGCTGAATTGTGGGCAGATTCCATTGCCAATGAGATGTCTGCGAAGCTGTACGATGGATACTCGACACCTGATCACAAAGTAGCGTATGTCCTTTCTTTTCTTCTGGCTTCTGATTCAGGAGCTAAAATCGGGACCGAGAAACGCTCTGAGAACGGCTCTTTTCTATATAAAGTCTGGATAGAATAAGAAGGGGGGCATTCACCCCTTCGTTATTCAACCCCGTCCGGATAGTTTTTCACCCAGTTTTTATCCCCTTTATGGCCGATATCCTCTGCTGTTTTTTCAAGCTCCGTTAAAATGATTTGTTTCACTTGATTAATCGTTTCGAAAAATGTCCGTTCCTCATCCGGATTCGGCTGAATTTTCGCTGTGGCATTTACCCCCACATAATGGCGGTGCTCCTCAATGAGATGATCAAAAGCCTCAAAGATGTGTCCTGTTAATACAGCGATATTCTGATGTTTTTCCGGAAGGTTCTTCTTTAAATTTTCAATTCGGTTATACATATTTAATCCCCGTTCCTATTATGGATTTACCCATTATTATGCGCTTGATACAATCATTCATATACCCGAATATTCAGGCGCAAAATCCCGTCAGAGTCATGAAACCCCATAAAGAGGGAAACACTACTTTTCATACATTCCCGTATGAGGAGGACCTGAAAAAGTGAAGACCATACAACCGAGCTGTTCCAATGAATTTGCCGCTCTAAGAAGCGTTCTGTTATGCCCGCCGGTATATATGAAAATTGAAGACATTATCAATGAAACCCAGAAGGAATATCAGGATGAGGAGCTCGATGCCGGAAAAGCAGTCAGGCAGCATAAGGAATTCGTCCGCATTTTGGAGGAGCATGGAATCGAAACCCATCTTCTGGAACCGGACGAACGGTTTCCTGAGCAGGTATTCACAAGAGATATCGGCTTTACGATCGGCCGCACATTGTTTATTGCGAATATGGAAATGGATATCCGCCAGGGGGAAGAGGGCGTATTGAAGGCCTGGCTCGACCGGGCAGAAGTAGATTATGTGGATTTAAAAGGTTCCGGAATTGAAGGCGGAGATGTTCTGATTAACGGAAAAACGGTCTATGTAGGCATCAGTGAGAGGACCTCGGCCGACAGTGTAAAGATGCTCGAGAGCCATCTTCCCGGCTATGAAATACAGCCGATTCCGATTAAAAAGGAATACTTGCACTTAGATTGTGTCTTTAACATGATTTCAGAAAAGGAGGCGCTTCTTTTTCCGGAAGCGCTGGAGCAAAAAGACATTGATTGGATTAAGTCCCGTTTCGAAGTGATTGAAGTGAAGGAAGAAGATCAGTTCAGGCTGGGTGTGAACGTTTTTTCTATTGGAAATAAAAAAATTATTGCCCTTCCGCTCAATACGCACACAAATGATCGGTTGAGAGAGTGGGGATACGAAGTAGTCGAAACGGATTTATCGGAAATTATTAAGTCCGGAGGAGCATTCCGGTGCTGCACGCTGCCGCTAAGGCGGGATGGGTAATGTCCTTAAAATCATTCTAAGGCCGCAAAAAAAGGCTGGTCCGGAAGCCATTTGACTTCCGGGTCAGCCTTTTTATAGCGTTTCCTGCACGGCATTGTCTTTTACCTTCACAAGCAGCCATGACATTCCAAAGCTGAGAAGGGCGAGAATCAGCGTTCCTCCGTAGATAAAGTGAACACCTGATGCAAGGATTCCCTGCAAGCCTTCCAGTTGTTCCGCCGGCACATTCCCGTGGTCGAAGGACGCGTTCAGGTTAAGATTGCCTTTCCCTGCCTGGGAGAGTGTGACCAGATTAAAAATGGTTCCAAAAACGGCTGAACCGAGTGTCTGGCTGAAGGTGCTGATGAATGTGTTGAGTGCAACGGCAGATCCTCTTTTATTTGAAGGCACGGACCCTTGGATGATCAGCATAAAAATGGGGGTGATCAAACCCATACCGAGACCCATCATTCCAATCGATGCATAAATGAAAAACTCGGGTGACTGGGCGGACAGTGAAAATAGAAGAAAAGCGCCGGCGCTTAAAATGGCCGTTCCCATCGTAATAATGGCCTGGGCTTTCAGGCGGCCGACAAGGTTTCCTGCAATAATTGATCCAAACGTCCAGCAAACCGGCATCGGCATGAGAATGAATCCTGCGGCTGTGGCGCTTTTCCCCAATACCCCCTGGCTCCAAATCGGAAGGTAGATGGTAATGCTGATAATGACGGCTCCGGTGAGAAGCGTCAGCATGTTCACAATGAGCACCCGCTTGTTGGAAAACAAATTGAGCGGGATAATCGGTTCTGCGGCTCGTTTTTCGATCCAGACAAATGCCCCGTATACCGCCAAAGCCGCTGCAAAAAGGCTGATTATGACCGGGTTGCTCCAATCCTGAGACTGGCTGCCGGACAGGAGGGCATAAAGAAGAGAGATCGTTCCGATGGAAAACGCCGCTGCGCCCAAATAGTCGATGCTCTGCTTTTCCTTTGAGGCGTCTTCCCTGTAAAACTTCAGGAGCATGACTAAGGCAACCAAACCAAACGGAAGATTCAAAAAGAAAATATAGCGCCAGGACATCGTATCGACGATAAAGCCTCCGAGAAGGGGACCAAGCACGCCCGCCACTCCCCAGACGGCGCTGATCCAGCCCTGTGCTTTGGCGCGGTCTTTCGTTTCGGTATACAAATCCCCGATAATGGTCATCGTTACCGGCATGACAACACCGGCACCAAGACCCTGGATGGCGCGGAAGATAATCAATTGCTCCATCGTGAATGCAATACCGCACAGAGCGGCCCCAATTAAAAACAGGATAATGCCAAACACCATAATTTTTTTCCGACCGAATAAATCGGCAAGCTTTCCGTAAATCGGAGCGGAAACCGCTGTAGCCAGCATATAGACTGCATACACCCAGCTCACCAGTTCAATTCCGGATAAATCACTTGTGATACGCGGAATCGCCGTGCTGACAATCGTTCCTTCCATTGCGGCAAGAACGGTTACGAGCAGCAGGGCGCCCATAATTTTTTTCCTCATGTTAAAATCTCCCTTACACCATGACAATAAAGAAAAGTTTACCATTAAATTTAAGATGATTGGAAGAAAATCAGCTTATTTACTATAAGGCTCTGTTCAAGACAGAAGTTGATTTTTAACTAGAACGGAAGGCGAGCGCCCTCAACGGAAATCAACAGCCAAGTTTAACAAAAAAAAGAGAGGGAAGATGCATTCCCTCCTTCGTTATCATTCTTTCAGCTTATGGAACAGCTCGTAAGGGTTTTCCGCATCCTCTGCTTCAGCCTGCCAGATTGGAAGGGACTGCTGTCCGATCGGAAGGGCAAGCTGTTTGTAAATCGGAGCGGTTGAAAAGCCAAATGGCTCCGCATCCTCGTTTGAGTAGGCGAAATACACTTCTTTGATTTTACTGAAATACATAGCGCTTAAACACATCGGGCAAGGCTGTCCGCTTGCGTAAACGGTACAGCCGGATAAATCAGATGTTTCAAGTGTTTTTGATGCGCTGCGGATGGCCTGGATTTCGGCGTGGGCGGTTGGATCGGACGTTGCGGCCACATCATTTACCCCTTCTGCAATCACTTTTCCTTCTTTCACAATAACAGCGCCAAATGGATTTCCGCCATGCCCGGATACATTTTTGCAGGCGAGTTCGACGGCCCTTGTTAGATAACGAGTCGTTTCCAAAACGTTCCCTCCTGAATTTTTGATTTACTCCAGTCATTCCCTTTGAGAAGAAAAGTTATGTCTTTCAGCTGGTTAAAGCAGAGCATTGGAAAAAACCTCAACGTTATTCATGAGGTTTTTTCATGGCTTCTGCCAGCAAATCGGCCAAATGCACGGCTTTTACTTTGCCGGAAAGGCCTTCCCGTTCAATTCCAAGCTGCATTTGGAGAAGACAGCCGGGGTTGGCGGTGACAATAATGGCTGCCTGGGAGGCTTTTGCCTGCTCCATTTTATGGTCTAAAATCTGCATGCTCATTTCGGATTCAACAATGTTATAGATTCCCGCCGATCCGCAGCATCGGTCTGCATCCTTCATCTCCCGGAATTCAGCGCCTTTAATCGCATGGAGGAGGCGGCGCGGAGCAGAAGAGGTGTGCATGACATTCCTCAAATGGCATGAGTCCTGGTACGTCATGATGGCCGGCGGAAGGGCTAGCGGAATAAGCTTGTGAAAATCGCATTCAATCAGTACCTCAGTAAAGTCCTTTAGCTTCGATGAAAAGGCTTTTGCCCGATCGTGCCAGTCCGGTTCATCGTGGAGAAGATGATCATATTCAATGAGGAAGGCTCCGCAGCCGCCGGCATTTGTGATGATGTAGTCCACGTCCAGCTCCTCAAAGGTTTGAATATTCCGTTTCGCGAGCTCTTTGCCTTCCGCTTTTTCGCCGCTGTGCCCGTGAAGCGCGCCGCAGCATGCCTGGTTTTTCGGGATGACAATTTCGCATCCGGCCGCCTGAAGGAGTTTAGCGGTCGCATTATTTGTTTCCATAAACATGGTGTCCATCAAACAGCCGCTGAAAAAAGCGACACGTTTAGCGGTCTTTCCGCTGGATGGCAAAAATTCCGGACGGTTTTTCATTTCTTTCATCGTCGGAACGGAAGGGAGCACTTTTTCCATCGTCGCAAGCGTTTCAGGAAACAGCTTCATCACGCCTGTGTTCCGAGCGAGCTTCTGCAATCCTGAACGCTGGTAAAAGCCAAGCAGACCGGTTACATGTCTCATCCGGTTCTGGTGAGGGAATAAATGATGAAAGGCAGCCTTCCGCATGACCCGGACAGGCAATGAGTGCTTTTTATTTTGATTGATAATATCCCGGGCTTCCTCAAGCAAATGCCCATAGTTCACACCAGAAGGACAAACCGGCTCGCATGCACGGCAGCCGAGGCAAAGATTCAGGGACCGCTCCACGTCTTCATCCGGTTCAATCAAACCGTCGACCACGCCTTTCATCAAGGCAATCCGTCCTCTTGGTGAGTGCGCTTCGTCAAAGCCTGATTCAATATAAGTCGGGCAGGAGGGAAGGCAAAAGCCGCACCTCATACAGTTCAGCAATTCATCTTCATTCATGCGCTCTTTGAACTGTGTCTGGATTTTTTCGCGTTCCTGTACCGTTGTCATGATGACACAACCACCCTTTTTCTTGTGTCCTTCGCAAATACTTTCCCTGGATTCATGATTCCGTTTGGATCAAGGGCCTGTTTGACAGCCTTCATAGCATGAATGCCTGCCGCTCCGAGTTTTAATTCAAGATACGGCGCCTTCATTTCCCCGACGCCATGTTCACCGGTAATCGTTCCGCCAAGTTCAATGGCCTTTTCGAAAATAGCGGCAAACGCTTGTTCCACCCGTTCCATTTCATCGTGGTCCCGTGCATCGGTTGCAACCGTAGGATGAAGGTTCCCGTCGCCGGCATGGCCGAACGTGCAGATTTGTACATTGAATCGTTCGCCTATTTCATTAATCGCGGCCACCATCTTCGCAATTTCTGATCTTGGAACGGTCGCGTCTTCCAGAATGGTTGTCGGCTTCAGACGGGCAAGCGCGGACAATGCGGAGCGCCTTGCCGTTCGCAGAGCCTCGGCTTCTTCAGCTGTTTTGGCCAGCTGAACGGAAACAGCCTGCTCCTGCTTGCAGATGTCCGCCATTTTCAGCATATCTCCTGAAACGAGATCAGCCGGGCCGTCCTGTTCGATGAGAAGGACCGCTTTTACATCCGTCGGCAGTCCGATTTTGGCAAAGTCTTCAACCACCTGCAGTGTAGGCTGATCCAAAAACTCCAGTGTAGCCGGAATGATTTTATTGGAGATAATTTTAGAAACCGATCTTGCTGCGGCCTCCAGATCCTGATAAAGAGCAAGCATCGTGCTCTTTGTCTCCGGCATTGGAATCAGCTTTAATGTTGCTTCCGTCATGATTCCAAGCGTCCCTTCAGAGCCTACAAACAACCGGGTGAAATCATACCCGGCCACATCCTTCGCAAGCTTTCCGCCTGTCCGGATGATGTCTCCATTGGCAAGTACAATCTCAAGTGCCATGACGTAATCACGGGTAACACCGTACTTTAATCCGCGCAGCCCTCCGGAATTTTCGTTGATATTCCCTCCGATCGTGGAGATTTTCATAGAGCTTGGATCGGGAGGATAAAACAGTCCGCGCGCCTCGACTTCATGGATGATATCCAATGTAACGGCTCCAGGCTGGACCGTCACAGTCAGGTTTTCCTCATCGACTTCAAGGATTTTGTTCATATGCTTAAATAAAAGCACAATCCCCCCTTCCGTCGGACAGGTGCCTGCGCATAGGTTTGTACCCGAACCTCTTGGTACAATCGGGACGTTGTATTGTCCGCAAAGCTTTACCACCAGTGACACTTCCTCAGCAGACCTTGGTGATACGACCGCATCGGGCAGCGCCTGAAAATTCGGTGTTGCGTCATACGAATACACAAGCCTGCTTGCCTTCGAGTCCTCCACGTTGCTTTTGCCGACAGCATTTATCAGTTTTTCTTTGAATTCTAAGTTCAGCATAGCGATCCCCCTGTAAAGGTAAGCGTTTTCTCTAAGTATAAAAGAAAGCGGGTCCCGCCATCTATGTAGATTCCTCTAAAAATAGTGGTGGAAACCCGCGTTTATTTTGGATGTTTATCCATAAAGATGACAGCCAGATAGAGAATGAGAGCGTCATTAAGCCTGGAAGGGTTCAGTCCTGTCAGATCTTCGATTTTTTTCAGCCGGTAATGAAGCGTATTAATATGGATATGAAGAGCTTCGGCTGTTTTCTTTAAAGAATGATCCATTTCAAACAGCACAATCAATGTACGCAGCAGGTCCTCCTCTGGCAGCATGGGGGCGAGGGTGCGTTCTATATACTCTTTTTTCGTTTCAGAAGAGATGTCACCGAGCAGCATTTCAATCGTCAAGTCTTCATCGAAAATAATCCGCTGCTTCCCCCGAGGTGAGTTCAATGCGCGCTCTGCCTGTGCATAGGAAGCAGACAAATCAGCGGAGGGGACAGCCTTTCCGGCTCCCATCAAAACCCGGGTCTGAAGCTTTTCCTCCAGATACTCGTGAATGGCTGCAGCCCGGCTTCTCGCATATGCCTTGTCCCCAGCCTGAAAGACCATCACAATCCGGTTGTTGCCCCATTGGACAAAAAGATCGGCCGGGTAACTGTTCTGCCATGTTTGAATCACAGAAGCAATGTGTTTAAAGTGGAGATCTTCATCGGGCAAAACGGCGATCGCCGCCATTCGCGGAACGGTTAGATCTACATTCAGCATCTGGGCGCGGTCCATAAAAGACGGAGTCCATTTCTTCAGCTCAATCCAGTCAAAAACAAAGGCTTCCCGGGTCCGGGCTTCCCAATTTAATTGGTCTGTATAGTAATTTTCGTTCACAAGAAGCTCAGTCATTTTCCGGATGACTTCTCCGAAAGGGGATATGTTTTCAGGGATCCCGGTGATGCCGATCACGCCGGCCACTTCTCCCTGAAAAAATACGGGAAGGTTGATTCCCGCTTTGACACCCGCAAGTGTCTGTTCATCTTCTTTGGAAATGATGACCTTGCGCTTTTCGCGCGAAGCCATTTTCGCCCCTTCATGGAAGTCGCCCATCCGGCTGTCATCCGTGCTTGCAATGATCGTTCCTTCAGGAGTTACAACGATTACATCCTCCTCAATCACCTTTTTGACTTCTTCCACAATTTTAGCGGCAAGGGCAGGCAGCAGCATCGTACATCCTCCTTTTCAATTTCTTCTGCGCCCATTATACCAAAGACGGCTCTTGCGGAATCATCCGCGGCAGGAAATTATGCTGGAGGTGGTATTGGGTCCGGTAGCTGGAGGTGGTGGGTGGAAGTGGCGGGTGTTAGGGAGCGGTTGATGGTTGGAAGTGGCGGGTGTGATTGGGAGTGGTCAACAGGGACAGGGTGCCAGTCCCGCTCTGCTTCACCGCAGCGGGGGAAGGAGACCAGGGTGTGCCTAAGCCTTGCAGCACAAGGACTTGCAGTGGAAGGTGCCAGAGCTTTCGTACGGTAAAATATCAGGGGACTGGCACGGTGCCAGTCCCGCTCCGCTTCACCGCAGCGGGGGAAGGAGACCGTGTGCGCTTGAAGCCTTGAAGGACAAAGACTTGCAGAGGAAGGTGCCAGAGCTTTCGTACGGTAAAATATCAGGGGACAGACCCCGGCCGGGCCCGGCATTTTTATCTCTGCTTTAACAGGCCCCATCTATCACCATTCCTCATACCCGCGCGGAGCATAATAATGAATAAATCCCTGATCCTCAGATAGCTGTTCACTTTTTCTCTTCTCTTTTTCGGATACGGTAAAGATTTCTATTTCATAGTCTTCGGCCAATCGGCGGGTTTTCTTCATCCACTTTCGCGACCAGTCATCCATCATGATTTCAGAATACTGAAAGTCCTCCCACATAAAACCGTCAATGTAAGGAGCTGTCTTCTGCAGGGTTCTCATCCCCCAATTCTGAATGACGGAAATCTGGCGGCTCTCAAGCTCTTTCAAGAGTTGAATCAGTCCCGTCTGCTGGCGTCCCATCTCTTTCGGGTCATCAATGAAATAATCATCAATGTCTCCCACCGTATCTAAAAACACTCCATCCAGCTGTTTATCTATAATCTGATTTTTTATTTCTTCCAAAAGTGTGCTCCGGTAATGATCGGATGTCATATTCATTAAATATGCATCCCATTTCTTTATATAGACCCGTTCTCCATGATCGCCTCTATAAAAATCCTGATCCTCAAACTGCCGGAACAGTTCTTCGTTCCACTTGTCCGATTCCATGGAATTGATATATCCATATACAAGTGTTCCGTTTTCCTGGATTTCGGCTATTTGTTTTTTCGTATAGTAAACGGGTTCGATGATGACCAATGGATACCGCGACATTTCTTTCACTACAGCCCGGGATGGTTCATCATAGTAAATTTTATAAGAAGAAATCTCAAAAAGCTGGTTCCTCTGTTTATTTATAAGAAACAAAGAGGATCCGAGAATGATAAAAAGTATAAGTGTGGCACAGCCTGCGAGCAGTACAAATTTTCTATTCAATGGGTTCATCCCTTTATAACCGTTCTTTTTTTAAACTTACCATACATTTCTCTTGAGTCTATTAATATGTATGCTGCAGATGAGGATCTTTGGCTTTTGAAAAAGGGATGCCGGATATGGCAAAAAAAGCTGCGATGTCGGACAAGAATGCCGGACATGGAGAAAAAAGCTGGCGATGCCAGGTAAGAATGCCGGACATGGCAGAAAAAAGCAGTGATGCCGGACAAGAATGCCGGGCATGGAGACAAAAGCTGGCGATGCCGGACAAGAATGCCGGACATGGAAAAAAAACCGGCGATGTCAGGCAAGAATGCCGGACATGGAGACAAAAGCTGGCGATGCCAGGCAAGAATGCCGGACATGGCAGAGCACCGGCAACTCTCATAAAAACAGTAACAAAATAGTCATAGATTATCATGGGTTCCCATTGGAAAATAATCACAGGTGCAGTAAAATATAAATGTGAATTAATTCACAAACGAGAGCATTATAACAAACCAGAGCTTAATAACAAACCAAAGCTTAATAACAAACCCAAGCATCATAGTAACCCAGCTTTACACCAAACACCAAACACATGTCTAAACACTAAGGAAGGATGAAGCCGAATGACAGGCGTACAAACTAGCCGGGTTGTACTGATTGGGACAGGATCTGTTGGAGCGAGCTATGCGTTTGCTTTGATGAATCAGGGGATTGCGGATGAATTAGTGCTGATTGATATGAATGAAGAGAAAGCGATGGGCGATGTGATGGATTTGAATCACGGGAAGGTGTTTGCGCCGTATCCGACCCATGTTCAGTCCGGCACCTATGAAGATTGCCGAACCGCTGATTTAGTTGTGATTTGTGCGGGTGCGAATCAGAAGCCTGGTGAAACCCGTCTGGACTTAGTGGATAAAAATTTGAAGATTTTCAAACAGATTGTAAGCAGAGTAATGGATGCCGGATTTAATGGGATTTTTCTTGTGGCAACGAATCCTGTCGATATCCTGACGTATGCGACGTGGGCATACAGCGGCCTGCCGAAAGAGCGGGTCATCGGTTCCGGAACGATTTTGGATACAGCAAGATTCCGATATGAATTGGGAGAGTATTTTCAGGTGGCCCCAACTAATGTCCATGCGTATATCATTGGCGAGCATGGCGACAGTGAGCTTCCGGTATACAGCGCAGCTGATGTCGGGGGGGTTCCTGTTTTAAAGCGGATCGAGCGGGATGCGTCCTATAAGAAAGAAGATTTGGATGAAATTTTTATTCATGTCCGGGATGCGGCATACGAAATTATTAAAAGAAAAGGGGCTACGTTTTACGGGATTGCGATGGGGCTTGTCCGAATTACAAAGGCTATTCTTCATAATGAGAACAGTGTTCTGACGGTTTCCTCTTTGCTTGAGGGGGAGTATGGAGAAGATCGGGTTTATATCGGGGTTCCGGCTGTGATTAACCGGGAGGGCATTAGAGAAGTGATTGAACTGGATTTGAATGAGGAAGAGAAAAAGCGGTTCAGCCATAGTGCAGAGGTGCTGAAGAATACTTTGAAGCTGCATTTTGATGAGGAAAACGAATAAAAAAAGAGAGGCATTTCTGCATGAAATGCCTCTCTTTTTATTAATTCAATGTTCCCATCCGTTCAATAGGAGAAAATCTGAATTTGGCTTCCCCGATGACTGACTTTTTGGAGATGCAGCCGAATACACGGCTGTCCATGCTGTCGCGGCGGTTATCCCCCATTACATAGTAGGATCCGGCGGGAACCCTGATTGTCAGGTTTTCCGTCAGGTTTTCGCGTGGAACAAGAATGCTTTTATTTTGTTCTAAATAAGGCTCTTTATATATTTTACCGTTGATGGTTAAGACATCATTTTTAATTTGGACCGTGTCGCCTGGAAGTCCGATGACCCGCTTGATGTAATTGTCTTTGGAGATCGGCGAGTGGAAAACGATCATATCAAAGCGCTCGATCCTGCTGATTTTGGATACGATAATCTGGTTATCGCTTTCAAAAGTCGGCATCATGGACTTTCCTTTCACCATGACGGGGGTAAAAATAAACTGCTGGCAAATCATGGCGACAATGACAGCGGCTAAAATACTGCTGAGCCAGGACCAGATTTCTTTCTTTTTCCGTTCTTTCATGTAAACGCCTCCTGTTCTTGCTTGGCTAAAAGGCAGAATGCAATGTTCCTTTTTTCTATTTTACATGTTTTTGGCCAGGAAAGATATGAGCGGTTCCCCCTTTTACCAACTTTTTAAACATATTATCTGCGATGAGACAGCAGGAGTTCCGTTCCTCCTGTATGTGTCCGTTTTAACCGGGAGATCCTGAATCGTTATCAGAGCCTGCTTAAAAGGTGGAATTACCTCAAGGAAAGTAGAGTATATGTATTTGTTTTACGAGAGAAATAGAGTAATGTGTATAAAGTGGATAATAAATATCCACTTTATACTTCGTTGATTAGGAATGGAGATGGATCCTTTGCAAATGAAAACCGGAGTGGAACAGGCCGTATACGCAATTCTTATGCTGACTTTCTTACCTGAAAAAGCGGTATTGCCTGGAGAAGTCATAAGCGGCCAACTGGGAGGATCGCCGACCTATTTTCAAAAACTGCTCAGAAAGCTGGTCAGTGCAGATTTGATTGCTTCTGTTCCCGGTAAGAAGGGCGGCTTCCGTTTAAAAAGAAAACCGGAGGATATTGCAATCTATGATGTGTACATGGCGATTGAAGGAAAGCAGTCCCTTTATTCATCAACCGGAATCTTTCATGACATGCTTAATATTCAGGATAAAGAAATCGACTTGCTGTCCAATTTAATGGGAGAGGCTGAATCATCATGGAAATCAATATTAAACCGTGAAACAATCGGATCCCTCAATGAAGAGATTCACAAAAAATGCCCTAAGGAAAGCATCGTAAATTTGCGTGCGGCCATTCATGAAAAAATGGTGGTCTAAAATAGGAGGATGAAACATGGAAAACTTAGATAAATATTTTGACTTATTTGATCAGTCCAGAACGAGTGAAAAGGCAATGGAAGAATTGAATGCTCTTTTTTCAGATGACATGGTTTTCGTTTTAAATGGGGACAAGAAGTCCGGTATTGAAAACTGGAAGCTGTTTATGAAGTTGGTGTTTACCGAAAACAGCGATATTAAACATATGTATGAAGGCTGGAAAAAAGCAGAGGGTGCTGATCATTACGAAACCCAATGGGCGGTATGCGGAAAGCATTCATCAGGGCGGGTGTTCACTCAAACGGGCAAGGACATAGCAAAAGTGAATGAGCACGGCAAGATTGTTTATTTAGAAAATGTGCCGGACAGCAAGGATATGTTTCATACCTATAAAACGCTATAAAGGGATGGGAAGAAAAGAAGAGAATAATAAGCACATGGACTCGGTGTCCATGTGTATTTTTACATAGGTGCCCTAATGATATGCCCCTTCCAGACCTATGTCAGTCATCAGCTATTGTGAGTCTCGATCAGCGGGCGACCGGAATGATGAACAGAGCCGGGCTTATCGGACAGGCCATTCAGGAAAAGCGCTGCCTGAACAGGGTGAGATAGCAGGCTTCCTTCTTTTCCATGTTCCTTTTTAAAATTGCAGTTTTATTTCATTGCTAGTCATCGCCCCATCTCTAAGGCGAAAAGGTAATGCCTCCCGTCTGCTGAAGCAATCTAAAACGTTTTCTCCCACAGTTAAGGTGTTCTCGTCAACCAACCAGTCCAATACGGCGATGCTAAAGGTTTTTGAGGCAGCAGGCTATAGACGGAGCGTGTTTTTAGAGAACCTGGATGAAGGGGATCCTGAATTTTTTATTTCAAATGGCGTCCGCCTATTGATATTTCTCATTCCCGCCCAATAGGCGTAAGATGATAGGAAAAGGAGAATGGCAAGGGAGGATGGAAAAATGGAGGAGAACATCAACCGCGTTTTCCCCTCGGCATGGTATGCGGTCGCTTATTCATCTGAGCTGACAAAAAAGCCGGTCAGAAAAAAGGTCATCGGCCGGGAAATGGTGCTCTACCGCGACCAGCAAGGCGAGGTGAAGGCGCTGCATGCGTTTTGCCCGCACAGAGGGGCCGATCTGTCACTTGGCTGTGTGAAAAACGGAGAGCTCATGTGTGCCTATCATGGCTGGAAGTTTGACGGAGACGGAACGTGTTCAGAAATTCCGTCCCAGCCGGATAAACCAATCCCGAAATTTGCCCATACGGCGGCATTTCCGGTGACGGAGGAAGCCGGCCTCATTTGGGTGTATCCCGATTATGAAGCAGAGGAAGTTCCTGATTTTCAAGTCATTCCGGACATCAAGGAGAGCAGGTACCGTCTCTCTCCTTACAAGGCTCATTGGGATGCCCATTTAACAAGGGCTGTCGAAAGTGTCCTGGACGTCGCTCATTTGTCCTTCGTTCATAAAAAAACAATCGGCCGGAACTCGAATACCGTCTTTCACGATCTTCCCTACACTCACGAAGGGGACAGCATTATGATTCAAAACGGAGGCGGTCTTCTTGAATACCGGTTTCCTCAGCAATGGATTTTAAGGCCCGCCCATGACACGAAACATGCCTTTATTAACTATGTGACGTTTACACCTGTAGATGAGGAAGAAACGATGATTTTCGGCTATGCCGGGAGAACATTCGCGAAAAAGGTGCCCTTTATGGATCGGGTTTTTTCAAAATACAGCCTGAAAATCCTCGACGAAGACAAATCCGTTGTGGAAAGCCAGCACCCGAGACCGATTCCCGAAGCACTCCGGATGGAGGCGCACGTTTACGCAGATGGCCCGCAAATCGCCTTCAGAAAAAGATGGTTTGAATTTCTGTCGCAGGAAGAAAAAAAGATCAGCCTGGATGAGGGTGTGAAGGTATATTAAAGTTCAGAGACTGCTTTCGGGCAGTCTTTTGCTATGGTGTTTTTTAGTGGGAAAGTCCCGTAAAAAGAATCAGTAAAGGTATAATGATTCATTATTGCGATTATTCAAAAAATATACTTGTTTCACTGAACGAAGTAAGTTACATTATAGAAAATGGAAGATAGAGGAAGAGATTATGAGGATTGGCAATAAAGAGTTAATAAAGGATATTAACCGGAATCTCGTATTGGAAACGGTTCGTCTTTACGAGCCGCTCAGCCGTACGGATGTGTCTAAAAGGGCTGATCTGGGCCTGTCCACCGTTACGTCGATCGTGGACCGGCTCATGGAAGCGGACCTTATTTACGAGAAAGGAGAAGCTGTTTCGACGGGAGGAAGGAAGGGGGTTTTACTCCGATTCAATCAGAACTACGGCTTTACAGCGGCTATTAAATTGGAAGAATCAAGGCTGATTCTGTCCATTACAAATCTTGCATCAGAGATTCTATTAAAAACGGAGCAATCGTTTGAACCCGGAGCATCAGTAAAAGAGGTCATGACACTGCTTATCCGGTCACTGGCATCGGCACTGGAGCAGCTGCGTTTATCTCAGGACCGGTTTCTTGGAATCAGCATCGTGTCATCCGGGCTGATCAGCGACAAGGAAGGCAAGATTATCCGTTCGACTCTTCTCGGCTGGGAAAATGCGGATGTCTGTACTCCTATTCAGGATCATTTTCATACTCCTATTTTTTTATCAAACAATGTAAACGCTTACACATTAGCGGAAAAAGAATTTGGATTCGGCTCCCGGTTTACGAGTTTCATATGCCTCTCGATTGGTGCCGGCATTGGAGCGTCGTTTTCCTTTGGACAAAACCTGTATACAGGGCATCACGGAGGAGCGGGAGAAGTGGGGCACACCATCCTCTATCCGAATGGATACCAGTGCCATTGCGGCCAGAGGGGCTGTCTTGAAATGTACGCCTCAGAACGTTTTTTTCAAATTGCGGGACCTGAAACAAAACGGGAGTATCCGGAAAGTCCGCTTCACAGCTTTACTTTCGATGAGGTATACCATCAAGCCGGCTTGGGAGACAGGCTGGCATTGGATTTGTTTAAAGAGCTCGGAGAGAATGCGGGATTCGGGCTGCTGAATCTAATCAACCTGTTAAATCCGGAAGCCATCATCTTAATTGGCGAAGGGGTGAAAGCAGAAAGATTTTTCCTGCCGTATGCACTGGAAAAAGCGAATGAAAATTTCTTTGGAAAAGCAGGTTTGTCTACGCCGGTTTTTGTTTCCCGGCTCGGGGATGACGCATGGCTGAAAGGAGCTTCTCTTTTTGCCATTAACCATTTATTTGCCCCGCCTATTTATAAAAAAAGTGAGCTTTTCAGCTGAATATAGGAGGAATGAGAACGTGGATAAAAGATGGAAGCGTTTCGCACTGGCATCAGCTGCTGCATTAAGTATCGGGGTTTTGAATACGCAGGATGCCGCAGCAAGAGAAAGCACCGCCACCCAAAAAGGATCGGGCCCGCTATACTGGATTTCGTATGAACATCAATTTACGAACAACAGCTTTCTGCCGGAGGACCGATGGAAGCAAAATATTGACTGGATGGCGAAGAATTTTCAGCCCTATGGATATGATATGGTTTCAACCGACGGGTGGATTGAGGGGTCAACGAAGCATACGGAGAACGGATACATCCTCTCTCATAACGACTCTTGGGAGCATAATTGGAAATACTGGGGGGACTACATCCACTCCAAAAATATGAAGCTCGGAATTTATTATAACCCTCTTTGGGTCACACCGGCAGCTGCAGAAAATGAACAGGCAACCGTTATTGGCCGGCCGGATATCAAAATTAAAGATATTGTGAATACCGATGACCGCTTTAACGGCGGACAGCCCAATTCACTTTACTGGGTGGATGTAACGAAGGATGGGGCTAAGGAATACATCCAGGGGTACGTCAACTACTTTAAAGAACAGGGAGCAGACTTTTTAAGAGTGGACTTTCTATCCTGGTACGAAACGGGAACCGATAAAAACGTCGGCAATGTTGGAATGGCTCATGGCCGTGAGAATTATGAAACGGCTTTGAAGTGGATGGAGGAAGCAGCAGGAAAAGACATGACGCTGAGTCTCGTTATGCCGCATTTGAAGGAACACGGGAAAGTGGAGCTGAAATATGGTGATATGGTCCGGATTGATGAAGATGTGTTTAATGGAGGATGGGATCATATAAGCGGAAGAAGGCAGGGCTGGACCGATACGTGGTCGCAATGGGCGAACGCGTTTCAGGGCTTTACCGGTTTTGCAGATATCTCCGGAAGGAATGCGATGATTCTGGATGGTGATTTCTTAAGGATGAATACATTTAAAGGAGACTATGCAAAAAATGAACGGAAAACGGCCGTCTCGTTATTTACAATGGCCGGATCTCCGATGGCGATTGCAGACCAGGCTGATACAATCGGAAGCAGCGCAAAATACTATCAGAACCCCGAGCTATTGGAATTTAATAAGCTTGGATTTGCGGGAAAACCGATTTTTAAAAGCAATGCCCACTATAAATACAACTCAAGGGACAGCGAGCGGTGGGTGGGACAGCTGCCGGATGGAAGCTGGGCTGTCGGTCTTTTCAATCGCTCGGATTATGCGAAAAGCCTAAGTATTGATTTTCAGGACGTGCTTGGATTCAAGGAGGAAGCTATGGTCCGGGATATATGGAAACACAAGGATCTTGGATACAAAAAAGGCTACAGCGTGAAGCTCCAGCCCCATGACGCTGCCGTCATAAAGGTGATTCCGAAAACGGCGGGAAAAACGTATGAGGCAGAGGTGGCGTCCTTCCAAAACGGTGCATCCTTTAACAACATCAGTCTGGATTTTAAAGGATTTGGCTTTATTGAAAATCTGGATAAACCGGGCGCAAGTATGACGATTCCCGTATCTGTTCCTGAGAGCGGGGAACAAATGGTTGCGGTTAACTACGCAAATGGGGCAGACAAGGCGGTTTCCAAAACACTGATTGTGAACGGAGAAAAGCAGAACATGCTATTCAAGCCTCTCGGCGATTGGGAAAAATGGGGCAAACAGTTCGTAAAGGTGAATCTAAAAGAAGGGGAAAACCTGATCACATTGGAAAACGGGGACAGAGATCAAGGAGAACTCCGGATCGATTCTATCTCACTGGGAGAGGACCCGGGAGCCCTTGTTAATGGAGGATTCGAGACAGGGGATCATACAGGATGGGAACTATGGAATCCAAACGGAGCCGCAGCAGGAGTGGACACGAGTGATGCCCATACTGGATTCAAGCATTATTTCTTTAAGTCAGAGCCTTACGAAGCCCGTATCCATCAAAAGCTTTCAGGACTGGAAAACGGAACGTACGATGTAAAAGCATGGGTGAAGCTCCAGCCTTTTGACCACCCTGATTTTTCAGGATACACAGCCCGCATGGAATTGAAAGGGCAAGGGGTTAAGGAAACAAATCTTGATTTGAAACCGGAACAGCCTGAATTTGCCTGGAAGGAGATATCTCAAAAAGCAGAGGTAACAAGCGGTGAACTGGATATCGGTTTTTATATGAACGTTCCCAAAAATACGTCCTTCCAGCTCGATGACGTGACGGTAACGAAAGACGCGCCGGAAGCCGATCAGCCATCCATCCTTCAAAACGGAGACTTTCATCTCGGAATGAAAAACTGGTCCTTCACAAATCTCCCGGCTGCCCAATGGGTGAATCATAAAAAAGCAGCATTCATCCGCCAATCCGGCCCATCCGAAATGTGGCAGTATGCCGCAGTTGAACCGGGAACCTATACCGTGCAGGCAAAGGTTAGAAATCACGGGCGCCAGGCAGAAATTTTTGTAAAGGGACAGGGCCGGAAATCCGCAAGAGCCATCCCTTCAAACGGAGAATGGGGAACGGTTGAAATCCAGCAGATTACCGTAGCTGAACCTGAGGTCCTGAAGCTTGGAATCACTGCAGGAAAAGGCGGCAAGACACTCGATACGGATTCTGTTAAATTGATTAGAACAAAGTGAAAAAAAACATCCGCTCACCATAGAGCGGATGTTTCTTTATATATTCAGCAATCTCTCAATATCCTGTTCCATATCCAATGGATCGGTTGTTGCTTCAAACCGTTTGACCGGCTGGCCATTTTGATCAATCAGAAACTTAGTGAAATTCCACTTGACGGAGTCGCCGAATAAGTATTCCGGATGCCGTTCATTTATGAGAGGAATTAACACTTTCGCTACAGGGTGAAAATGGTTAAAGCCTTCAAAAGGCAAGTTGGATACTAAATAATCGAACAGCGGGTGTGCTCCTTCATCACGGACTTTTACCTTTTGAAACATTGGAAAGGATACACCATAGCGAAGGGTACAGAAGGTTTGAATCCGGTCATTATCATCCGGTTCCTGATCAGCAAACTGATTGGATGGAAACCCTAAAATGACAAAGTCCTTTGATTTGTAGCGGTCATAAAGGCGCTGAAGATCCTCGTACTGAAAGGTGAATCCGCATTGGCTGGCTGTATTGACAATCAGGACGACTTTTCCTTTGTAGTCTTCAAGTGAAATTTCGGTTCCGTTCATTGCTTTGGCTGAGAATGGATAAATGCTCATAGTATGCCCCCTTATGTCAATCTTCTTAGTTTATATCGGTTCGAAAGTCCCGTTATTAATAAGAGTAATGGAGTCAAAGACTATAAGCTTATAAAGTATGTGAAAGCAGTCGGGCAACTAGAGGCTGAATAGGGAGAAGTTATTAAGTGATAGACCCTTAGCAAATAAGGCACTAACGACCCAGCGATTTATTTGCTGAGACTTTATTTATGATTTTTATGATCAAGAAATAGGCGAAATAGACGACGCAATAATTGAAAATTAGTCCAAGCATTTCAAAACTAAAATAACCATCCCCATATAAACCGATCACTTGAGCAGGAAAGCCAAAATGTTTTTCAGCATGATCACTTCCTATTCCATTAGGGATGCAGGCAAGCACAGCAGTTGTAAGCATGCTTAAAAGATGTAAAATCTTAAATCTAGACCATTTCATAAAATTAACCTGCTTTTCGTAAAGTATTTGCGGTGATTGAAAGGCTGCAAAAAATAGCCTGCTCTTGAAAGGAGGCTATTTTGGGGGAAAGATGGAATTGTATTTTACCCTATTTTCCAAACAAACAGCTATTGCCCGGGCACAGCCGTTTCATCCATATAAAATACTTCCCACAGATGATCGTTCACGTCCTGGAAACTCCATCCATACATAAACCCGTGATCGATCGGGTCATTTGAAGACTTACCGCCTGCATCGAGAGCTTTGTTTACGATTTCATCAACATGCTCTCTGCTTTCCGCAGCAAGAGCGACAATCACTTCTGTGCTTTTTGCTGAATCCGAGATGTCTTTTTTCGTAAAGGTCTTAAAATAATCTTCTACAAGAAGCATCACATAGGAGTACTCATTAATAATCATGCAAGTGGCGTTTTTGTCTGTGAAATGAGGATTAAATTCGAATCCAAGCTTCGTAAAAAATTCAACGGTTTGATCCAGATCCTTTACAGGCAGATTAATAAATACCTTGCTGATGTTAGCACTCATCCTAATCCCTCCAAAATGAATTGTTAATGCCGGATAAAGTCCTTTTACATATTCGTCTAAAAGGCAAGTTATCCTTCTTCAAGGATGGAAGGAATCACGATCTATTTTCTGCTATCCATGAGGTCACGTCTGTATAGATCGGACTTTTAAGGAAAATCGCTGGTCGAGAGCGGGAAATCAGACACTTAGTCGAGGATATCAGACATTCAGCCTAATCATTCCGCTTCAAACCATTCTGTCACGCTGTCGGGCGTGCATGTAGTGCGCAGCTGCGGTGCCTAACCCCTATGCTATAATAAAAAACAATAGAATAGGGGACTCAAGGGTGGACGGTACACTCCCGGTGAAAGGGGGTGATGCCTATAACGGTTTTTCAGGCGCTGATGTTTGCGGTTTCGTTTGCGAATCTTGTGATTGCCATTTTGGCGTTTAACCATAAAAAATAATCCACCCTTGAGTTGACGGCTCGGCGGGTGGATTATCTTCGTTTTGACCGATCCCCCTTGCAGGGAACCTTTCTATTAATGGGCCGTCTGGTGTGCAATCACCAGGCGGTCTTATTTAGGATATTCTTTATTTATTCCAGTATACAGGTAATTCGTTTAGCATGCGAATGGATGGCTTTATTTTGTAACCCTTGTAAAATCTTCCGTTGAGTTTACATTGATGAAGGTTACGCTGTTTTTATCCTGGATTGCGTAGTCATTGACATATGTTCCGGTTTTCACATCTTTGCTGTTTTCCAGGTAGACAAAGTCTTTTCCCGTTCCGCTAAGTACATAGAGGGAATCGATTTTCAGTTCTTTGTTGAATGCATCAGTTGACTGATACAGGTCACCAGGGTATTCAGCGATCAATTCTTTTGAGAACGATGCGCTTTTATCCGATTTAGCCGTGTAAAACAATCCGGATACGTTCATGCCGTTTTTAAAATCGATGGCGATTTTTTCGCCGCCGTATACGGTTTCGCTGAAGTCGTATTCCCAGGCTTGGTTTCCGAATGCTACATAAGGTTTTCCAAAAAGAAGCTCGATTTTGTGGCTAGGATCTCCGATTTTGATGCCGCCAAGTGTTGCCTGTTTGGAGCTTGCATCGTTTTCCAGAAGCAGGACGACTTTTTCATTTTTTGTGTAAAATGGATTCACTGCTGCAGCTTCAAAATAGTTCTCAAGCCAGCTTAATTCTTTTGTCACAGAAGCCGGTACATCTGCGTATCCGCCATCCTCTTTGATTTCAGCTGCTCTGTTTTTCAGGCGGTCCAGTTTTTGCAGGTCCAGAACTGCCTGATCTTCGGCGTTGAAGATGGTTGATTTTGAAACAGCGCCAAGCAATCTCGCTTCAGACACTTCGTAAATGACTCTTTCTTTCGCTTTTTTGGCAGGCGTTACATACTTCTCGTTAAGACTTTTGCGAACCGCGGCACCAGGTACTTTCCCGATTGTGGATTCTGTGTAGGAGAGCCGTTTTGTAAACGCATCATAATTTTCATCAATGGCATAAATGTCTCCTTTGTTCGTTGTCTGAACAAACGAGGCTGTTGCCTTTTTTAATTGCTCGCCAGCCACGGTCGCTGTTGAGAGTGGAGAAGAAGCGGCATCCGCCGAGAATGAGACGGAAGCTGATAGAGCGATAGCCGAAATAAGACCAAACTTCATTTTGTTTTTCATTTTTTCCTCCCGGAATTATGTATTTTTGTAATGTAAATGTAATATATTTAACTAAAATGTAATTTATCATGAATGGCGAAAAAGATAAAGGGGTTATTGTAAAATTATAGAAAGATAGGAAAATAGAATGATAGGTGGAGAATTTTTAGCCATTGGGAGTGGGGGAAAGGACTTTTTACCCGATTTTTCTGTCTCTAAAAACGGGCTTTCCCATTTTCCTGCCGGAGTTCTCGAAGGCTCCTTCAGTGGTAGAAAGATTTCTATCTATTAGACGACAACCATGATCAGAAAGTTTCAAAAAATGCAGCAGCTGAAAGATACGAACTAAAATGAACCATTTTAAGAGCAGCCGGCGCGAATGAGGACAGCCCTGGCAGTGATTATTTTTTTCTGAAAACAGGTTTACCATTTCCGTATATGGGTTATGCTGGGTTCCGATGTATGTTATAATAGAAACGAACGTTCGGAAAACCTCGAACAGATAGGAATGATGGAAATGAAAACCGCATTCGAAGAAATGAACCTATCGGGAAATCGGGTAGCAGAAGTATTTTTGCACAAAACCGCCAACGGAAAATTCATTGCCGCTGTACCAGACATTCATTGGTCCGCAAAGTTTAACCAAATAGATGAACTTCATGAGCAATTCGTACACCTTCAGTCGTCGTTAAACTTTCACATGTTTGAAGGGAATACCGATGAATTGGCAAACGCCATTATCGGCATGGTAAAAAAAATTGATCAGCAGGATGCTGTTTAGACCGGGAAGTGATTCCCGGTCTTTTTTTGACTGGACAGGAATACATGGTCTGTCTTTTCGATTTTCTAAGAGGTCAGAGCTTCAGAAGCCTTCCCGCTCATTTAAGCCGGTCTGTTTTAAAAAGGATAACGAAATTTCTTGTCCTCCCCTGGTGAAAGAGTTTGATACAATGAATGAAAAAGGAGGAAGCCCTTGTGGAGCATGACAGCGTGGAAAATCATTTGAAAGCATTGGAAGAACGCTTGCTGCAGCCGGAGATCCGTAAGTCCAAAGAGGAGCTTGACCTTCTTCTAGCGGATGATTTTATGGAGATTACAAGCTCCGGGCTGATCAAAGATAAAACGGACTGTCTTAATGGTCTTGCTGTTCCGGTGATGAAGCTTTCGGAGTTTTCAATCCGTCTTTTAGGAGAGCATCTCGTTCAGACCATGTATACCATGACGGATGTGACACAATCACGTACATCCTTGCGCAGCTCGATTTGGAGACGCTCCAGTCAGGGCTGGCAGATGACGTTTCACCAGGGTACTTTACTTAAGGAGGATGGAAATGAGAACAGAAAAAGAGAAAATGCTGGCGGGAGAAATGTACATACCGAGTGATCCTCAGCTCCTTGAAGAGCGAATCCATGCCAGAAGGCTGACGAGATTGCTTAACGGAACAACGGAAACAGAAGGGGAAGAGAGGGTTCGTGTCATTAAAGAGCTGTTTGGTTCAACAGGAAAGGAAATCTGGATTGAACCTTCCTTCCGCTGCGATTACGGATCCAATATCCATACAGGAGAAGCATTTTTCGCTAATTTTGATTGCGTCTTTCTGGATGTGTGTGAGATTCGGTTTGGAGACAACTGCATGCTTGGGCCGGGAGTCCATATTTACACGGCGACCCATCCGCTTCATCCGCATGAGCGAAATAGCGGAAAGGAGTATGGAAAACCGGTTACAATCGGCCATAATGTCTGGATTGGCGGGGCAGCCGTTATTAATCCCGGTGTTACAATTGGGGACAATGCGGTGATTGCCGGAGGAGCCGTTGTTGTGAAGGATGTCCCTGCCAATACCGTGGTGGGCGGAAATCCGGCGAAAGTGTTAAAGGAAATTGACATATAAAAAAATAGATGAAAAACCCCAGGAACGCCGGATTCCTGGGGTTTTGATTGTAGATTTACTCTTTTTCCAATGCAAAATCTGTGTCTTTTTCCTCGAACAGCTGCTGAATCGTGTCCCGGTTTTTTTTCGAAACGAGAATGTAAAGCGTATCTTTCCCTTGAAGAATGGTATCCCCGCGTGGAGTAATCAGCTTTTCCCCCCTGATTACGCCCGTAATCAGCGTGTCGGTCGGAAGATCAATGTTCTTCAGTTCAATGCCGGCATACGGAGTTTCCGCAGGGATTTCAAGCTCAATCAATTCGTTGCTTGTTTTGCCGATAGAAACAAGCTCCAATGTGTGGCTCTTCACTTTCGTTTCGCCTTCTTCCAGCTTCAGCTTTTTGGCGAGCGGCGAAATGGTGGCGCCCTGAAGCAGAGCCGAGAGCAGGACAACGAAGAAAACCACATTGAAAATCAAATTGTCATTTTCCAAATTGGCCATCAGCGGGTAGGTGGCCAATACGATTGGCACAGCTCCCCTTAATCCGGCCCAGGAAATAAAGATTTTTTCCCTGAAGGAAAACTTGCTGAACATCATACTGATGAAAACGCCAAGCGGCCGAGCGACAAGCATAAGCAGGAAGGCTAGAAGCAGCCCCTGCCAGGTAATGGCGATGAGCTGTTTCGGGAAAGCAAGCAGCCCCAGCAGGATAAACATTAAAATCTGCATCATCCATGCAAAGCCCTCATTGAAACGGATGATGGTGTGCCGGTAAGTAAGCGGCGAGTTTCCAATCACGACGGCTGTGACAAAGACGGCCAGAAGTCCGCTTGCATGAAGGCTCGTGGTGATTCCGTAAGATAGGATAGCTAACCCTAATGTAAGAACGGGATAAAGACCGGACGAATCAAAATCAATCTTATTGATCAGCCAAACCGATCCTTTCCCGACAAGGAAGCCCATGACAAGTCCAAAGCCCATTTCCCAGAAAAAGGTCAGAATCAGAATAAGAAAGCTTGTGTCCGGATGCTGAATAATCTCAATCAGTGTAACGGTCAGGAAAACCGCCATTGGGTCATTGGAACCTGATTCTGCTTCAAGGGTCGTGGTCAGCTTTTTGCGGATATTCTTGCTCCCGAGCACAGAGAACACAGCCGCAGCGTCGGTTGAACCGACGATCGCTCCAAACAGAAGGCCTTCAAGCCAGCTTAAATCCAGGATGAATTTCGCAAAAAGCCCGGCAACAGCCGTGGTCACGAGCACCCCGACTGTGGCAAGGGAAGCGGCGGGGCGAAGAACGCTGCGCAGATCCTTCCAGCGGGTTTGGACGCCCCCTTCAAATATAATGATAATTAATGCTAAGATACCAAATAGCTGTGTAATTTTTGCGTTATCAAAATACACATAACTGCCGAGGCCCATACCGACTGCGACGAAAAAAACAAGTGCGGGCAGTCCGAGGCGATTGGAGAACTTGGCAGTCAACACGCCGATGATCAGCAATAATGCCAATACAAAGATGATACTGTCTATGGAAAAATTCAAAAGGATCGAACACCTTTCTCTCTTTAGTCTAAGCTGCTTTCATTCCCCTTTCAGAAAAGAAAATGGCTTTACGCTTATACAGGATAGTAAGTAATGATTTCCAGAGGATATGAGGAAGAGAAAAACTTTTGAAGAAATATGTAAGTATAATTATACACAAACTCGGATTAGAACTCCCTGTATCTGCTCAAAATGGAAAACATCAAAAAAAATTCTGTGAAAAATGATCTGCTTATAAAGTATTTACGTTACCTATATAGACCATTCCATTTCCACTTTAGGTATAAACTATGATATTTTTTTATTAGCCCCTAAATTAAAGGAGATAACTATGGTCGAAAACAATGACGCAGAACTCTACGAACGGCTTGCTGTGAAAGATAAGCAGGCTTTTGAAACGCTGTATGACCGATACGAGAAATTGCTTTTTTCTTTTGCTTATAAAATAACAAAAGACCGCGGTTTAGCAGAAGAAGTCATGCAGGACGTATTCGTCAAGCTCTGGAATGGAACGCACGCCTTCGACACCTCAAAAGGAAAGTTCTCCTCTTGGCTGCTTACAATTACACGGAACAAGGCGATCGATATGATAAGAAAAAATGCGAAGCATGAGCATTATGAATTAATAGAGAAAGATTCTTTAATCAGCGAAGAAAAACCGGTGGATCAGGCAGTGGAATGGAAAGAAGACAGGGAAGTGATCCGCCGGGCGGTATCGCAGCTGAACGGGGATCAGCAGAAAGTAATTGATCTATTTTATTTTAAAGGGTTCAGCCAGCAGAAAATTTCCGACAAATGCGGGGTGCCTCTTGGGACAGTGAAAGGGAGAATTAGACTTGCGCTGAAGCATCTGAGAGAAACATTGGAGAAAGGAGGGAGGTCTGATTATGAAGTCTGAGCAATGCAATCATTTAATCGATTATTTTAACGGGATGATGTCAAAAGAGGAAGAAGCTGTATTTGAACGGCACTTGGAAGAATGCGGGGAGTGCAGGGAAGAACTTGCGGAACTTCGTTTGCTGACCGAGGACCTTCCTTATCTTTCAGATCCTGTTGAGCCATCACCAGATCTTAAGAGCCGGATTTTAGAAGCGGCATATGAAGAGAACGGATTGAATCAAGAAGAAGTTCCTGAGCTGGAAGCTTACCGCAAGAACAAACCCCTGAATGAGCCAGAGGTCAAAAAATCAAAACGCAGCCAGGCTCTTTTAATAGGAGGTTTGGCAGCCGGATTGGTTGTATCCCTCGCAGGCAATGTCATTCAGCTGTCCGATCAGAAAGAAGAAGAGCAGCTTGTGCAGAGTGAAGCGATTGAGAAAAAAGTCGCGCTTGCCTCAACGGAAGGAAATCAGTCGCTTAGTGCAAAGGCATCCTTTGTAAAAGAAAAAGATGAGCAGCTTATGGTTCTTCAGGCAGACGGACTTCCGGAAATTAAAGACGGAGAATTGTATCAGGTATGGCTGATTAAAGGGGAAAAACCTGTTCCAGCCGGTTATTTTACTCCCGACAAAAAAGGAAACGGAGCTCTTGTTTATAAGGTATCAGACGAAGAACTTGACTGGGATACAGTGGCCATTACAGTAGAAAATGAGCCGAATTTATCGGCTCCGCAGGGAAAAGTGGTATTAGCCGGAACCATATAGAACCGGAAAACAGAAGGTAAACAGACCTTCTGTTTTTCTGTTTACCCTCACAAGAGCTGCTGCAAACTCCGGAAAGCACATCCGAAATCCCTGTGTGCGGCCGTTCTATTTTTCAGCCCCGCCTCATACGTAATGCATAGAGGTGATGGAATGAAGGTGCTGCTGTTCTGCGATCCCGGAATTGATGATTCTCTTGCCATTATCTATGCCCTTCAGCATCCCGGCATTGATCTGCTCGGGATTGTAACAAGCTATGGAAATGTATCAAAAGAGCAAGCGACCGTAAACGCGGCTTATTTGGCGGGCCTTGCCGGACGGTCTGATCTTCCTATCATTTCAGGGGCGGAATTCCCGCTCTCCGGTGAAAACACTCAATATTACCCTGAAATTCATGGTCCGGACGGTCTCGGGCCCATCCGGCCCCCGAAACAGGTCCAGGGAAATTATAAGGGATTCGCCCACCTTTTCAGCATCGTGAAGAATCATTTGAATGATTTGGCGATCATCGATGTCGGGAGAAGCACCTCTTTATCCGCAGCATTTAATCTGAATCGGGATCTTATGATGAGGGTGAACAAGATTTATCTGATGGGCGGGGCCTTTCATGTGCCGGGAAATGTTACTCCGCTTGCGGAAGCAAATTTTCACGGAGATCCCATCGCAGTGAATGTCGTACTCAAATATGCGAAAGAAGTCTTTATCGCTCCTCTCAATATTACGAACCATGCCCTTGTCACACGGGAAATAGCGAACTATATTTACACAGCTTCCCGGTCTGTTTTTAAAGAACTGATTCCTCCGGTTACCGATTTTTATGCGGCCTATTACCGCAAAATGAATCCGGGGATGAAGGGGGCCCCGGTCCATGATGTGCTTCCATTCTATTACATGATGAATGAGGGACTCCTTTTTGCGAAGGAGCGGAAGGTTTCCGTTCTGACTTGTGAGGATGGACGGGGAACGAGTGTGGCGGATTTAAGGAACTCGAGCAGAAACGACGGAAGCAAAAGGCACATCGCTCTTCAGTTCAATTACCGCCATTTTATCGCGGATTTTATCAAGATTATGACCGGATGATCGGTTATACTAGTAACAAAAATGGAAAAACACGGAGGAATCATGAAGTACATTGCCATCGGCCTTGCAGGAGCAGCAGGCGCCATTCTCAGATACCTAACCGGACTGGCGGGAACTATTTCAGGATTTCCCGCCGGAACGTTTATAGCCAACATGTCCGGATGCTTCCTGCTTGCCTTTTTAACGGCAGGAGTATTCAAAATGGACCAATTTCCTAAAAATCTTGCGGCTCCAATCGGTACAGGCCTGATTGGGTCTTATACGACGTTTTCGGCTTTTAGTCTGGAATCTGTCCAGCTGTTTGAAGGGAACCGCTTTGATCTCGCTCTGCTTTATATCGCTGTGAGCGGCCTTTTGGGACTCGCTCTTGCGATTGCGGGATACAGAGCGGGCAATGTCCTGCTGGAAAGGCGTGAGCAGCGGTGATTTCTTATTTTTACATAGCGATTGGGGGATTTCTCGGGGCCATCTCCAGATATGCCGTCAGTCAAAAATGGAACGGCCCTGCCCTTCCTTATGGAACGCTATTCGTCAATTTGGCTGGGGCCTTTTTAATAGGCTGTCTGGCGGGGGTCACGCCTTCAGAAACGGTCTATCTGCTCGCAGCGACAGGATTCCTGGGCGGGTTCACGACATTTTCTACGATGAATCTTGAACTGGCAAAGCAAGTGATGGAGAAGAAATACAGGGCATTTCTTATTTATGGGGCAATTACCTATATAGGAGGCATCCTTCTTGCATACGCCGGGTTTTTGCTGACTGGAATACGATGAGAAGAGGCTGTGACAGAAGTATTTAAGCCCATGATAAACCCGAACAATTAGGCGAGAGGTTCGTGAATCGCTCGTCTTATCGTTCGGGTTTTGTTTGTATTTTCAATAGCGATTTGTATATGTTTTAAAACGAGTGGAATGAAGCGGAAGCACTCGACTCCTGCGGGATGCAGAGGAAAGGATGAGCCCCCGCAGACGCAGCCGAGGAGGCTCGGAAAGCGAGTGTCTGCAGCGTAATGGAACGGCTTACCTGATGATAAAACAACAATGGCTGCGAGAAAGGTATTCTATGCCAACGGGCAGAAGAATGGAAACAGACTTCGTTTTTGTAGATCATTCATCTTGTTATGACTCAGTCCCTCTGCTCATCTTGTTTGTGCTCTTATTCTATTTTTTTTGAACATTCAAACGCCCATTTGACTATAATACCTGTAAGCGATATATTAATAATCAAATAGACGTTTGAATGAGGGGATTCCGAGATGGAAGAAACGAAGGATGTTTGTACGGACGTTTGTGAGACAGTGGAAAAAGGCACGAGAATGAAAAGCGCTCTGCAGGAAAAGAATCCGGCAGCCGTAGCCAATTTATTTAAAGCACTGGCCGATGAAACGAGGATGAAGATCGCCTATGCCCTTCTAATAGAAGGAGAACTATGCGTCTGTGATGCGGCAGAAATTACAGGTTCTTCGAATGCAACAGCCTCTCACCATCTTAGATTATTGAAAAGCCTGGGTCTTGCCCGTTTTCGCAAAGAGGGAAAACAGGTCTATTACGCATTGGATGACGACCATGTGAGGCAGCTGATTGAGGTTGCTTTTGCCCATCAGGAAGAGGTGGCAGCACGTGGATAAGGTCGAGGATCAGCACGTTTATCGTGTTCAGGGATTTACATGCGCACACTGTGCAGGCAAATTTGAACGGAATGTGCAGGCGATTACCGGGGTGCATGACGCAAAAGTAAATTTTGGGGCTTCGAAGCTGACGGTTTTCGGAACGGCTTCCATAGAAGAGATTGAGCATGCAGGAGCATTTGAGAATTTAAAGGTCCATAAAGATGATCGAAGGGCGGCCATCCCTGCAGAACCGGTGCTTCCTTTTTGGAAACGGCATGTTATGCTGCTTTTATCAGCGGCTGTTCTTCTCCTGGCTTTCATTTTTCAGGTGCAGCTTGGAGAGGGAAGTGTTTTATCGGTTTCCGCCTTTGCTGCGTCCATGCTGATCGGAGGCTACGGTCTTTTCATTACCGGACTGAAAAATCTGGTTCGATTCGATTTTGACATGAGAACGCTCATGACGATCGCGATCATTGGGGCAGCCATCATCGGAGAGTGGAGTGAAGGTGCGATTGTCGTCATTCTTTTTGCCATCAGCGAAGCGCTGGAAAGGTATTCGATGGATAAAGCAAGGAACTCGATCCGTTCTCTGATGGACATTGCCCCTAAGCAGGCAACGATCAAGAAAAACGGGAAAGAGTGGACAATTGATGCTGAAGACATCGAGGTTGGCGATGTTCTCGTAGTGAGACCCGGCCAGAAAATCGCGATGGATGGAATTGTCCTAAACGGCATGTCTGCCGTCAACCAGGCAGCGATTACGGGTGAGTCGATGCCGGTGCCAAAGACAGCGGATGATTCAGTTTTTGCCGGAACCCTGAATGAAGAAGGGGTTCTTGAAATCAAGGTGACCAAGAGAGCCGAAGACACGACGCTTGCAAAAATCATTCACCTTGTCGAAGAAGCTCAAGGTGAAAAAGCTCCTTCTCAGGCCTTCGTGGATGTATTTGCCAAATATTATACACCTGCAATCATGCTGATTTCCCTGCTTGTGATGATCGGACCTCCGCTCATCGCCGGTGCGGACTGGAGTACGTGGGTTTATCAGGGACTCGCCGTTCTTGTTGTCGGCTGTCCATGTGCTCTCGTTGTTTCGACTCCGGTTGCGATCGTAACGGCGATTGGGAACGCGGCACGAAACGGGGTCTTGATTAAAGGCGGGGTCTATCTCGAAGAAATGGGTTCGCTGAAGGCGGTCGCGTTTGATAAGACCGGAACCCTTACCGCCGGCAAGCCAGTTGTTTCCATGCTTGAGATGTTTGGGGACCGGGAAAAGGTGTATCCTTTATTCGCCGCACTGGAACATATGTCACGGCATCCTCTTTCCGCAGCGGTCATAAAGAAGGCGAAAGAAGATGCGGTTGAATTTGAAGAGATTGCAGTGGAGGATTTTGTCTCCATGACCGGAAAAGGGATACGGGGCAGGATCCATGGAACCGAGTATGCGGCGGCGAGCCCTTCGTTTTTTAAAGAATGGAGCCATGCTTTGGAACTGCCGGATAAAATAGAAGAACTCCAGACACAGGGCAATACCGTCATCCTGTTCGGAACACAAGACGAAATCCTCTCGGTTGCCGCTATTGCCGATCAGGCGAGGGAAACGAGTGTGGAAGCTGTTCAAAAGCTGCATCAGCTTGGGATTCAGAAAACGGTCATGCTGACGGGAGATAACCGGAGGACCGCGGAAGCAGTCGGAAGGTACCTCGGAATGGATGAAATCCGCTCAGAACTGCTTCCGGAGGATAAGCTCACGGAAGTGAAAAAAATGAGGAACGAGTATGGCCGTGTAGCGATGGTGGGAGACGGAGTCAACGATGCCCCGGCTCTCGCTGCATCAACCGTCGGAATTGCCATGGGGGGAGCGGGAACAGATACCGCTCTTGAAACGGCGGATGTCGCCTTGATGAGTGATGATCTCAAAAAGCTTCCGTTCACGATATCCTTGAGCCGGAAAGCACTTATGATCATTAAACAAAATATTTTCTTCGCGCTCGGCATTAAATTGGCCGCACTCGTGCTGGTTGTACCAGGATGGCTCACTCTGTGGATTGCCATTTTTGCAGATATGGGCGCGACCCTTTTGGTCACATTGAACGGTTTAAGGCTGCTGAAAGTGAAGGATCGCTGAACAAAAGGTTACTTTGGGCACCGGAAACATTCTTTCCGGTGCCTTTTGTATGGGGAAAGTTATACAATTGCGGTGTTGTACACTCAGAGTAAACGAGGCAATAAAACCAGGCTGGACAGGACTTAATCCTGCCATTGCTGACTTTATTGGAGAATTGCTGACTTTATTGGAGAATTGCTGACTTTCTGAGATTGATGGCTGACTTTCCACAAAGAATTGCGTTTGGCGAGTTATGATGAATTTTTTTCAAGTTATGATGAATTTTTAACATTTATGATGAAAAATGCCCTGCTTATGATGAATTTTATTCATTTTATGATGAAAAATCGATCACTTATGCTGAATCCATCAAAACTGATCCGCTCCGTTCACCGCTCCACTCAATGTATTCCTCACTCCTCCAGCACATACGGAATGGAGGATTTCAGCAGACCTCTGATTCCTTCCGGATGGTAAGGCATCCAGCGGTCCGCTGTCTCCCAGTCCATCCATGCAATTTCATCAATGGTCTCTGTATCCTGAATGCTCAATTCACCGCTTATAATTTCAGCTTTAAAGGTGAAAAAGAGAACGTGGGCATGGCTGTTTTCCATAAATGCTTCGTTCACCGAAAGGAGGTCGCCTATTTGAAGGGTCAGGCCGGTTTCTTCAAACGCTTCTCTTTTGGCGGCAACGGGAAGCGTTTCACCCTGTTCCACTGCCCCTCCCGGCATAGACCAGTCATCACGTTTGCTGTTTTTCACCATTAATATTTTCTCATTTGCTTCGTCACAGACTAAGGAATAGACCACATCTTCTCGTTTCATAGGAATTCCTGCTTTCCTCTTTAATGTAGAAAGGAGATGTAAACCAACCGGAATAAATCAGGGTGCCGAAGAATTCAGCCGGCCGGAACGTCACCGTATCTTCTTTATAAGACATGGGGTTCCTTTCGAGATAAAGGGGAGATATTCCTCCCTACAATCAAAAAAAGTGCGGGACAAGCCCGCACTTTCCTTTAAAATTGCAGCGTTTCCCCGTCTTCCGGTATAGAAACTTTTTCTGACCATTCTTTATCCGAAAGGAATTCCTTCAGCCCGGCCCTTGTCAGCAGACAGTGATTGAGTGTTTCCATATGGATCACAGCGAGTTCTGCGTCCGGAGCTGCCTTCTGAGTCTGTTCGATGTCTTCTTTATCCATGGTGATCACATCACCGCTCGTGTATTGGGCGGCCCCTCCGTTTACAAAAATCACTTCAGGGTGATGCTTCTCGATGGCATCTTCCACGTCTTTGCACCAGACGGTGTCCCCTGCTATATACAGCGTTTTTTCTTCAGGATGGCTAAATACGAATCCGGAAACCGTACCGGTGTGCTTCGTAATTTCGCCCCTCCCGTGCTGGCCGCTTGTTTTTGTTATGGTAATATCTCCAAAGGAAATGGACTCTCCCAATGATTGTGCGTGTACAAACCCATCCTGCCGGAGCACTTCTGCATCATTCTCATTTTGAGCGTATAGGGGAAGTTCCTTAGGCAGAGCCTGTTTCGCTGTTTCATCATAGTGATCGGGATGCAAATGGGTAACAAGTACCGCATCCGCCTTTACGATCTCTTCGATGGAGTCAGGCAGACTGACCAATGGATTCCGCTGGTCCTGATTCGGAGTATTCGGAAATGGAGGCATGGCTCCTTTTTCTGCAAAAAACGGATCGATTAAAAATGTTTTTCCAGCGTAATGGACGTGTAATGTCGCGTTGCGGATAAGACGTATTTCCATTCCAAGTTCCTCCCTTTTGTATGATTCTTCTATAGGATAATATAAGAAGGGACGTGACATACATAGATAAGATCAAGTGAATGCGTTGATTTGCTTGATTTATGAAAGAGGTGGAAGAATGCTCGATCAGACCGACGGAAAAATTATCAGCGAACTGAAGAAAAACGGCCGGATCACGATGAAGGAGCTCGGGCGGAAAGTC
The DNA here is from genome assembly GCF_003816055.1 of Bacillus sp. FJAT-42376. Taxonomy (NCBI): domain Bacteria; kingdom Bacillati; phylum Bacillota; class Bacilli; order Caryophanales; family Bacillaceae; genus Bacillus; species Bacillus sp. FJAT-42376. The sequence goes on from NZ_CP033906.1 coordinate 1,423,769, forward strand.
CATTTGACGGGTCAGGCTGCTTCTGCCCGGGTAATGAAGCTTGAGGACGAGGGGATGATTGAAGGATATACAATCCAGCTCAACGAAAAGAAAACAGGCTACGCGATCCATGCCTTCCTGAACATTTACACAAACAGCTTTAATCATCAGCCCTACCTTGCGTTCCTGAATGAATCCATGCAGTATGTCCGAAAAAATTTTAAAATCAGCGGCGATGGCTGCTATCTGCTGGAATGCCGGTTTCCGGGCAATGAAGAACTGGACGTATTTCTAACAGGGCTGAATAAATTTGTGAATTACAAGCTTTCCATTGTCATAAACGAAACCCATTCTGTGTAAATTTTTCATGACATTTTATAGGCCATTCATCTCTGGGGAAATCCCCGTGCTACTATAAAGATAAAAAGCAATTCGGAGGACTTATAAATGCAATCCAAGTATAAGACATGGCTTGAAATCCTGCTCGTATCCTTCAAGCTTGGATGTACGTCCTTTGGCGGGCCCATTGCCCACTTAGGCTATTTTCGGGAAGAGTATGTGAAAAAGAAGAAATGGCTGGATGATTCGTCTTATGCGGATATTGTGGCGCTATGCCAGTTCCTGCCCGGTCCGGCCAGCAGCCAGGTCGGGCTGTCCATCGGTTTGCTTCGGGGAGGGGTAATCGGAAGCTTCCTCGCCTGGTTCGGGTTTACGATGCCATCTGTTTTCACGCTGATTTTATTTGCCCATTTGTTCCAGGGGTCGGATGTTCAGAATGCAGGGTGGCTGATGGGACTGAAAATTACGGCTGTCGCAGTTGTTGCCCAGGCTGTAATGGGAATGGGGAAATCGCTTGCGCCAGACCGACCGCGGGTAACACTTGCTGTCCTCGCTGCGATCGGTGCCCTGTTTATTCCTTCCGCATGGGGCCAGATTGGGATCATCGCAGCAGCTGCAATCTTCGGGTGCATTTACTATAAAAATGAAAAAGTTCCTGAAGTTCCGAAGCTTGCCGTATCGGTCAGCAAAAAGGCCGCTTTCGGATCGCTTATTTTATTTGCGGCGCTCCTGGTGCTTTTGCCTGTTCTGCGGCATGTATTCCCCGGCACTTTTATGGCTTTGTTTGATGTGTTTTACAGGGTTGGCTCCCTCGTTTTTGGGGGAGGGCATGTCGTTTTGCCGATGCTTGAAAAAGAAGTCGTTCCGCCGGGCTGGGTGACACAGGATGCATTCCTTGCAGGATATGGCGCGGCTCAGGCTGTGCCTGGCCCGCTGTTTACACTGGCAGCCTACATAGGAGCGGTTATATCCGGCATACCGGGTGCCCTCATTGCAACAGCGGCGATGTTTCTTCCGTCCTTTTTGCTCGTTATGGGGGTTCTCCCTTTCTGGAGCAGAATCCGCAGTGTAAAGGCCGTGCAGGCCGGACTGATGGGAGTGAATGCCGCTGTTGTCGGGATCCTTTTAGCTGCCTTATATCATCCCGTTTTCACAAGCGCCATCCATTCGGCCGGGGCGTTTGCGCTTGCGCTGTCAGCTTTTGCTCTTCTTGTCTATTGGAAACTTCCGCCTTGGCTTGTCGTCGTGCTTACGGTGCTCGGTGGCACACTGATGGACCAGGCAGGCCTGCTTTCGTAAAGAGATGTGGTATAATCATGAACAAGGAAGGTGATTTTGATGAGCAGTAAATCATCCATTTTGAAAAAAGTAGTGGATTATGCAAAGAAAAATCCTGACCAAACGAAAAAAGCATTGAACCTTGTAGGCAAAGCCTTAAAAAACCGAAAAAAGTAAGTAGAAGGATGGCCATTTATGGTCATCTTTTTTTATTTTTCATAAAATCCCCATCAAATGGAAAAATAAGTTCATCTATTTATTGAAATGAGGCTGGAACGATGAAACCGATGTCTTCGTCCGAATTAGCAAATTTGTGGTCTACTTACCAGAAGAAGACGATGCTGCTTCGGATCATAGAACATGCATTAGATGTCACGACCCAGAAAGATATCACATCCATCCTTCACTATGCGTATCAGGAAGAAACAAAATTTGTGAAAGAAATCGCCCAGCTTTTAAAAAAGGAAGGGGCGTCCATTCCTGAAGGGTTTGATGAAACCGATGTGAACCGGAATGCGGAAAGGCTGTTCGATCAATATTTTTATATCCGTTTTTTGCGCATGCTGATGAAACTTGGAATCGGACTGAACGCCGTCCATTTATCGATGGTATACAGAAATGACATCCACGATTTTTTCTCGAGAACGTCTGCCCATTCTAATAAAGTGTTCGGAATGTGTACAAATTGTCTTCTTCAAGTGGGCAATGGAACGATTCCTCCGGTTATACAGATGCCGGAACATCCTAAATATGTGGAAAAGGAAAAATATCTGGCAGGATTTCATTTCCGCAAGAGACCGCTCAATGCGACCGAGCTATCCATCATTTATCATATTGTTGAAAACAACAATTTCGGCGCGCAGCTCATGAAGGGTTTGGCGAAGGTAGTGAAAGAGCCGGCTGTCAAAAACTATATGAAGAAGGGCGAGACGCTCGCCATCGATTTGTATCAATCGTATGGCAAGCTGATGGAGGGGAGCGGCATTTCGGTTTCTGCCTTGCCTGGAGCGGTTATTGCCGAGACAAAAACTTCACCATACTCCGATAAGCTGATTATGTATCTGATCAACCTTCTCAGCAGTTTAGGACTGACAAGCAACGCCTTGGGAACGACGTACAGCCTGAGGCCGGATCTTCCGCTGAAAATGGCGCTTTCGGCGAGAGATATTTATTCGTTTGCAAAAGAAGGCGGAAAAATCATGATTGATCATCATTGGATGGAAGAAATACCGGCGGCTGTCATGAAACGCTAGTTGAATTTTTTCCTCTGCATGTTATGATGGACCTGGAAAATAAAATACCGCATTGCCACTAGGGGAGCCTTAAAATAGGCTGAGACCGGAGCAGACTCCGGGACCCTTGGAACCTGATCTGGTTTGAACCAGCGGAGGGAAGTGGGAGATTGTCTGTTTATGATCTTTCCCGCTCTTATCCGCTAAGAGCGGTTTTTTATTTTTAAGCTCTGTTAAACTAGGATGTTGATTTCCGTTTCAGGCGCTAGCTTTCCGCGGGGCGGGCGGTGAGCCTCCTCGCCGCTTTGCGGCTGCGGGGTCTCACCTGTCCCGCTGCTCTCAGCTCGGAGTCTCACGCCTTCCACTTCAATCAACATCAGACTAACAGAGCCTATTTTTACACAAAAACATGCAGGGGGAATTCGGAAATGGCATCTTTTACAGAAACACTGAGGAACGCAACCGATTCAATTTGGGAGGCGAATTTCAATCATCCATTTGTGAAAGGAATCGGCGATGGAACACTCCCTCTTGAAAAATTCCGCTACTACGTCATGCAGGATGCGTATTATTTATCCCACTTTGCCAAAGTACAGGCGCTCGCAGGAGGGATGGCGGATGATCTTCATGTCACAGCCCGGATGGCTTTTCATGCTCAAGGGACGTACGAAGCAGAGCTTTCGCTTCATGAAAAATTTTCCGCACTGCTGCAGATCACCGATGAAGAGAAACAAGCTTTTGAACCATCACCAACGGCATACGCCTACACTTCCCACATGTATCGTTCTGCGGTTACCGGCAGCCTTGGGGAGATCATCGCCTGTATTTTGCCGTGCTACTGGATTTATTACGAAATTGGCGAACGGCTGAAAGAATGTCAGCCGGAAGAGCCGATTTACCGCGAATGGATTGCAGCCTACGGCGGAGAATGGTTTAAAGAACTCGTTTACGAACAGCTCGAGCGTCTCGATCAGCTCGCTCTTGAAGCTTCCGAAAAAGAACGCCAGAAAATGCTCCGGCACTTTACCATCAGCTGCAAGTACGAACTGGCATTTTGGGAAATGGCGTACACGATGGAACAATGGCCGGATGTGGCCGGTGCTGAAGTACGGTAAAAAAACGCGGAACAAATGCTGGCCGGCAGGATCCCAGTCAAGTCAGGTACGGATAGAAATTAGGAGTACGATATGAAGCGGGGCTTTTGCAGCGGAATAGATCCGCGTGCGGACTGAAGTGTCCGATTTCCGATCCAGAACCTCCGATAAATGGCAGCCTCCGGGACACATATGACCAAAAAAGCCGTTCTCCCTAATCAGGAGGACGGCTTTTTCTCAATCTGCTATTTCATCATCAAAAGGATTAATTACATAAATATAAGCGTGGGCTAAGTCGATTCGGAGGATCCATTCCCATGGAACATCCAGTCTTTTATAGATCGCTTTCCAAAACTCAGCGGATTTTGTTTCAAACTCCAGGTATTCCTGAAGAAGCTCCTTATAAGACACTCCCTGGATCTGGATGTTTGAATCCATTAGACGCATGTGGGCGAGGTGCCTGCACTCCAAATCCTGTGCCATTAGAAGTTCTTCCTGTGTGGCCGTTCCGATAACGGTACCGTCCTCAGGAATCGCCGCAAAAACGTTTACATTTTCATCTACTGTTACGGGCTGATCATCGAAGCGCATGAGTCATGTCCTCCTTGTTTTGGAATAGGGTGGTTCTTTCTCTATCATACCTTAAATGTCAGAATAATGACACGATTAAACGCTGGTTTGAGGTCAGAATTTAGGGGAAAACAGGCAGTACGGGCGAGACAGATTCACATAAGGAGGATTTTCATCATGTTCGAGCTTCGGGATGTGCTCACGCTCCTCTGGTCGCTTTGTATTGTTCTGCCTATTGCTTCGTTCATCCACCAACTCGGCCATACGATTATGGCGCTCGTTTTTGGCGGAAAAGGCACCTTTACAATCGGAAGAGGGAAAACGCTGTTTACGTTTAAGTGCTTTACTGTAAAACGCTTATATTTTCTGGATTCTTTTTGCCAGTACGAAGGATTAAAGTATGATAACCGTGCTACTCATGCGCTTGTCTATGGAGGGGGAGCCCTTTTTAATCTTCTCTCGATTTTAATTTTGAATTTCCTGATTATAAAAGGTGTACTGGAACCGCATATGTTTTTCTATCAGTTTGCTTATTTTTCAAGCTACTACGTTATTTTTTCATTGCTTCCGGTCCGTTATTCCGATCATCATCCCAGTGATGGAATGGCGATTTACGAAGTGATCCGGCACGGGAGAAAATGCGATCCCGTTGATTGAGGTCCGGTTCTGTTCAAGCGGCAAAAAAAAACCGCCCTCAGGCGGCTGCGTTACAGTTTGGTCAAGTAATAAAGAAACCAGACAGCGTGGTTCTGTTCATCCGATGCGGCTCTTCTGAATATTCGCTTTATATAGGCGTTTGTTGACTTATCATAAATATTCAAGTAAAAATCCACCGTTTCCTGCTCATCTTTAATGGCTGCATTAAGTCCCTTCTCGTATGTGGATGCACACTCTTCGGTCAGCTGAGGTTTATGCTGGCGCCCGGTCAGAGAGAGGTAAATCTGCGAAATCTCCTCATAATGTCTTTTCTCATCCATTCGAATCTCCAAAATCTTATCCCGCTGTTCCTGTGTCGGCGCCTGCTTGGCCAGCACCTCATAGCAAGTAATCGCTGTGTATTCTCCGTCCAATGCTTTTGCTATATCTTTCGCAAGCAGTGCATTTTGATTCATCTGCCGCTGATATTCTTCGTAATACGAATATTGCATGTCCTTAAAACCCCCTATTTAACTGGCTTGATAAACTATATGACAGAAATTTCAATTTAGTAGTGAAAAGGTTCGGAACATTCTTTATAATAAACTCTAAAACCATCAGAAGGTCCGGCTTTTGGACCGAAACTCAGCTTCTTCATCCCGAGAAGGAAAAAGAGCAGTGAGTGGAATGGAGAAATGAAAATACGATTCTCTTTGGTGAAAGAGAATGCTTTAGGGGGAGCAGCAGATGATCAGACAGTTATCAGAAAAGGACCACGGGCAATGTTTCGCATACATTTCCAAGAAGCCCGCGGAAAATTTATTTTTAATCGGGGACATTGAAGCATTCGGATATGATGAGTCTTTCCAGAAAGTGTGGGGGGATTTTGATGAGGACGGGGAGCTTAAAGGGGTTCTTTTAAAATATGAAGTAAACTATATCCCTTTTTCTTATGGAGAGTTTGACGCGGAGGGTTTCGCAGATATTATGAAGAGGGATCCAGAGTGGCAAATTCTTTCCGGACTTGAAGAGGTGACAGCGAAGCTTGAGCCTTACCTTAACCGGAAAACGGATAAGCGGGTTTTATATTATGCCAAGTGCAATACGCTTGAAGGAACCGGGGAGGATGATTCAGCGGTTTCCGTAAAAAAAGCAGAGATCGATGACGCTGAAAAAATCATCGGGCTTCACAAAAAAATTGAGGAATTCACTGGCAGCGAAAGCATCGAAAGCAAGCGCCGCAACATGGAAAAGGGCGTTTCCAGGACGTATTATGTGGAAGCGGACAGCATGATGGTGAGCGCGGCATCAACGGCCGCTGAAAATTCTTTGTCCGCGATGGTGGTCGGGGTCTGTACGGTCAATGAGCATAAGCAAAAAGGGTATGCGACGGCATGCATGCTGAAGCTTTGCGGCGAGGTGCTGGACGAGGGAAGGGAGCTTTGTTTGTTTTACGATAATCCCGCTGCAGGGAAAATTTATAAGCGAATCGGATTTAAGGATATCGGAATGTGGACGATGTATAAGTGTTTATAATCGGACGGGCTGCCTGTAAAAAGGCAGTTTTTTTAATGCCGGAGTCCATTGGCTCATAGTATAAGACTATCGAAGTATTGATTAAAAGTGTCATATTCATTATGATTAATGAGATTGATTCTCATTATCGGAAAGGGAAGAGGGCCAACTGCCATGGAGTTTGAACAAAAAGCAAAAAAAGGGATACTCGACAGGCTGACACAATGTCTGATCCGTGAAAAGCTTGTACCCTGCAAGGTAAAACATAACGTGATCATCATTGGACTTCAAGAGGAGAAGTCTATTCACATACATATGAAGCGCAAGTATCAGCTTAACCGCTTTGTTATAGCGGAGATTGTTTTTCATGAATCCGGCCGCATCAGCCCGATTCACGATCCTATTCAGCTTCTTGAACAGCTGCAGTCTGCCGGTCTTTTTCCTGCATCAGAAGAGACGGAAGGGTTTAAAAAAGAACTGGCGAACAGCTCAGCGAATTATGCGCTTGGATTAAAGAAGTTTGCTGAGAGGCAGAAGGAATGGCTGGTGAATAAAGAAGCACACGCAAATTCGATTAACTGGATCGGGCATACAGCGGCGGAAGACGAGTTTTTCAGCCCGCTCGCCTTTTTCGAGCAGCTTGCTGTTCACGGACATACGCTTCACCCGTGTACGAAAACAAAAATGGGCATGAGTGCGGAAGAGGTGAAGGCATACTCTCCTGAATGCGGTGGAAAACCGGCTGTTGTGTACGCGACGGTCCATAAGAGCCTCACATCGGCAAGCCTCCTGCGAAGCGGCGGGGTGAAGGAGCTTTTATTTCTTCAAAATGAAGGACTTCAGGAAGTTTTTGAACAAGAGCTTAACGGCTGCTCCATGAACCCGGGGGAGTATGAATTGATTCCGCTCCATCCGTGGCAGGCGGAGCATGTTCTTCCTGACCTGTATATCCAGGAGCTTCAGGAAAAACGGATCGTTCTCCTGCATGGATGGACGGAGCCATCTTACGCGCTTTCTTCCCTGAGAACGCTTTTGCCTTTAGCGAAAGGGCGGAATCAGCCATTCCATTTAAAAACAGCCATCCGGGTACAGGCGACTAGCGCTGTAAGGACCGTTTCCCCCGCTTCCGCCATGCACGGGCCGATGTTCACGGGTTTGTTCCGGGCTTTAGCCAGAACGGAACATTTCCCTTCCGGCCTGAAGCTGCTCGCTGAGGAAGCAGGCATTCATTTTAAGGATTCAGAATCGGAAGAACGGGAAAAAAATCTGGCGGCGATGATTCGGGAAAACCCGGAACGCTCTGTTGCCTTCCATGAGGGGGAGCTTGCGGTACCCGGAGTTGCCCTAATATCGGATTCTCCATTCGGAAACGGGTCTGTCCTTTTAGAAGCCGTTCGCCTGTATAAGCGGACGATGAATGACAGAAGTCTGGAACAGGCAGCAGTAAACTGGATTCGCGACTATTCGAGACTCCTGTTCGAATCCTGCCTTCCGCTTATGACCAGGTATGGAATTGCCCTGGAAGCCCATCTTCAAAACAGCATCCCCGTATTGAAGCATGGCGTTCCGGTCAGGTTAATCGTAAGAGACTACGGCGGCATTAAAATCTTGAATCAGCGCCTCCGCAAAGCCGGACATGAATTTGTTTTCCAGGTGGATACTCATGTGGAAGCGAAAAATGAAGCCGCACTGCAGGATACCGTCTCCCATGCACTGATCCAAAATCATCTCGGGGAACTGATCATTCAGCTTGTTCAGGAGCTGAATATGGATGAGCTCCCATTGTGGGAGGCCGCAGCGGAAGAATTGGAGCGGGTTTTTGATGAACTCGCTGAGGATCCGGATGCGGTGTCTGACCGGACGGCCTTAATGGAAGAAGAGCTTTCTCTCAAGAGTCTTGTGGGAATGAGGCTTAACCATACCATTGACAATACGTACACAAAGGTGCCGAACCCCTTTGCAACCATCACACGAGGAGGAAGCAAACGTGCTGAATTACAGAACGGAAACGAAACAAAATCATAATAATTATGCACAAGAGATGCTGGAGTATCTTGAAAAAGAGCTTCCTCATTTAAAGAACGCTTTTCTGGAACAGCTGCCGAGAGCGGAAGCCGCTATCCTGAATAAATGGGCCGAATCCCTGCTGCGTGAAGATGTACTGAACATGAGAAGCGAAGCGGCAGAGCAGAAAATTCACGGTTCTGCTTCAGCGGGAAAACCATCCGTATTTTTATCCGTTCCGCTTAAAGACCGGGCAAACCTTGTCATCGCCTGCTCAGGAAGGCACGCTTTTAACCGGATTATGGTTACAGAGCTCTTTTTGCTGAAGGACGGTTTGGTTAAAATTCGAACATGTGCTGAATTGCTTGAGCTTCTCGAAAAACACCATCCCGGCTTTCCTGATTTTGGCGGGAATTGGGACAGCTACGCAGATGAACTGATGAACGGGAGTGCGAATTTAGCGCTCACGTATGCTGTGTTTGAGAAAACGAAAGAAGCACTGCCTTTATCTAAACGGCTGTACTCCTATGCAGAAGATCTCGCCGATCCCGGGTTGTTCTTTGAGCAGCTGTGTATTGAAGGGCATCACCTTCATCCGGGCACAAAAACGAAAATGGGGATGAAAGCAAAGGATGTCTTTCATTATTCTCCCGAATTGCGGGGAAACGTAGCGGTTCGTTTTGTGCTTGGGAAAAGAGAAACCTTTATGTGGAAGGTACAGTCCAATATAGACCCAAATGAATTCTTATTTGCAAGTCTCCCGGGTTTGAAAGACCGGGCCGCTGCTGAATGCAGGAAGAAACGGATAGAGCTTGATGAATGGCTCATCATTCCGGTGCATCCATGGCAGCTCGATCATATGCTGCCCGAACTGTTTGGGAAAGAGCTGGATGAGGGAGTCATTCACGTTTTAGAAATGGAATGGACGGCCTTCCCGACCACTTCCTTCCGAACGGTCATCCCGAAAGGAAATGATCTTTATCTGAAGCTTCCTGTCCATTCGCAGATGACGTCAACGAAGCGTTCTGTATCCGCACAGACGGCCTGCAATGGTCCAGCCGTCTCCCGGCTTTTTGATGAAATTCTTGACAGGGAGCCGCATTTAAAGGATACGTTCGTTCCAATCCCGGAAACGTTCGGAGTGGCCTTTAAAACAGAGGATCCGCTGAAAAGCCGGAATATGACAGCGATGATGAGAAGCGGCCTCGGAAATTTAACGGGGCACAAAGAAATACCAGTCGTCGCCTCATCGTATAACAGCCCGTCCCCATTTTCAAAAAGGCTCGTGCTGGAAGACATCTATGAGGAGTACTGTCTTCGTCATGAGGTGACTCATCAGGAAGGGTTCGAATCCTTTATGAAGGCCTATATTTCGGTCGTTTTACCAGGCACGCTGACCTTGATGACGAAGTACGGAATTGGGCTGGAAGGGCATATGCAGAATTCCATTGTGTCCTTTAAAGACGGGAAGCCCGTAAAGTATTTGTTCAGAGACTGGGGCGGCGCGAGGATTTTTAAAGAACGGCTTCATGAGCAGGGTCTTAATCTGAATTTAATGCCGGGTTCGGTGACACTGACAGATTCCCTTGAAGAGATGCAAAGTAAAATGCATTACACCGTCTTCCAGAGTCATTTTGGCGAGGTCATCCGAATCTTATCCTCCTATACAGGCACTGAAGAAACCGCCGCATGGAAATGGCTTCGTGAGGAAGCGGAACGGACGCTTGAGGCAATTGGCGGCAGGACGGCAAAAGAAGACCGGGAGCTGCTTTTCGGACCATACGTGAAACACAAAGCCCTTTCGTTAATGAGGCTTTTTCCAGAGCATAAAGGGTACGTGTATGTGAAAGCACCGAATCCGTTAGCAGAGGCGTGTGGCAATCCGTGAAAAGTGCCGCATCCGCCTTTAAGTCAAAAGGGTACCGGCTATTTTATGCGTCAGGCTTTGCGGGACGGCTGTGGGAATGGGCTGACTTCACCGTATTAAACTGGGCCGTGCTGCAAATGACGCATTCTCCTCTTTATTTGGGGCTCATTAACGTATGCCGGCTCCTTCCCATCTTTCTTTTCAGCCTGACCGGAGGAGTTCTGGCTGACCGGTTTCCGAAAAAGATGCTGCTGCTCATCAGCCAGCTGCTTATGCTGGCATCGACCGTCTGGCTCATTTCCGCCTGGGGAGGACCGATGCCGCTTATCCTTGCCATTGTCTTTATCCGCTCTGCGATACAGGCTGTTGAAGCGCCGATTCGAAATACATATGTCGCCGATCTGGCGGGAAAAGAAAGCTTAACAAGCGCCGTCGCCCATTACAGTTCGATGATCCATTTGGCGAGACTGATCGGACCGGCTGCAGCAGGCGTGCTGCTTGGATCCATGGACGCAGAATTTTTGCTCGCGCTGTTTCTCGGATTGCTTGCGGTATCCGTTCTTGTCATGGTTTTCGTTCCGCCGGGACAGGCTGTTCCTGCTAAAAAGGACAAGCCCCGGGGTTCGAATTTGAAGGATGCTTTTATGTATGTGAAAAAAGATTCGTGTATTCAGGGCCTGCTGCTGCTTTCCGTCATCCCGATGACATTCGGATTTCCTTATTCCTCGATGATGCCGATTTTCGCAGATTCTCTGATGAATATAGGTCCCCAAGGCTTCGGACTTCTGCTTTCCCTTTCATCCTTTGGAGCGATTATTGGAACGTGGGTCCTGTCAGCGGGATGGATCCGGGCGAACCACAGGACGATGATCGGTTCATCGGTTCTGTTCGGGGTATTTATTATCGGGATGATCATGGCGGCAGAAAGCACGTATCTGCTTTTTGCCATCGTCTTTATGATGGGGCTGTTCGGGCAGGTATACCGGACGCTGAACCGGATTTCCCTGCAGCACTACGTACCGTCCCATTACAGGGGAAAGATTTTAAGTATTGCCCTCATGGATAGAGGATTCATCTCTCTCGGAACGATGCTGTTTACACTCCTGGCTGAGTGGAATGTATATTGGAGCGGCCTGTTAATGGGGCTCTCCTGCTGTGCCCTGACCATCATAATCGGAGCGATTTTCAGCCGTCCGCTCGAAAAGATGCATAACGAAGTGGGAGGTTAACCATGTCATCTGCAGAACAAATCAAGATTGAACTGTTAAAAATGAAATCACCGCGGCAGCCTTTTTGCGCGTATCTTTATGATGTAAGCGGGATGGAGGAGCATGCCCAAAGCCTGGCCGCTTCCCTTCCTGAGCAGGTAAGCCTGTATTATGCAATGAAAGCCAATCCGGATCCTGTACTCCTTCACGCGGTTCAGCGGCATGTAAAAGGGTTTGAAGCGGCATCACTCGGAGAGCTGGACAAGCTTACCGCTTTTCCCGACCATCACAAGGTTATCAGCGGCCCTGCAAAAACCGATGAATTTTTGAAAGCCGCCATTACCCGGGAAATCAGAATGATTCATGCCGAAAGCATGTGGGAGATTGAACGGATTCATTTTATCGCCCAGCTGCTTGGGAAAAAAGTGAGGATTGCACTTAGGGTCAACCTGGAGAAGGCAATCGGAAAAGCCCGACTCACCATGGCAGGCAAACCGACGCAGTTCGGCATCGATGAATCCCTGCTGCCCGAGGTCATGGAAATGGTGAAACAGCTCCCGTTTATTGAAATTACAGGCTTTCACTTTCATTCTGTCTCCAACAATCTGGATGCAGAGGCCCATCTTGCTTTCGTCCGCCACTGTATCGAGAAAGTGAACCTTTGGGAAGAAATGTACAAGGTGAACGCACAATATGTCAACTTCGGCGGTGGAATCGGTGTCCATTATGAGAAACAGGACAAACCGTTCGACTGGGGGGCCTTTGCAAAAGGCATGCACGAACTCGTCCGGGAAGCACCGGACCGATGGGAGCTCGTATTTGAGCTTGGACGCTATTTGGCCGGGCCTTTTGGCTATTATGCTGCTGAGGTTATGGATGTAAAAGAAAACCATGGTCAGGCTTACGTATCTGTAAGAGGAGGAACCCATCATCTCCGGCTGCCGGCCGCATGGAAAATGAGCCATCCCTTTGAAGTCGTCGCTGTGGAAGAATGGGAATATCCGCTTTCGAGACCTGAACTTCGGTCCAAGGAAGTGTGGATTACTGGAGAACTGTGCACACCGAACGATGTCCTGGTCAGAGGAGAGCACTGTGACCGCGTCCGGGTTGGAGATATCATCCTTTTTCACTTTGCAGGAGCCTATGCATGGACAATTTCACACCACGATTTTCTAAGCCATGAAAAGCCGCAGATGATTTATATATGAGAAAAACGGCGGGCGGACCGCCGTTTTTGCTTTATATGCTGGTGAAGAGGGGGCCGGCACTCCGCATTCAGCATAAATTTGAAAAATTCATCATAAACGGCTGAAAATTCATCATAAACGGATGAAATTTCATCATAAAATTTAAAATTTCATCATAAACCTCTCAGGCCCCCTAACTAGTTTGGACACCTCCACTCATTCTAAATATAATGAGGGCAGAGGAGATGAGGCCAAGATGAAGAGAAAGAATGGTCCGATTGAGGACGTAAAGAAGAAATATGTCAGAATGGCATTAGAGTCCGGCAATACGGCTTTCCTAGCCAGGAAATTATCAGTAGCTCCTTCTACTCTGTCTGGGTGGGTGCGCCAGTATCGGGATGAAGTCGAATTAGAGATGAAAATGGAGGGTGTCTCTCCCCTTTCTGAAAACTCTGGTACGGATGAGATCCAGAAAAAATATGATCAAGCCATGAAACTGTTAGGGGAAAAAGAGCTGGAAGTTGAAATGCTTCGAGAAATGATAAAAAAAAAATCGAAACGCTAACCGATAAAGTCGAATTCGCAAAAGAATGGGTAGAAGCCGGGTTTGCGGTCACTCGGGTAATCAACATTGTGGGAATATCTAAGTCCACTTACTATTATCAACAGGCCAATCCCATTCCGGCGAAAAGGGTAGCTGGCGGAAGGCCTATCCCCGGTTTTTCCTTAGACTCAAAAGGAAAACGTGTATCTGACGAGCAAATCAAAGCGTACCTGGTCAAGCTGATCGGTGGTATGGAGGCGGTCTATGGGTATCGGAAACTGACAAGCTGCCTAAAACGGAAGCACCATCTGACCATCAGTAAAAAGAAGGTGTACCGTCTGTGCAAGGAAATGGGGATCCTGTTCCCTTTAAAAATTCGAAACAATAAGTACCCCAGAAAGATTGCCAGGAATCGAATCGTCACAGGTCCAAATCAAATGTGGCAGATTGACATCAAATATGGATACATCCCAGGCATAGAGCGTTTTTTCTACCTGGCAAGCGCGATAGACGTGTACGATCGGAAGATTGTCGGCTTTTATTTAGGGAGAACATGTGGCGGGAAAGATATCACAAAAATGCTTAAGACGGCTCTGAGAGCCCGTAAAATAGAAAATTCCGGCGAAGAGAAGCTGGTGCTTAGAACCGATAATGGACCCCAGTTTATCGGGATCCAATTTCAAGAGTTCTGCCTGGAAAACAAAGAAAGGCTGGAGCATGAACGAATTCCTCCAAAGTCACCTAATTTGAATGCTTATATCGAGTCCTTTCATAGCGTCCTCGAACGAGAGTGTTACCAGCGGCACGAATTCCAGACATTCGAAGAGGCCAATGAAGTCGTGAAGGAATACATTCAGTTTTACAATAACAAAAGACTGCATGGAAGCCTTGAGGACTGGCCTCCAGCTGTCTATTTTCAGAAACATAAAAAGGGTGAAGTAAAACCTAGAAAGATCGCTCTTTGAAAAACGGAGAAAACATTAGAATTCGGAAGAGCGTGTCCAAAATTAGGGGGCTCAACCGAAACCTCTCAAAATTCATCATAACGGTGGAAATTTATTATAACGATTTACTTCTAAAGAGGATGGTCTGGCGCCTGACCCGCGCTGCTTTACAGAACGAAAGCTCCGGCACCAGTTCTGCAACCCCTTGACACATAAGGGCTCAAAGGAACTGTCCTCTGTCCCCCGCTTCGGTGAAGGATGCCGGGACTGGCACCGTGCCAGTCCCCAAGAATTTTACCGGACTAAAGCTCTGGCACCGACTTCGCAAGCCCTTGATAAACAAGGGCTCAACGGATCCGGTCTCCGTCCCCTGCTGCGGTGAAGCAAGTCGGGACTGACCCCACCCTCACCGTTCTCCCCTAAAACCATGCCCTCCGTAATAGCTCAATTCCCACCACAATCTCTTCCTCCGTCACCCCGCCAAACCCTATAAAAAGCAGCGGTTTTTCCGGCTTTACCTTTACAAAATAGAGGGAGGCAGGATACACCTTCACTCCTTGACGCCCAGCGGCTGTGATGAGTTCTTCTTCGCTCATTCCGTTTTCCGCTTGGATAAGAATGTGCATCCCTGATTTTTCTCCGATGATCCGAATCCGATCTTGGAACACGGCCTGCATTTGCCTGATCAGCAGGCTGTGTTTTTTCCGGTAATGAGTCCTCATCCGGTTCAAATGCTGCTCCCAGAAGCCGCGTGCCATAAAAAGAGAAAGGGCATGCTGATGGAATCTGGACACGGTTTGTTTAAATGCCATCAGCTGAGGCTCGGCGGAACGCATCAGTTTTTCCGGCAAAATCATGTAGCTGATGCGAAGGGAGGGGATGAATGATTTTGAAAAAGTCCCGAAGTAGAGTACGTCCTCATTTTGACTCAAGCTTTGAAGGGACGGTATAGGCCGGCCTTCATAGCGGAATTCCCCGTCGTAGTCATCTTCAATGATCCAGCGGTTAGTTTCCTCTGCCGCCCATTCCAGCAGTTCCAGTCTCCGTTTCACCGGCATGACCGTACCATACGGGAATTGATGGGAGGGAGTGATATAGACAGCTGTAGCATTGGAGGATTTCAGCGCTTTGATATCCATTCCTGATTCGTCAAGCGGGATTGGAATGAGGCTGTAATCCTTCAGGGAATCCCTCGTCCGGTGGTAGCCCGGATCTTCAATGGCAAAGGTTTCAGCGCCAAGGATCCGGGCTGCCTTCTCAAGCAGAATATGAGTGCCGGCTCCGATGATGACCTGATCCGTATGGCACCGGACCCCTCTGGCACGGAACAGATAAGCGGCGATTTCTTCTCTGAGCTCCTTTTCTCCAAAAAGATGCCCGGTATGAAACAGTTCGTCTTTATGCAGGGCTTCGACCGAGCATTTTTTCCATTGAGCGTATGGGAATTTATCCGTGTCGATTGTTTGGCTAAAGTCGATTACTGGCTGAACGGGTGTGTCTTCGTTTTTTTCCTGAAGCGAGGAGGGATGGCTGAACAGCGTGTTTTCAAAATGAAGAACATACCAGCCTTTCCTCGGTCTCGCTTCAATGTATCCTTCCGCCTCGAGCTGTGCATAAGCCGATTCCACCGTATTTACACTAATATTCAGCTGAAGGGAAAGCTTTCTTTTTGAGGGAAGCTTCGAATCGGATGCCAAGGTGCCGTCATTGATGCTCTGTTTGATTTGTTCGTAGAGCTGGACAAAGAGCGGGCTTCCCTCTCTGAAAAAAATTGTATCCATTTTAGCCTCCTTAACTGGTACCTTCCGAATTAATTAAACTGGCTCTCAACACCATACCAGTGATTTGCTATCTTTATCCTATCACAAAGGAGGAATGACAGATGGAAAAAATTGTAGAGTTGATTGGTGAAAGAGATTGGAAGAAAGGCTTTCCGGTTCTTTCTCAGCTTAGGCCTCATTTGACTGAGAAGGAGTTTCTGGAATTGGTTTCCTTGGCATCAGAGCTTGAAAACTACCGGATTAAATTACTCTATCACGAAGGCCAGCCTGTTTCCTATATTGGGTACCAGCCGATGATTACCTTGTATTACGGCAAATTCATATGGGTATCTGACCTGGTTACCGATGCCGCCCATCGTTCAAAAGGATACGGTGAAAAACTGCTGGCCCATGTGGAGGAAGAGGCGGAAAAAGAGGGATTTGACGGAATAGCTCTTTCCTCCGCTCTTCATAGAAAAGGGGCACACCGGTTTTACGAGGAGAAAATGGGATTCGAAAAAGCAAGCTACAGTTTTAAAAAAGTTTTTAAATAATGCTTTCCTTCACTTGCCAATTTTCCTAGAAACATAGACCCTTTTTTCAGAAGATTTGAGCCCTAAAATAGAAAATGATTCGCTGTAAATCTACTGGTTTCGCCATTTTCTCTTAAGTGGGACAAACGGATGCCTATCGAAAATTGTTGGATATTCAGATGTAATTAGGCCATCTGGTTTATTTACTAAATATTCTGATAAATTTATGATGTGTAAAAGGAGGCGAGACAATGGGAAAGGGAAGAATCAGAGTGGAGGAGCGTATTAAAGTTGAGACAAATGAAGAAATGTATAAAGCCACCCTCGTTGACCAGAATCGTCCAAAGGAAAAAAATTAATCCCAATTCCATAAACAAAAGTCCACATGCCTTTCCGGAAAACTTTACTTAGAATCCCGTTATTGCTTTAAGCTGCCAGCCCCGAAACTGGCGGCTTTTTTCATTTATCCCGTTTAATTATTTTTCTTGCAGGTAAATAGAAAAAAAGGACAATATTCCCGTTCAGCCAGCGAATCTATAGTATAATGCTTTTTTAAAGCAGCTAAAAGGAGAGAACGCAGTGTGCAGGTAAATTGGTTTACATATGATCATTTAACGAAGCTCGGAATCAGCATTGGAATCCTTGTTTTGTTTTTGGTGCTAAGAAAGATTTTCACGAAATACATTTTCCACCTGATTATGAGGATCAGCAGGCGGACACCGACGGAGTTCTTTACTCATATTCTGCTGTCCTTTGAGAAACCGGTCAGATGGCTGTTTATGTCGGTCGGGGTTTACCTCGCGATTATCTACTCGCCTTTTTTCAATAACAGCATGGAGGTCGTCCATGAGGTTTACCGGTCTGTCATCGTTATTGTCATAGCCTGGGGACTTTATAATTTGACTGGTTCTTCGTCGTTATTTTTCAATAAAGTAAACAGCAGATTTGACCTTGGAATTGATGATATTCTCGTTCCTTTTCTTTCAAAGCTTCTCCGCTTTGTTGTGGTGGCCTTGACCTTCAGCATCGTAGCGAAGGAATTTGATTATGATGTCAATGGTTTTGTGGCGGGGCTCGGACTCGGGGGACTGGCGTTCGCGCTTGCAGCGAAGGATACCATCGGGAACTTTCTTGGAGGAATCGTGATTATCACAGAAAAGCCGTTCACGATTGGGGACTGGATTAAAGCGCCAAGTGTGGAAGGGGTGGTTGAGGATATCACCTTCAGAAGTACGAAAATCCGGACGTTCCCCCAGGCGCTTGTCACTGTACCGAATTCTACGCTGGCCAACGAGCCAATCACGAACTGGACAAAAATGGGGAAACGGCAAATCAATTTTAAAGTGGGGGTCACGTATCATACAAATCAAAAACAAATGAGCCAAAGCGTGTGGAGAATTGATCATATGCTGCAGGAGCATGATGGAATTGATGATGAATCCATCCAGGTGAGCTTTGACAGCTTCGGGCCGAGCAGTCTGGACATTCTCATCAACTGTTTTACGAAAACCACCCACTATGGCGAACACTTAAAAATTAAGCAGGACATTAACCTGAGAATTATGCGTATATTGGAAGAGGAAAGCGTGCAATTCGCCTTCCCTAGCCAGACGATTTATGTGGAGCAGGTGCAGCAAAAGGAAATCAATCTTGAAAAAGAAAAGCAGTACTCTAAAAGTTGAGGCGGGATTTTGGAAAAAATCTTACAGCATAGAGGCAGGTTTTCTCTTTGAATCAACCCATTTATCAGCTGGCTGACTGGCTGCACAAAGCAAATGTCCTATCTGTTCTGACCGGGGCGGGAATCAGTACGGAATCCGGCATTCCGGATTTCAGGTCATCAGAAGGACTGTGGACGGAGAATCTTTCCCGAACGGAAGTCATCAGCCGATCCTATTTTGAACGAAACCCTAAAAGCTTTTGGAAGTATTTCAAAGAAATTTTCCAGACAAAATTAAGTTTGAATCATCAGCCGAATAAAGGCCATCTGTTTTTGAGGGAGTTAGAGGATGCCGGTAAAGAGGTTCATATATTCACCCAGAATGTTGACGGTCTGCATCAAAAGGCGGGAAGCAGGGCTGTCTTCGATATGCATGGATCCATCCAAACAGCTGCCTGCCCCAAATGTAAAACCGTTTACGGGCTCGAGTATATTCATGCAGAAGAAATTCCGAGGTGCACAGCGGAGCTTGCAGGCGGCAGCCGATGCGGGTTTATCCTGAAGCCGGATGTGGTTCTATTCGGAGATGCGGTGCGGCATATGGAAACCATCTGTCCCATAGCAGAACGGTCGGAGCTCCTCCTTGTCATGGGAACTTCCCTTGAAGTGTACCCGGTCAATCAGATTCCAAATGATTTCCGTCTGCGGGGAAACAAAAAAATGGTGCTCATTAACCGCGAACCAACCCGGCTGGACCATCTATTTGACTTAGTCATCCATGCCTCCATCGGAGAAACCCTCGAACAGACCAGGGAATGCATGCGTGAACATGCTTGAGACCTCTCATTAGGGTAAATAACGATGTAACTGAGTATATGTTATCTGCGCCGGAGAGTTCGATAAAATGCGGTGGAGGCGCGATTGTCCTAAATTCGTTATCCGAGACTGAGTCTCCGATATGAAGGCCAAGTGGTCCGCTGCCCAAACCAAAATGTCCGGTAACCGGATTCGGAGGCCGGCAACGGACGCAGATCAGCCTGCTAAGCTAAGCATTTTCGTAAAAAGAATCATGCCAAAAAAACGCCCGGGATTCCAAATCCCGGGCGTTTTTCCTATTTCAAATGAACAGGTTCCATATTTTCGCTGAGTGCATCAAAGGAGTATCCTCTTTTTTTAAGCTCCGGAATAAGCTGGTTCAGTGCTTCCGGTGAAGGGATGCGGTCGTGCATAAGGATGATGATCGGCTGATCCGGAAAGTCTTGATTGCGTTTTTCGACCTGCTTGAGAACATCTTCAACATACTCAGGCTTTTTGTATTTCCAGTCAAAGCTGTCGACATTCCAGTCCCAGTATTGGAAATTTGCCGACTGGAGGGCCAGCTGTTCAGGTTCTGTCAGGTTAGGCACACTTCCATAAGGCGTTCGGACAAGTTCCGTTGAAATTCCTGTTATGTTTTTTAATGTATCTCTTGCTGCTGTCATTTCTCCTACAACAGAATCCGGAGTGGCATAAAACACTTTCGGTTTATGGGAGACTCCGTGCAGGCCGGCAGCATGCCCTTTTTCAACAAGGCGCTTGACCTCTTTTTCATGCTTCCGCATATTCGGTTCAAGCATAAAGAAGGTTGCAGGCACATCATATTTATCCAGAGCATCCAGCAGATCTTCCGTTGCCGGCGAAGGCCCGTCATCAAACGTCAGGTAAACGGTTTTTCGTTTCATTGTCTGTTTTGGCTTCGGCTTCGGGGTTTCCGGAATCATCGTTTTCGGCGGATTTTCCTTCATTAATTCTTTTTCCCCTTCTGTTCGAAGCATCCCGATTTGTTCGCTTTTTACTTTCGCTTTTACCGGACTATGCAGGTCCGGTCCAATCCAGAGGGAAGCGAGAACGAGTCCCATTACTCCTAAAATTCCTGCTTTCATCCATAAATATTTTGGCGTCGGCTGTCTTTTTTCCACATGAACATCTCCCCCATGACGTATAGCTATGTATCCTTCTAGTAGTGTAACGAAAAAAGGAAGGGGTTTTGTTACAGAAAAGTAACAATTTAACGACGATTATGTAATGGAGTATGATGAAAGCGCTGTTTAAAAGGGTACCTAAATTTGGAGGTGTTTTCTCTCTGTAATTTTGTTGACTTCCATCAGGAAACCTTTTATATTATGTTTATAAGTTTAAATGTTTAAGTTTTTAAACATACAATCAATTGAGAGGGGATACAAATATGAATTCGAATGAATATGTATTGATTACAGGTGCATCAGGCGGGATTGGGATGGAGCTTGCCAAAATTGCCGCGGAGAAAGGCTACGCGCTCATTTTGGCAGCAAGAAATGAGAAAAAGCTTCTGGAATTGAAAGAAAACCTGGAAAAACAATACCGGACAGCTGTTATGGTGCATCAGGCCGATTTATCAAAACCGGAAGAAATCAGCAAAATGGCCGAAGAGCTGAAGCAAAAGCAAATTCATGTCTCTTATCTTGTGAATAACGCGGGGTTTGGATTGTATGGAGAGTTTCTTGAAACAAATTTGGAAGATGAATTGAATATGATCGATTTAAACATACGCTCCCTGACTCACATGGCGAAACTGTTCCTTCCGGAAATGGCGGAAAGGAAAGAGGGAGGCATTTTAAACATTGCCTCAACGGCTGCTTTCCAGCCAGGTCCGTTAATGGCGGTTTACTATGCAACAAAAGCGTATGTACTGTCCTTTACGGAGGCGCTTGAAAATGAGCTGAAAGGTACGAACATCAAGGTTTCCGCTCTATGTCCGGGCCCTACTGCAACAGGATTTTCTGAACGGGCCGATCTTGGCAAGTCGAAGCTTTTCAACAGCGGGGTGATGAGAGCGGATCAGGTGGCACAAATCGGATTTAATGAATGGATGAATGGGAAAACGGTGATAGTCCCCGGGTTCCAAAATAAACTGTTAGCAGGCTCCGTCCGCTTTATGCCGAGAAAAATGGTGACTTCCGTTGTTCGAAGGGTGCAGGGAAAGAATGCGTAAGAAACCGCGCATGCAGCGAATTGGTGTATAATAAGGGTAATTGGATGAAGAAAGGCTGATTAGCATGTCAGAACCGGTTTTAGAAATTTTTCGCTCCTGCACGCCGATTTTTCAGGCACTTGGAGATGCAGCGAGACAGGATATTATTTTGCTGCTCGCGAAGCACGACACTCTAACCGTTAATCAAATTGCCGAGCAGTCCCACTTATCGCGGCCGGCGATCTCCCATCATCTTAAGGTGCTAAGAGACAACGGGCTGGTAGCGATTGAGCAAAAAGGGACACAGCGGTACTATTCATTATCGCTTGATCAGTCTGTCGATCTTTTAAAGCAGCTGATTTCTAAAATAGAAGAAGAGTGTGATCTGTAAATACAGGTTCCCCTCTGTCTTTAATGTTTAAGTATTTAAACGTTTGAACAATAGAACGTGAAAGGAGAAGAATCTCTTGAAAATCGGCGTTATCGGTGCAACCGGCATGATCGGGCATCATACGGCAAAAGCGGTTTTGGAACGCGGCCATGAATTAACCGTGATTCATAGAAAAAACTCAAAGCTTTCATTATTAAATGATTTATCATTCGAGGCAGCCGAAGCCGATCTATCCGATGAAGCGGCTCTGACGAAAGCCTTTGCGGGGTTGGATGCCATTATTCACTGTGCCGCCTATTATCCTTCTGAGCCCCGTCCGCTCAAAGAAGATGTAAGACTGGCCCGTTTGCAGATGGATACATTTTTGTCAGCATGTGAAGCAGCCAAAGGACTGAAAAAAATCGTCTACACCGGGGGATCCATTGCACTGCCTAAAGCTCTGGATGGCAGCCATGGTACCGAGGAGCTCACCTACCGGAGCGCTCCGTCCATAAAAAATGCGTATCTGCATGTCAAATACGAGATGGATAAAATGGCGAGAGAAAGGGCTTCGGAGAATTTGCCGATTGTTATTGGCATTCCTGTCATGTGCTTTGGGGAGTATGACTACGGTCCGTCTACCGGGCAGCTTATTGCAGAGGTCGCAAATGAAACCCTGCCGGCGTATTTAGAAGGAAAACGGAATGTCGTTTACACGGGAGACGCTGGAAGAGGATTAGTGCTTGCAGCTGAAAAAGGAAGGATTGGAGAACGTTATCTATTTGCCGGGAGCAATATTGCTATGAGTGTACTGGTACCGAAGATCGCCATGCTTGCCGGTGTGAAACCTCCGCGCGTAATTCTTCCTCTCCCGGCAGCGAAAATCATCGCTTCCTTCTTATCGGCTAAACAGCGATTATTGGGAGGCCCGAGTCCGAAGCTGTCCAAAACGGCGGTTGCGGTTATGGGACTTGGGCAATTTATAAATGGGAGCAAGGCACAGCGGGAACTCGGGTACAGCCCGTCCCTCACATTGGATGAAACACTTGAGCGGACATTGGATTGGTTCGTTCAGGAAGGCTATATAAAAGATAAAGGAGAGGGTACATCATGATGGAAACACAGCCGGAAGAAATAAAACTTGTTCTCCAAGAACAAAAAACGTATTTTGCCTCTCAGGAAACAAAATCGGTTTCCTTTCGAATGGAACAGCTCCGCAAATTAAAAGATGGGGTAAAAAAGCACGAACAGGACATCGTAAAGGCTCTTGCCCTCGACTTGAATAAATCAGAGCTTGAAGCGTACTCAACAGAAATCGGCATTTTATATGAAGAAATCAATTTTACCCTGAAAAGACTGCAAAACTGGGCGAAACCGAAAAAAGTCCGCACCGCACTGACTCATACCGGTTCAAAAGGATATGTCATCTCTGAGCCATTTGGTGCAGTCTTGATCATTGCACCGTGGAACTATCCGTTTCAGCTTGCTTTATCTCCGCTCGTTGGTGCGATTGCTGCCGGAAATACAGCGGTCATCAAGCCTTCAGAATTGACGCCGAATGTGTCGGCACTCATAAAGAGGATTCTAGAAGAGCAGTACCCGGCTTCCTATATAACGGCGGTGGAAGGTGGAGTATCGACGAGCCAGGCTTTGCTTGCGCAGCCCTTTGACTATATCTTTTTCACGGGCAGCGTCCCGGTTGGAAAAGTCGTGATGGAGGCCGCATCGAAGCATCTTACTCCCGTGACGCTTGAACTGGGCGGAAAAAGTCCGACGATTGTGCATGAAGACGCCAATCTCAAGCTTGCGGCAAAACGGATTGTGTTCGGCAAGTTTACGAACGCCGGCCAGACGTGTATCGCTCCTGACTATCTCCTCGTTCACAAAAAGGTGAAGCATGGACTGATGGAAGCGATGAAGGAAGCGATCAAAGAGTTTTACGGGGAAAATCCGCTGGAAAGCAGCCGCTATTCCAAAATTGTAAACGAGCGCCATTACAGCAGGCTGACGGGTTATTTGCAGGATGGAGACATTCTTTTCGGAGGTGACCGCTCAGACGATACTCACCGCATTGCTCCGACTCTGCTTGAGAACGCTGCCCCCGATTCTCCGGTCATGACCGAAGAAATTTTCGGGCCGATTTTCCCGGTGATGGAGTACGAAACCCTGGACGAAGCGATTGAATTTGTGAACGCGCGTCCGAAGCCGCTCGCCCTCTACTTGTTTACGGAAAGCAAAGACACAGAGCTTGCCGTCACAAGCCGGGTATCGTTCGGGGGAGGCTGTGTCAATGATACCCTCATGCACATTGCCACGCCGTATCTCCCATTCGGAGGAGTCGGGGAGAGCGGAATGGGGAATTATCACGGCAAGTACAGCTTTGAAACCTTCTCCCATTCGAAAAGCGTGCTGAAGCAGACGACCCGGTTTGATTTCAGCTTTCGTTATCCTTCTGCCAAGAATGGATTGAAGCTTGTGAAGAAACTGCTGAAATAAGCGGGATCAGTGAAAACACAGCGGTGATGGAACCGCTGTGTTTTTTTAAGAGCTGGAAGAGTATAAGCAATTTTTTTAAGAGGCTGTGTTAGTTTATTTTTAGGTCAATTTAAAGGGAATCATGATTTATAGAAGGAAATACGTAAAACTCATTCCGTCTTTTCCTCTTTGTTTGCTCGCCCCATTTGATAAATCGTATCCTTGCTTTCTACCCAATAATAATAAGTAACTCCCGGTTCGTTTTCAAAAACAACACCAATATAGTAAGGGTTTAGATGGCGATAGCCGCTCTTACGGTGAGGAACTGCGGAAATAGTCCAATCTTTATCTGGATATTGCTCTTCTAAATATGGTCTAAGCAATTGCATTTTATGGTCAATTTGTGCATCGATCCAAAAAGGGCGTGCACCAAAAAAGATACCGTAAGCTGAAAATACAACGAATGCTAATAACCAACCAGTTTTGCGCCACCTGTCTTTTAATAAGTTGGCAATGAATGCGATTGATATAATTATAGCCCCAACAATTATGAATTCTATTAGTTCTTTAGGATGCATGATTTTTATCCCCCTTTATACAATCAGCCAGAACCAGAACGAAGCATTAAGCTTTGAAAATAATAGGAGCAAGAACACTTTGTTTTCCGTTGCTGGGGCTTTTTATAAGGCTCTGTCAAAGTCTGCAATTGATTCCTGAAATCTGCTGATTGGTGTGAATGGCACGAGACTCCTGATTAGAGCAGAGGCTCACCGCCCGCCCCGCTGGTCGCTGAGCGCCTGAAACGGAAATCAACAGCCAAGTTTAGCAGAGCTTAGAACCAGGCAAGGCAGTGGTCGGTATCGCTGCTGCCCCTTTATAACGGACTATGCATGTTTCATTCGAGAAGGGAGATCATTTCCCTTTAATAAATCCTAAAAAAAGCAAAATTCGAATTTGTCGAAAAATAAACGTGAATTTAGCGCATTTGAGCTACACAACTAGTACTTTATTACGATATATTCATAGATAGACAAATAGGTTTTTTTACTTACACTGGAGGAATCGTTTTGAACGCATTTAAAAACAAGCTTATGCTGTGGGTTTCCGCAGTCTGCATCCTCGTTGCCGGCGGGATTCAGGCCATTCACCGGATTTGGCCGATGCACGAACATATGGAGCATGCAGGCAGCCGCTCCCCCATTCTTTTTATTGCCATGATAATCCCTGTTCTTTTGCTCCTTGCAGCTTTATTTTTTTACGCGAGAGATAACGACCACCGGCTTGTGCCGCTGCTGACTGTTATGACGCTGACCTTTTCGAGTATGGCGATGATTGTGTCCGGAGATGGAATGGTTGTCTATCATTTCTCCATTTTTCTGGTGATTGCTTTAGCTGCTTATTACGACAGCATCAAGCTCATTTCAGTTATGACCGTTTTGTTTGCGATTCCTCATTTCGTGGCCATGTTTGCTTTTACGGAATTGTTTTTCGGTGATCATGCCTACACGTGGTTTATGTTTGCCATTCATGCGTTCTACCTCGTTCTCACTTCGGGAGGGATTTCATGGCAAATTCATACAAAAAATCAGCTGACGAAGCAGCTTGTGCAAAAAAATGAGTGGCAGCGGCAGTCTCTGGACCGTCTGACAGAAGAACTGGCTTCTACGGCCGGCCATATTGCAGAAAATGTGGAAAAGCTGACGGAACATGCGGAATTAACAGAAGGAGTCAGCCATCAAATGAAAGATACGGCTTCAGAGGTAGCTGCGGGAACCGTTCATCAGCTTGAAGAAGCGAAGCAAAGTGAAATCAAAATGAAGAATATGCAGGATGGCGCTGTAAAAATCTCCGATGCTGCAAAGGAGATCAGGGAACGGTCTTTTAATGCCAATAAGCTAGTGAGTACTGGAAAGGCTTCCTTGAAAAATACAGAACGCCAAATGGAGAACATCCATCAAACGTTCCGGACACTTGCTCATTCTGTTTCCGCCCTGCAGAATCAGTCAAATCAGATTGGCGGCATCGTTTCTGAAATTTCCGCTATTGCGGATCAAACGAATCTTCTTGCTTTAAATGCCGCGATTGAAGCTGCAAGAGCAGGAGAGGCAGGAAAAGGCTTTGCCGTTGTTGCGGCAGAAGTGAGAAAGCTTGCCGGAAAATCCAATGAGTCGACTGAGAAAATCAGACATCTCATCGAAACGATTCAGCATGACATTCACCAGGTCACAGAGGAAATGAATACAGGTTCCACAGTGGTCGAAGAAGGTCTTCTGAAGGTAGGAACGACAGCAGAAGCATTCGAAAAAATCGCGTCTGCTTCAAACGATGTTGCGGACGGGACGGACCTGGTAGCAGAACAGTCCGCTCTCTTCCTGCGAACAATGGAGGAAATAAGCGGCGCCATTACAAGCATGACATCCGCTCTGCAGCACAGCCGTGTAGCAAGCGGAGAAATGATCGGCAGCATGGAGCATCAAACAGAAGCCGTTCATCATCTGCAGACAATCATGGAATCGCTTGGCGGCCTTACCGTTCATTTGAATGAGCTTGTTGGATCTCTTGGAGAGAACAAGGCGAAGGCTGTTTTATAAAACTAGTGAAAAAGAGCATCCGGACCGGATGCTCTTTTTATATTGTCTTTCCGAAAAGTCGGCCGCCGATTCCTTTTGGCTTCCGAGTTGACTTCCTGCAAATCCTGTATTACAATTTCAATTAACAAAATGTTAATTAAAAAGATGGTGAAAAATTGAGCCAAACAAATAAAGATGCTTTGAAAAATTACAACCCGGGAAAGTACCGGACACCTGATGGATATACGTCTGATATTGCGGTTTTTACGATTCATTCAGAAAAGCGGGAGCATAAGCCTCCGGTCATGAGCCTGATGCTGATGCTGATTCAGAGATCGATGGAGACAGCGGAGGGCACACCGAACATTGAAGCGGGCAAGTGGGCGCTTCCGGGAGGATTCGTTCAGCCTGATGAGACGGCGCTTGAAGCCGCTCACCGTGAACTGCTGGAGGAAACGGGGGTTCGCGGAATTCATATGAAGCATTACGGCATGTATGACCAGCCGGGCCGGGACCCGCGCGGATGGATCTTATCGAACGCCCATTACGCCATTGTTCCGGAGGATTTATTGCACAACCGGAAGGCAAGTGATGATGCGGAGGATGTTCAGCTTTTCCCGTTGGAGGATCTGGACTCCATTACGCTCGCTTTTGATCACGAACAGCTGATTCAAGACGCCATCCGTGAAATACGGTCGGATTTGCTTCAGACAACAGCCGCTAAAAATTTCCTTCCGGAAGAGTTTACTTATTCGGAGCTTCAGGCCGTGCTGCTGACTGTTACCGATGATCAGGCCATTAAAAGCGATCAGTCATTTGCAAGGAAGATTAAGACCCTTCCATTTATCGAGGAGGCGGCGGGTAAAACCACGGCCAGAACTTCTAAAAAGCCGGCAAAGCTGTACCGGTTTGTGGAAATGGACGTCATTAAGCCAATCTATACGGCACGATACTAAATAAACAGGGGGAATGGGCATGAGCAGGGCATTGATTGTGATTGATTACACAAATGACTTTGTGGCAGACGGCAGAGCACTCACTTGCGGAAAACCGGGGCAGGCCATCGAAGGAGAAACGGCCAGAATAACAAAGGAATTTATCATGAAGGAAGATTTCGTTGTTTTCGCTGTGGATATTCACAAAAAAAATGACCCGCATCATCCTGAAACGGCCCTTTACCCTCCTCATAATATTGAAGGAACAGCCGGCCGGCACCTTTACGGCAGTCTCCAGGATGTATATATGGAGAGCCGGCACCTTGATCATGTTTTTTGGATGGATAAAACGCGCTACAGCGCATTCGCAGGGACGAATTTGGAAATCCTTCTCAGAGAGAGGGGAATAACCGAGCTTCATTTAATCGGGGTATGCACGGATATTTGTGTGCTTCATACAGCCGTTGATGCTTATAACAAAGGCTTCAAGCTGGTTATTCATGAAAAAGCAGCGGCAAGCTTTGATGAAGAGGGACATAAATGGGCGCTAAGGCACTTTAAAGGAAGCCTGAACGCGCAAATTCAGTAGTTGGATGGAGAGGAGATCAACAGATGCACCACAAATATGAGGATGACAGCCTGGCCCTTCATACGGACCTTTATCAAATAAATATGGCGGAAACCTATTGGGAAGACGGGGTTCATAACAACAACGCGGTGTTTGAACTGTTTTTCCGGAAGCTGCCGTTTGGCAATGGATACGCGGTTTTCGCAGGATTGGAACGAATCATTCAGTATTTGGAGGAATTCCATTTTTCCGAAAGTGATTTGGCCTTTTTAAAGGAGCTTGGCTATCAGGATGATTTCCTTGCCTATTTAAAGGATATGCGCTTTACCGGTTCCGTCCGTTCGATGGAAGAAGGGGAGCTTGTATTCGGCGGAGAGCCGATGGTCCGAATCGAAGCTCCGCTTGCAGAAGCCCAGCTGATTGAAACGGCTCTGCTTAATATTGTGAACTTCCAGACCCTGATTGCGACGAAAGCATGCAGAATTAAGCAGGCAGTCGGAGATCAGACGGTCATGGAATTCGGTTCAAGGCGGGCGCATGAGCTTGATGCAGCCGTGTGGGGAACAAGAGCGGCATTTATCGGCGGCCTGGAAGCAACATCTAACGTGCGGGCAGCGAAGCTTTTCGGTATTCCGGCTGCCGGTACCCATGCCCATGCCCTTGTTCAGGCATATCGCGATGAGTATACAGCCTTCCATAAATACGCACGCCGCCATAAAGATTGTGTCTTTTTGGTGGATACGTACGATACACTGAAGTCCGGTGTGCCGAATGCGATAAAAGTCGCTCAGGAGCTGGGGGACAAAATTAATTTTGTTGGAATCCGGCTTGATAGCGGCGATATGGCGTACTTATCGAAAAAAGCGAGAAAAATGCTGGATGAAGCGGGGTTCACGGAAACGCATATCATCGCCTCCAACGATCTGGATGAGGACACCATTATGAACCTGAAATCCCAGGGGGCAAAGATCGATACATGGGGAATCGGGACGAAGCTGATTACCGCTTACGATCAGCCAGCCCTTGGCGCGGTGTATAAACTCGTCAGCATTGAGGGCGGGGATGGACGGATGCAGGATACGATCAAAATCAGCGGCAACCCTGAAAAGGTGACGACTCCGGGCATGAAAAGGATCTACCGGATCATTAACACAAACAATCATAAGTCCGAAGGCGATTATATTGCGCTTGAAGAGGAAAACCCGAACGAGGAAGAACGGCTGAAGATGTTCCACCCGGTTCATACGTATATCAGCAAATTTGTCACAGACTTTGAAGCGCGCGATCTTCACAAGGACATCTTTGAAAACGGGAAACTCATTTACGATCTGCCTTCCATCCAGGAAATTCAGGGGAAAGTGAAGACAAATCTTGAGGAGCTTTGGGATGAGTACAGAAGGAAGCTCAATCCGGAGGACTACCCGGTAGACTTGAGTGAAAAATGCTGGGAAAACAAAATGCGAAACATTCGCGAAGTGAAGGAAAAGGTGGAAAAAATAAGAAAAGGGTGAGAGACGGATGGCGAAAATCGGGATATACGGCAGCTCCTTCGATCCGGTCACAAACGTTCACCTGTGGACAGCAAGCACGGTCGCCCATCGCTGCAAGCTGGACCGGGTCATTTTCCTTCCCTGTTCAAGCAAGCGAAAAGATAAAAGCCTGAATACGACCGATGAACACCGGATGGCGATGCTTGAGATGGCCCTGAATAACAATGATAAATTCATTCTCGATGACTACGAAATGAAGCAGGACAGCTGGAATGTGTACACGTATCACACGATGCAGCATTTCCATTCCGTTTTCCCGGGCGATGAAGTATCGTTTATCATGGGAGCGGATCTTCTTGTCGATATTGCCGAAGGGAAATGGAAGTATTCCGATGAGCTGATTGCCAATAATAAGTTTATCGTCATGGCCAGGAATGGTATAGATATGTTAAAGACCATATCCCGTTCGCCCTTTTTGCGCAATTACGATGACGGCACAAGGTTCCATTTGATTGATAAGGGACTCGCGATGGAAATCAGCAGCACATATATCCGCGAGGAGCTGGCAAAAGGCGGGGAACCGCGCTACCTGCTTCCCGATGCCTGCTATGATTATGTGAAAAAGCACGGCCTGTATCAATAAGCAATCTTAGAGGAGGACTTTATTGTGAGTATGCAAAAGCAGATTATGAAGGACTTAAACGTTCAGCCTGAAATCAATCCGGCAGAGGAAATCCGGAAACGGGTCGATTTCCTGAAAGACTATGTGAAAAAAACAAAGACAAAAGGATTCGTTCTCGGAATCAGTCTTGGCCAGGACTCCACGCTTGCAGGCAAGCTGAATCAAATGGCAGTGGAAGAGCTTCGCCAGGAAGGCTATGACGCGAAGTTCCTGGCCGTTCGTCTGCCATACAATGTTCAGCATGACGAACATGACGCAGAGCTTGTATTTGATTTCATGAAGCCGGACAAAATCGTGACGTATAACATCGCCGCTGCGGTGGACGGTTTCACCGCTACATACAACGAATCCGATGAGGTGAAGCTCGCGGATTACCATAAAGGAAACGTTAAAGCACGGATCCGCATGACCGCACAATATGCGTTCGGCGGACAGCATGGTCTCCTTGTAACGGGAACAGACCACGCCGCTGAAGCCGTAACCGGATTCTTCACGAAATACGGAGACGGCGGAGCAGATATCCTGCCGCTTACCGGCTTAACAAAAAGACAGGGGAAAGCTCTTCTAAAAGAGCTTGGCTGCCCGGAAAGCCTGTACATGAAAGCTCCAACGGCCGACCTGCTCGATGAAAAGCCGCAGCAGGCCGATGAAACCGAGCTTGGCATTACGTATGATGAATTGGACGACTACCTGGAAGGCAAAGAAGTATCAAGTGAAGTGGCTGAAAAGATTGAAAAGCGCTATATGATTACAGAGCATAAGCGCCAGCTGCCGGCTACGATGTTTGATGGATGGTGGAAGTAAGGGAAGAAGACCGGGTAGACTAGCTAGATAATTAAAGAGGTTGGGACAAAACTAAAATTTTTGTCCTAAAGCCGAATAGTCTTTTGAAGAGGCTATGTTAAAGAAAGTTGTTGATTTTTCACACCTGTTGATTGGAGCGGAAGGCGTGAGACTCCTGCGGGAGCAGCGGGACAGGTGAGACCCCGCAGTGGCGAAGCCAGGAGGAGGCTCACCGCCCGCCCCGCGGAAAGCGAACGCCTGAAGCGGAAATCAACAGCCAAGTTTAACAGCGCTTTTGAAGAAAGCATGAAAAACAATAAAACCGAACGATTACGAACCTCTATACCAGAGATTCAGATAATCGTTCGGTTTTTTAATTAGCCGAAAACCTTTTGTCCCAGTCTCTTTTTTGTTATTGGTCTGTTAAGGCGTGCTGTTGATTTTTGACACCTGTTGATTGGAGCGGAAGCGTGAGACTCCAGCGGGCTTACCGCCCGCCCAAGGATGAGCAAGCAGCCTGAAGCGGAAATCAGCAAAACAAATGTTAGATGAAAAGGAAGAAAAGCTTTAAATCGGACTTACTGGACAGCCCGATTTATTTGAAAAGGAAATCCTCTACAATAATAATTTAATAATAAATAGTAAATATTTATTGATAAACAATAAATATTGGTTTAAAATTAACAAAAAATGGAGGTGGATATTGGAATGAAACAAAATAAAATTACTTTTTTGAAAATAACTATTTTTATCACTGGGCTCATTGTACTGTCGTTAAGTATATTTTTATTGCCAAACTTGGCAGGAGATACAGCAGTGACGTACCCGGAGTTTGCTTATTTGGAAATCCCAGTTCTGTTGGGGATATATGTAACAGCCATACCATTTTTTCTGGCTTTATACGAAGCGTTAAAAATTTTAAATCATATACAACGAAAGAATGCCTTTTCTAATTTGTCTGTAATTTCTCTAGGATATATAAAGAACTGTGCATTAACCATTTTCGTCTTATATGTAATAGGGATGATTTCGCTTGCTGTGCTAAATGCTTTACACCCTGGAGTTGCCATTATGGGTATGGTGATTGTTTTTGCAACTCTTGTTATTGCGGTATTTGCTGCTATTCTTCAGGAACTCTTAAGAAATGCAATTGAATTAAAATCCGAAAATGATTTAACCGTTTGAGGTGGTAAAATGGCAATAATCATAAATATTGATGTCATGCTTGCTAAAAGAAAAATGAGTGTAACAGAACTTACAGAGAAAGTAGGCATCACAATGTCTAATCTTTCTATATTGAAAAACGGAAAAGCAAAAGCGATTAGGTTCTCCACTTTAGAAGCAATATGCAAGGCATTGGAGTGTCAACCTGGTGATATTCTTGAGTATAGAAGTGAAGATTGAACATTTACAAAGGAAAATGAGGTTGGGACATAACTAAAATTGTTGTCCTAGAGCCGAATATTTCTTTTGAGAAGGCTATGTTAAAGCATGTTGTTGATACTTAAGACCTGTTGATTGGAGCGGAAGGCGTGAGACTCCTGCGGGAGCAGCGGGACAGGTGAGACCCCGCAGTGGCGAAGCCAGGAGGAGGCTCACCGCCCGCCCCGCGGAAAGCGAACGACTGCAGCGGAAATCAACAGCCAAGTCTAACAGCGCTTTTGAAGAAAGCATGAAAAACAATAAAACCGAACGATTACGAACCTCTATACCAGAGATTCAAATAATCGTTCGGTTTTTTTTTATAAGTCGGAAACCTTTTGTCCCAGCCTCATTTTTGTGTGAATTTAACTGCGAATTAGAATTTGAAATGCAAGCATTTCATAATGAGATTTTAAATTTGGCATCTCAAAAGTAACCTTGTTACGGGTAGACCCGGCCTCTTTTTTTACGCAGATTCACCGATTGAAACGGCCGCTTTCTTTTTCCTGGTCGCCAGATAGACGCCGGCCAGAATGATAAACAGTCCCAAAACGGCGTGAGAGCTGATTTTCTCCTGCAGCAGGAAGGATCCCCACAGCAGGGCGGTGACTGGAATAAGGAAGGTAACCGAAACGGCCATTTCCGGTCCGCCCTCTTTTGTGATGTAATAAAAAAGAAGCTGGGCAATGCCTGATCCAAAACACCCGAGTCCGATAATCGCAAGGATCACTGGACCATTGGCGAGAGCCGAAAGTTCAATAGGCTGTGAGAAAAGCATGCCGATCAGTCCAACGATTGCACCGACCATCAGAGAGACAGCCGTCGTAAACAGTACTCCGCTGTTCCCGAGGTATTTTCTCGTCAGCTGGGCTGAAGTTCCATAGCACAGAGTGGCGATCAGCATCGTGCCGACTCCCGTGAAATTTTCCTGAGCGAGCTTTACGACGTCAAAGTCGATGAAAATCAGGATTCCGATCAATCCCATAAACAGCCCGATCCACTGTCTTGCGGCCAGGGCAGCCGAGAAAAACAGGATACCGATCAGTCCGGTCCACAGCGGTGTGGTGGCATTCAGGATTGAAGCCGAGCTGCTCGAAATGACCGTTTCACTGAGCGCGATTAAGCCCCATGGCAGCCCGGTGTTCAGGACGCCAATGACCAGGAGCGGGATCCAGGGAATCTTGCGCGGAATGGCTTTTCTTTTTGCAAGTAAAAGGGGCAGGAGCAATAAAGCCCCGGCTGCACACCTCAAAAAGACCGTCCCCCACATGCCGGCGGGGCCGACGAGTACCTTAATAAACACAAAGGAAAGCCCCCAAATAAGACTGAGGCCTCCAAGAGCAGCATATACACGAATCATGTAAGCACCTTCTGTCTGAAATGGGATGGAGATTCACCGGTCAGCCGCTTGAACACCCGTGAAAAATGGGAGGGCTTTTTGAAACCGGTCAGGCTGGCGATTTCCGCAATCGAATAGGCTCCTTCCTTCATCATGGCTTGAGCCGCTTTAATGCGGACTTCCGCTGCATATTGAGCAGGGGATTTCCCTTCAATCTCTTTAAACGTTTTCTGAAAATAATAGGGGCTGATATAGAGTGCATCGGCTATGGTCTGAAGAGTCAGATCTTCTCGGTAATTCTCTTCAATCCATCTTTTGGCATTCCGTACAAGAAGCCTCTTAGGGTCAGGAAGTCCTTCCTCATCGGGCCGGCACCTCTTGCAGGGACGGTAGCCCTGGTGAAGGAAATATTCCGCAGAGCTGTTCACTTGAACATGTTGTCTCAGAGGAGTCCTTGAACGGCAGGATGGCCTGCAGAATATGTTCGTTGTTTTCACTCCGTAGAAAAACCGTTCGTCAAAAGCTTTACTGCAGGATACGATGGCATCCCATTCGTGATCGCGCATGGCCGCTCACCTCCGTTTGTAACAAGTTTAACATCTTTCAGCAGATGAAAACGGGTGGCGGAAAGGAACAGCAATAATCGATAAGCGGTAGCCTGTTAAGCCGCCTGGGGAATAAGAATGATAAATTCGGTCCCTTTATCCTTTTCGCTTTTCACCAGAATCTTCCCCTGAAAAGACCGGACAATTTGAAAACTTACCATCATTCCCAAGCCTGTTCCGGTTTCCTTTAAGGAATAAAATGGAGACCCGAGCCGCTCCAGCTGAGTTTCGGTCATCCCAATTCCCTCATCCTTAATCGTGATTCTTACATATCCATCTTCAGTTGGCTCGCATGTTATCCAGACGATTCCTCCATCCGGCATAGACTCGATTGCATTTTTAAAAATATTAATCAGTGACTGGTTCAGTTTTTGCCGATTAGCATAAATCCAGCAGCTCTCGCGAATATCCGTTTTCAATTCAACATGATGGTTCAAGGAGTAACTCTGAAGGATGCTGACTGCCCGAAGCAGCTGATCACCAGCATGAATTCGTTCATCATTATGGACGGCCGGTTTGCCGAAAGAGAGGAAATCATGGATAATTTCATTTGCCCGATCCAATTCTTCAATCGATAGCTGAAGATATTCCTTCTTTTTGTCCGGCAAGTCCGGATCGTCCAGCAGCTGGAGAAAGCCTCTGGTTACTTGCATCGGATTTCTGATTTCATGGGCAAACACACTTGCCAGCTCGCCGATGACCCGGAATTTTTCTGAGTTTTGCATGTCTGATCTCAGCTGGTGAATTTCTTTAATGGTTTCATTTAACGTCGTACAGAACCAAGTAACAGCCAATACAAAGACCAGATGAATCATCTGTATTTTAAGGTTATCGATGGAAAAACCTTTAAACCATCCGAAAATAGAAATACCTGTCAATAGATAGAAAAAAGAAAGGCCGACAGCCATTTTAACCCGTTTATCTTTATTCGAACGAATGAAGGCTTTTTGAAAATACAGGAGAACAGGAAGGGAGATGGATAAGACAAGAACCGTCGTATAAAATCCCGTACTGATTCCAAGATAAAGCCGGTAAAGGACGATTAGGGCTGACAGAAAGATGCCCGGCCAAAAACCGCCATACAAAATGCCAAAAAGAAGTGGAATAATTCTCAAATCCAGACGGGCATTATGGCCGAAACTAACTGGGAAGGACATACAAAACAATATCGAAATCCCCCATAGAACAGACATGAAGACCTTTCTATTTTTATGACTCTTTATCTTCTCCGTGATAAAAGTAAAGTAAATAAAAATGGGTATGGCCATCAGTGCGAGCTGCAGCAAAAAATCCTTAATTATACTCATCTTGGCTACCTTTCCTGTTCCGTTCTACAGCTGGATTCTTACATTCAGCTCAGTCTTTTTCCTTATAAGAAAAATTGAATTATAGTAGCTATTATACTTTAAAATTATCAGAATTTGTCGACGATTTAATCGGCCAGGCCATTTTCTTTCCCGGCAGGTCCATTCACATCGCTCAGAATCACTACATATAGTAAGGTAAATTTGCATGAGAGAAACGGAGGATGGGATGATGCCGGTTTCCGTCGTTTTTAATCAGATTAATGTGATTAGCATGTCTGCTAATTGCATCATTTCTTCTGGACAGAACAGCCAGTCGGACTGGAATGCCCAAGGGAAATTTAATTCGGGCAATGGCAACTACGTAAACTCAGCAACGATTGGATGCACGAATATTATCAATGATCAAGATCTGTTTGATATGGCGATTTCCCAGCCGGAAAATATAAATCCGCAGCCGACTACTCAGTTCTAAGAAAACGATGAAAAGTCTGCACATTCAATTTTCCAATATAAATGTTTCGGCCATTTCGGGGAATTCCGGTATTTTTACCGGCTCAAACTATCAATATAACTGGACGGTCAACAAGAAAAGCAATGCGGGCTTCGGGAAAATGATTGGATATGACAATCTGTCCATGCAAAATGCGAATATTGTCCACGATAACGATGTAATGGATTCTGATTTTTCTCAAACAGAAGGGACCATTAACCAGCCGACTACGCAAAGCTGAAATGGAAAGCGCCATCTTCCGGGATGGTTTTCCTTTTGATTACACGCATACTTGGACAGGAAGGGATATATATATTTAATAATGAAGCTAAGGTTCTGTGGACAAGCAGAGGAAAGGGGCTTTTTCGATGCCGAAGATCCATTTTCAATCGGTAAACGTGAAGCGGATTCAAAATAGCTCCGGGTTATTTTATGGAGAGAACATTCAATATAAATGGAAAAATAGATCAGGGGTTTATGAGGGGTTTGGAAGAGTAAGCGGGAATGGCAATAAGATTTATAACAATATCACAGTAGAAGAAACGCAGGAGAAAAAAGCGGATGAAGGTTCGAGCTAGCCTTTTTCTTTAGTGATTTGCTGAAACACCTTTTCCGGTGATTTTTTCCCATGATCGTGAAGAACAAGATGTGTGTTTTGAAAAACGGCATTATCATGTCCGGACACGGTGCCAAAGCCCGAATGATGGCTGTCAAGCGACGAGGTCCAGCTGATCTGCATGTTTTTTCCGATAAAGACACCGGCATTATCTGCCATTTCCAGCACGTTTAAATCTTTAAATATGATTTCAGGGGAAAGAAGGGAACGTTTCATATTTTCCTCCCTCAATTCAAAATGTCAGTCCGCCAGGCTCATTTTATCGTATGCTTCAGCTGGGCGGAACGTGCAAAAGGGATGAAACAGGATGGCTTCGGATGAAAAGGGATGGTTCGAACTTCTTCAGAGGATGGAGAAAAGACTTGAAGCGATAGAGGAAACGGTCAAAAAAACACAAAGCCATGTAAATCAAACCTTCTATATTGAGCATATGGAGACAATGAACG
The DNA here is from genome assembly GCF_003816055.1 of Bacillus sp. FJAT-42376. Taxonomy (NCBI): domain Bacteria; kingdom Bacillati; phylum Bacillota; class Bacilli; order Caryophanales; family Bacillaceae; genus Bacillus; species Bacillus sp. FJAT-42376. Next base: position 1,461,206 of record NZ_CP033906.1, read on the forward strand.
TTCAGCAATTAACTTATGAATTGCAAAAGGTGGATGTAAAACAGCTGAGCGGGACATTGAATATAGGAAATACGTTTTCCGCGAAGACTCACCGGCATGCCCAGCCTGAAAGACAGGTGAAAGAACCAATTTCCATTAGAATTAATGGAAAGAGCATTCCTTATGAAATGGATAATGAAAATCCTAAATCACATGAGGTCCCAGATGAAGAACGGCCGCTTTCTGCTGACTTCAGAATCGGGGACATTCATATCGGTACCGTAGAGGATGCGTCTGCTGTGAACTTCGGCAATAACTTCCCGACCGATTTTAAAAGCAGCAAAAAGCATAACCAGGGCTTCGGCAACATCCTGGGCGACGGCAATGATATTCATGATATCCTCTCCCATCAAGAGGAAAGGGATGTCACCGAAGTCTTCAGCGAAAGTCCCGACCAGCCGGAGCCTGAGTGGCTGAAATGGCTGAAAGAGGAGCAGAAAAAAGATCAGGATGAAGAAGAGGAAGCGGAATGAACGAAGGAGGGGCTGCTGAAAGATATTCTTTAGCAGCCCCTCCTTTTTGAGGTGGGAGGACCCAGGTTTAGTATTTAGGTTTAGTACCTCGGTTTAGTACCCCGGTGCCAGTCCCGTACTTTATTAGCGGACGAAAGCTCTGGCACCAACTCTGTAAACCGTTGGCGCGCAAGGGGTTGAGGAGAGGTGCCTCTGTCCCGCTTTGCGGTGAAGCAGTGCGGGACTGACCCTGTGCCAGTCCCGCAATCTATTAGCGAATTAAAGCTCTGGCACCAACCCTGTGAACCGTTTCCACGCAAGGGATTGAGGAGAGGTGCCTCTGTCCCGCTTTGCGGTGAAGCATCGCGGGACAGACCCCATCATCCCATCATCCGCCACCCGTCACCCCAGCCAAAACCCACCATCATAAATCATCAAACCCATTATCCACGTTATTAACCTTCGTATACTGCCTTGATTTCTGTTCAAAGAAATCAGACTTTCCGAGGTCCACTTCTTCGTAGGCTTTGATCCACTTGAGCGGGTTTGTCCGGTAGCCTTCAAGCGGGCGGTCATAGCCGAGCTGATTGGAGCGGACGTTGGCATAGAATTTGATGTAGTCCTCCAGGTCCTTCATGCTGATGCCATCCATTTTGTTTCCGATCATATGGCGGCCCCATTCGATTTCAAGTTCGGCTGCTTCGACCATTGTGCTTTCGACAAAGCGTTTAAGGTCCGGTGTATCATACTCCGGATACTGGACAAGCACTTCTCTGAAAATTTTCACGAACAAATCGACGTGAATTTGCTCATCGCGGTTGATGTAGTTGATCATTGTGCTTGTGGCCACCATTTTCTGATTGCGGGCAAGGTTGTAAAAGAAGGCAAAGCCTGAATAAAAGAACAAGCCTTCGAGAATGACGTCGTACACAAGTGACTTCAGCAGGTTTTCCACGTTCGCATTTTCAGCGAAAGCCTTGTAGCCGTTGGTGACAAAATCGTTTCGCTTCCTCAGGATTTCCTCGCTTCGCCAATACTCGAATACTTCATCCTGCTTGCTTTTCGGGACGATGCTTGAGAGCACATAAGAGTAGGAATGATTGTGAATCACTTCCTGCTGGGCGAGCATAATCATGAGTGCGTTGATGCTTGAGTCGGTGATGTAGTCAGCGACTTTTCCGGCATAGTCGGTCTGAATGCTGTCGAGAAGGGCAAGGAGGCCGATGATTTTCAGAAAGGCATCCTTTTCGTGCTCCTCGAGATCCTTGAACTGCTTCACATCCTGGGACATGTTGATTTCAAACGGGGTCCAGAAGTTGGAGAGCATTTTCTTATATTTTGAATACGCCCACGGATAGGCCACGTCATCCCAGTTCAAAATGTTGGAGCTCCGGCCGTTGATCAGCGCTGTGGAACGGTTCGGCGCATCCGGATCCATTATGGTCCGCTGCGAAAGAGCGATGTCTGTCATCTGTTTTTCCTCCTAGCTCGCACAGGAATCGCAGTCTTCGATGAGGCTTGAGGTGGAGCGGACGTAATAAGTCGTTTTCAGTCCGGCGCTCCAGGCACTCATATGAAGATCAAGCAGTTCCTTTGCTTTAATCGTGTTCAATACATAAAAGTTAAATGAAATCGACTGGTCGATATGGCGCTGTCTCGCGGCGTTCTGTTCAATGCTCCAATGCTGGTCCGTGAAATAGGCGGATTTATAGTACCACGTCGTTTCCGGGCTTAAATCAGGTGCGGTTACCGGAATCTTGTAATCTTTCTTTTCCTCCGAATAGACCTTTTGGAAAATCGGATCGATGCTTGCGGTGCTTCCGGCAATAATCGAGGTGGACGCGTTTGGCGCGACAGCCATCAGGTAGCCGTTCCGCATACCGTTTTCCGCGATTTGCTGCTGAAGCGCCTGCCACTCATCCGATTGGTAGCCCCGGTTTTCAAAATACGTGCCGGTTGCCCAGCCTGACCCTTCAAAGGCCGGGTACGCTCCTTTTTCTTTTGCGAGTTCTGAGCTCGCCTGGATGGTTAAGTAAGAAATTTTTTCGTACAGCTGATTGGCATACTGGACGGCTTCTTCGCTTTCCCATTTGATGCCTTCGAGGGCTAAAAGATGGTGCCAGCCGAACGTGCCGAGTCCGATGGCACGGTATTTGGAATTGGTCAGCTTCGCCTGCAGAACCGGTATATCATTTAAATCGATCACATTATCGAGCATCCGGACCTGAATCGGGATCAGTCTCTCCAATACATCCCCGGTAACCGCTTTCGCGAGGGAAATCGAAGACAGGTTGCAGACGACAAAATCGCCGGGGGTTTTGACGGTGATGATTTTTCCATCCTCTGTATATTGCTCATCCATCGTTGTCGCGCTCTGGTTTTGGGTGATTTCTGTGCAAAGGTTCGTGCAGTAAATCATGCCTGCGTGCGAATTGGCGTTCATCCGGTTCACTTCGTCCCGATAGAACATAAACGGTGTTCCCGATTCCAGCTGGCTGATCATCATCCGCTTCATAATCTCAATCGCCGGTACTTTTTCTTTTGCTAAATCGGGATGGCGGACACATTCCCAGTATTTTTTACGGAAGCTGCCGCTGCCTTTTTTCTCGTCAAAATAATCTTCGAGGCTGAAGCCGAGTGTTTTTCTGACCTCATGAGGGTCAAATAAATACCAGTCGCCGCGTTCCTCTACCTGCTCCATGAATAAATCCGGGAGACACACCCCTGTAAACAGGTCATGGGTGCGGAGGCGTTCGTCCCCATTATTCAGCTTGGAATCAAGGAAAGAAAAGATGTCTTTATGCCATACATCAAGGTATACGGCAATCGCGCCTTTCCGCTGGCCGAGCTGATCAACGCTGACTGCTGTGTTGTTCAGCTGTTTCATCCATGGGAGCACGCCGGAGGATACCCCTTTGAATCCGCGGATATCACTGCCGCGGCTGCGGATTTTCCCGAGATACACCCCGATGCCGCCGCCGCTTTTGGATAGATTGGCAATGTCTGTGTTGCTGTCAAAGATCCCCTGGAGGCTGTCATCAATCGTATCGATAAAGCAGCTGGACAGCTGTCCGACGGATTTCCCGGCATTTGATAGAGTGGGAGTTGCAACGGTCATATATAGATTGCTCAGTGCCCAGTAGGCTTCTTTGACAAGGTGAATTCTGTGCTCTGCCGGCTCACCAGCCATCAGGGTCATCGCAATGATCATAAACCGCTCCTGGGGAAGCTCCATCACGTTCTTGCTGTAGTCGCGGGCAATGTAGCGGTCAGCAAGCGTCCGGAGACCGATATAGGTGAAGAGAAGATCACGTTCCGGCTCAATGGCCTCGCCAAGCTCGCTGATTTCTTTCGGCGTATACCTTTGCGGAATCAGGTCTCCGTAAATGCCGATGCTGTGGAGCTTATCGATCAATTCTAGAAAAGATCCGTACTTCGCCGGCCTCTCGTAGCCGCGGCTTCTGGCTGCTTCTGAATAAAGCTCGTCCAAATACAGTCGGGCACAAAGGTAAGTCCAATCCGGCTCGAGCTCTGATATGTTCGCCAATCCTTCTAAAATGGCGAGGTTCTTCATTTGTTTTTCTGTATATGTATCTCTCGCTGCGATGGCTTCCATCAATCTCTCTGTAAAAGAAAGCAAATCCAGGTGTGGGAAATCTTTTCCCGCTTCCTCGATCCATTGCATAAAATGCTGCTGATCAAATGGCCTTTTTACGCCTTTTTCATTCGTCATTACGGTGGTCATCGCCATCCTCCTCCAAGGGAAAATAAAAAATCCGCTCTTGGCAATTGAGCGGATCAAACGATAGAATAAAAGAGAATCTTTTACTTCCACCGTTTCATCTTCCCAATCCCCGGGAAAAGCGAAACATATCCAGCATCGGCAGGTCTCCTGACTTGTGCTTTTTCCTACTTTGAGCCCTTCCCGTACCAATTCGTACAGTGGCATGCCCATTTCGTCACACTTACAGTTGCGGGGACAGTTCCGGTATCTCACCGGATTCCCTTTTAAGCTAATCGTAGCACCGTTTGCTGTGGAATATAATCAATATATAGTAGTTTAGTTGAAGTTTGTTTTCTATATCTTGTGTTTTGTATAGATACATATTATCGGACAAGAATCATAATTTCAACTATTTCCCCTTAAAAATATTCTTTTTTATTTGCGCCGATGTGCTTGACAACAACTTGGTCTACCGTTTGTAATGGGAGAAACAAATCTGAAAATTCCAGAGGTGTCCGATGAAAATTCTCATGAATCAGGAACTGATCGACCGAGATCAGGCGAAAGTAGATATTGAAGACAGAGGCTATCAATTCGGAGACGGTGTTTATGAAGTGATCCGGGTTTATGATGGAGAAATATTCACAATGGATGAGCATTTAGAGAGATTGAAAAGAAGTGCCGGAGAAATCAAAATTTCGCTTCCTTATGATCTGGAGGAGCTGAAGGACCGTGTAAGGGAACTCGTTTCAGTGAACGGGGTTTGGGACGGCGGCATCTATATGCAGGTGACGAGAGGAGTCAGCGCCAGGAATCATCTCTTTCCAGGGCCGGATGTAAACGCCCAGCTTGTCGCCTATCCCATTCCGTCGAAACGTCCGGCAGAGCTTCAAAAGACCGGGGTTGAAGTCATCACTGCGGAAGATATGCGCTGGAAACGCTGCGACATCAAAAGCCTGAATCTTCTGTGGAATGTGATGGCGAAGCAGGAAGCGTCGGATGCCGGCAAATATGAAACGGTTTTTGTGCGGGATGGAGTGATTACGGAAGGAAGCTCCACCAATTTTTACGCGGTAAAGGATGGAACCGTCTACACCCATCCAGCCAATAACTTTATTCTGAACGGCATCACCCGCCTGAAAATTATCGAAGCATGCCGGAATGCCGGAGTAAAGGTTGTGGAAAAAGAAATCCCGGCAGCTGATCTCGATCAGTATGAAGAAGCCTTTATTTCCTCGACCACCATCGAAGTCATGCCGGTTGTCAAAATCGACAGCCGCCCATTCAGCAGCGGAAGGCCGGGACCTGTCACCTTGTCCATTCAAAAAGCCTTCAGAGACCTGCTTCCAGACCGGGAAAAGAATAGAATGGTATAACGGACGATTAACCCCCTGGAAATTGTGTTCCAGGGGGTTGAACATTTTTTCATTTCAACACATTGATGAAACCGCTTCTGTAAGCTTTTTCATCGATTTGAGGTACAATGAAAGAATCTCACTGAAAGGTGCAAACACGAAATGAAAAGTGTAAAACTGATAGCAGCCGTTTCATTGGCCGCAGGCATCGTATGGATAGGCGGTTTAGGATACACGATGAACAGCCAGTTTTTTCAGCAGCCTGCACCTCCCCCTAAAACAGATCCAAAAGAAGTGAATTCAAAGCCCGTTAAACAGAAGGATGAATACCTCGTGGTCGGCCTCGGCGATTCTCTGACCCGCGGAATCGGTGACGGAGACGGAAAAGGGTATGTCGGCTATTTAATGGATCATCTCAGAAGCAAGTCAAAAGAGAAGGTCCAGCTTTCGAACCTGGCGATCAGCGGCCTTAAATCACCCGGGCTCGAAAAGCAGCTTAAGCAGCCTGAAATTCAGCGTCAAGTCAGCGAAGCCGATGCCATCGTGATGACAATCGGGGGAAATGACTTATTCGCGGGCGGACAAGTCATGAATAACCTGTCCAGCGAATCGGTTGAGCAAACAAGAACGGCTTTCCTGAACCGGCTTGGCGGAATCTTTAAGCAAATCCGCACGATCAATCCGGATGCGACCATCTTTTATGTTGGCCTGTATAATCCGTTCAATGATCTTTCAAGCGGCTCCATGACCTCGTCCATTGTGAGAGACTGGAATTATTACACCGCAAAAGAAGCAGCAAAGTATAAGAAAACGATTGTCGTTCCTACCTTTGATCTGTTTGAACAGAATGTGAATGACTACCTATACAGCGATAAATTCCACCCGAACAGCGAGGGATATAAATTAATAGGAGAGCGGCTGTCCTCCCTTATGATGTTCAGCGAGGAGGGGAAGACAAAATGACAGAGAACGTGACGCTCTCGGTAACGGGTCTGAAGAAACGGATCAAAAAGAAGGAAATCATCAAGGGTTTGAGCTTTGAGCTGCAAAAAGGAGAAGTATTCGGATTTTTAGGACCGAATGGAGCTGGTAAAACAACGACGATCCGCATGCTGGTCGGCTTGATTAAACCGACATCCGGAAGGATTTCCATCTGCGGATATGATTTGGAGAAGCATTATACGAAGGCGATCCGGAATATCGGCTGCATTGTCGAGAATCCAGAGCTCTATCCTTATTTGAGCGGACGTGAAAATCTTGAGTATTTTAAACGGATGATTCCGGGTGTGACGATGGAGCGGATTGAAGAAGTGGTTCACCTCGTCCGGCTCGAGCACCGCATTGATGACCGGGTCAGCACGTATTCACTCGGGATGAGGCAAAGGCTCGGAATTGCCCAGGCGCTCCTAAGCAGTCCGAAAGTGCTCATTTTGGATGAGCCGACAAACGGGCTTGATCCGATGGGAATCCGGGAAATGCGCGAGTTTATCCGTTTCCTTGCTGAAAAAGAAGGATTGACCGTCCTTGTTTCTTCCCATTTGCTCAGTGAAATTCAATTGATGTGCGATAGGGTTGCCATTATGTCGAAGGGCAAGGTCCTCCGCATCGACACCGTGTCAGCCCTGCTGACAGAAAAAGAGCGGGTGATCTGGCATGCCGCCCCTCTTTCAAAAGCGAAGGAGCTGCTGGCGCAGGAAACCGCGATTCTTGCAGAGAAAGACGGGACGATTATAACGGCTAACGACGAAGCGCAAATCGCCCGCTGGAATGAAAAGCTTATTCGCGAAGGCGTGAGCGTGAAGGGAATCGAAGTGAAGCTCCCGACACTGGAAGACCTGTTCATTGAGCTGACAGAAGGTGAAACCATTGATTAATCTCATATATAACGAAATGATTAAAATCGTCCGCAAAAAAAGACTGTTCATCATTATGGGGATCATTGCAGTCCTTGCCGCCCTGTTTACCTATGCGCAAGTCAAAAAACATGAGGAAGCAGTGAAGCAAGCGGGAACTGAGGACTGGCGCACCCAGGTGCAGCAGGAAATCATCAATACCCAAAACAGGCTGAGCTCAGGCGGCATTTCGGGCGAGTGGAAAGAATTTTTGCAAATCCGGGTCAAACAGCAGCAATATTACCTCGACCATGATATCAATCCAACAGCGCCAGGTGCGCCGACATTCATGAAAACCTTCGCAGAAAATTCAATTGATCTGCTTCTGCCGCTCATGGTCATGGTCATCGCGAGTGACCTTGTTTCATCCGAGCATACAAACGGGACCATCAAGCTGCTGCTGACGAGGCCAATCAAAAGGTGGAAAATCCTTTTAAGCAAATATTTGACGCTTCTATTAGCCATCTCTTTCATTGTCCTGTCCGTCGGAGTGCTGACGTATCTTGTTTCGGGTACCGCCTTAGGCTATGGGGGATGGAATCTGCCTGTTCTGACCGGATTTACCGTGAACGGCGGGCAGCTTGATACAAGCCAGGTCCAGATGATGAGCCTGTGGCAGTACATCCTGATGGACTTTGGACTCGTCTGGTTCGTCGCGGTAATTGTCGGCACGCTCACATTTGCCCTTTCGTCCCTGATGAAAAGCACCGCCTCCGTTATGGGCGTCATGCTTGCCTCCCTTATAGCGGGAGCCATCCTCGCAAACATGGTTTCTGCATGGGACTCTGCGAAATATCTCTTTATGGTAAATTTAAGGCTGACGGACTACATCAGCGGCATGGCACCGCCGATAAACGGCATGACGCTCGGCTTCTCCATGACCGTCCTGACCATCTGGGCCGCTGTCGCTCTGGCCGTTTCGTTTTTCTTTTTTACGAGGAAGGATGTTTATTAAGCAGAGGGAATCCAGATTCTTTCTCAGTGGTTGATGCTGAGCACCGGTTCAGCTGAAAAGTTGAAAGATAGGAACTTTCACTGATTATATGGGAAAACAATGCTTCATTAAAAAGACCAGCTGATTTACGCAGCTGGTCACTTTTCATTTGCGAAAATAGAAAAATGGATGTGAATAGAGGGGATTAGAGAAGTGGAGAAGAAAGAATTTTAAAAAATAATTAATGACTGATTTTTAATAAACGGTTTCGTTAAAAAGGGAAATTTTACTATAAAGTTAGTGGTGAAGTGATCTGTTCTCTAGGTTTACAAAAATCAGACTATTCAAGTTGTTAAAGTTGTTACTATGTGAATGCGGGAATCGTCATAAAAGAAATTAACCCTAATCTGAAATGACTAAAAGATGTTGATGGTGATAGTAGATTCAGGTTCTACTTTGAAGTGAATGGAAATGCAGTTGACTGTTTGCCAATAGACCAATTGAGCGAAAATACTGTTATTATTACTTCTCTAAAGAATAATAGTTTCAAACTAGTGAACCCATCATTAGAACTTGAAGGACTTAAAGAACTATTAAACGATAAGCCGTCCTTTTATATCAAACAAAAATGGTGGTTAAAAGTGCTTAGGCATAGAAGGATAAAATGTTAGAGATAAAGTGATTTTATGATGATACCTTGAGAGGAGCAAATATTGTTATTTGAGCGACTGACAGAAACAAAAGATTATTGGGTTAACACTATATGTGAAGGTTTAGATGATAAAGCAGACTTAATATGGTCTGAAGTAGAAGCGGAGTACGAAATACTCCAGAAAAAACTTACAAGTCTGGAAGAAAGAGAAGCATATCAAAAAGTAGTGGATGAAGTTATTAAAGGTGTCATGCATTCGATTTTAGTAATGATTGATGGTGGAGACGAATTAGCTGATCGTATATTGTTAGACTTGATAGAACGTGACTCACGTAAGTCTCTCTCAATACAAACAGCTTTACACGAAAAGTTTTTTGGTTATTTGCTAGATAAAGAAATTGAGTGAAAACAGATGTAAGCCCCTTCAGTTATGCTAAAGATTCAAAAGTGATAAGGAGCAAGTAATCATGTTAAATCTAAGTAATGAAATGCTTTCTATATTAAGAAATTCTATAAGTTCTCAAAGACCCGACTTATTATGGGTCATTGAGCAAGAAGAGATGATTATCACGGAAGAAGTAGGTGATAAACTAAGAGACGCATTAAATGAAGAATTGCTCCAAAATGGTTTGAATAGTGATGAAAGCCCAAATCAACTAGGTTTTAAATTAGAATACTTAATAGATTATATTGGCAGATATTATTTCTGATATCTGTAATTAAGACTGCAAAACCTCTTTTTTATAGGTAATGAAATTACAGCAAAAGAAACTAATATTATATAAAAAGTTGCTTGGATATAAACCAACAAATAATAAAGAGTAAGGATATAAATAGGGTAGGTGTTTAATCATACACAAGTACAGAATTTCTAAGTATAACCCCTTGTTTAGGGATGAAGCTGGACGCTATCAGAAAAATGAGTGGACTGCAATCAGTGATATTGGGAAATCTTTCGATGGGATTTTATTAACAGATGAAGAGTATATAAGTGTTGAGGATCAATATGTTCGTGCAGTGAAACTAATCATGAAATTTCATTCCCTTACTAGTTTAAGGGCAGCAAATTTATGTCACTCATTCTCAAATGAAGAATTTTTAAATTTAATCAAACCTTATTCCCATTTGTATTCCGAAAGGTTACTTGACTTCTATTCAAATTTTAATGGAAGTCAGGCGGGTCTTGATGAAGTGGAGAGTTTTTGCAGGTTACAGCTAAGAGAAGATATCGGGGTTAAACTATTTGCTCCGAGAAAGCTAAAGGTATTTATCGGATACGATTATTTAATGGGGGTTTATAGTTCAAAATCATTGAATCCAATCATTCAGGAAATAAGCGCTATGGGACTGTTTGTCGAAGAATTTGATTGATAAGCCGAATGGTTCTTATTACAAAAAATGATTTACATTACCTGAACTGAAAATTAATCCGCATGTCTTTCAACTCGCGAAAAAAACATGACGTATCTCCCGTTATCGGACCAGAAAACCGAACATGGAAATAAAAGGTTTTTGAGTTATAGAAAAAGAAAGTAAAAGAACTAAAAATGTTCATATTAGATTGAGATAGAGGGCGGCTAAAGTGATTAGAATATATAGGGATGATGAGTATGCCCTGAAACTGGAATTTGATTTTACAGGTGCTACCGAATTAAAAGAAATGTTTAAGAAATCTCTTCATGAAGGGAGAGCATTTATTCAGATTAGTAATAGCTTTTTAGAAGATTACAAGCCGATTAATGTATTTTTAGTAACAAATCAGGGTAATCCCTCAGAGTTAACTTATAATGATGGGGAATTTATTTTGGACATAGATCCGGATATAATAGAGTTTTGTATGGATAGATTTAACGAAAGCATAAGTAAAAGGGGTTTCTTTCCTGCAGAAATTTGTGATGTTGACTATAAAGATACGGAGTTAACGATCTATGGCATAGTCATAGGGGAATAAACCTAAAAAAGACGGATGGCTACAATGTAGTCTTCCGTCTTTTTTATAGGCGGAAATTGGTCAGCAGGACGGAATTTAAAAATTACTAGCCATTGGAAGCCCTGTAAAATATATCGATCAGAATGGTGCAAAACATTTAGAAGGAAACGGTTGAGGCGACGAAACCAGCAGTCAAAAATATATTTGAAGGTATCAAACTGAGGAGAGACAACAGTCAGTTTTCCAGCTGTTATCTCTCCCCTCCACAACCGGCCACAACGGTCATTCAACTATCCCCATCTCCCTAACTCTGAATCTCCTTAATGCTCTTTCCTCCTAAAAACGCATGCCCCGTTTTCATTGAGGCAATGGTTTTAAAGCCGTAGCGGCTGTAGACCTTTTCAACCCTTTCATTGATCGGAAATACCCAAAGTTTCTCAATGTTTTTTCTCATGGCTTCTTTTTGGATAAAGGCGAGCAGCTCCCCAATCAGCCCTTTCCCTCTGTATGCCTGAAGAGTGGCGACGCTTTCTATTCGGGCCTGTTTGCCTTCTTCAAATATACAGGCAGCTGCACACGCTTCTCCGTCATAGCGGAGAAGATAGTGGGTGAAGGAGGGATGATTGAATTGTTTTTTGAAGATTTTTTCAATCACGTTCGTCCCGCCGAATTCTTTGATGCTGCATTGAATTTGAAGGGCCTCATGAAAATTTTCCAGATTGACCTTTTCAATCGTTACGTTCTGGCTCGGCACCGTTTCAACCTGTCCCGTCCAGATCTGAACAGGATTAGTCAGCTCTTCATATTGAAAACCTCTTGTCTGCAGTTCCGTAATGAATGATTGCTGCTTTTGAAGCTGATAGAGGTAGAATCTTGGGATGATGTTTCTGGACTGATAAAAGCGGATGACTTCATCGGCGACATCCGCCGGATTGGAACACTCCCCGCTGATATGGGCATGATTGGCATCATAATAGTTTGGCTCGTTTTCGTTTAAAAACAGGGAACCCCAAGGTGTATCTTTCCGTGTTGTGAACGTTTCCAGATAAGCGAAATCAAGTGTTAATGCTTCTTGCAGGTTCATTATGTGACACCTCTGATCTAATTTATACAGCTAAACTATAGTATAGCGTTACCGACTATTTTTAAAAAGGAAATTTACCTTTTATAGAATAATATGGTAATCTGTTTAAGGTTCTTAATCTTGTAGCTTATTGAACGGGCAGAAGGGGAATATGATGCAGCGTATAAAAAAAATCATGATGTACTCAACAGCAGCTATCATCTTATTCATCATTTTGGCACTTTTTTTTCCTTCTTGGACTTCAAACATTAAGGGAGATAACAGCATCCATGCGCTGGAACAAGTAAAAATCAACGGGAGCAATCATGAAATCATGATTCGAGGAACGGATAAAAATCATCCTGTTGTTCTATTTGTTCATGGCGGACCCGGATCCTCAGAGATTCCGTATGCTGCCAAATTCCAGGATCTGCTGGAATCCAATTTTACCGTCGTCCAGTATGACCAGCGGGCAAGCGGGAAATCCTATCATTTTTTCGAGGATTATTCGAATCTTTCAACAGACCTGCTTGTAGATGATTTACTGGCCATGACGGACTACATTTCAAAACGGCTCGGGAAAGAAAAAGTGATTTTAGCAGGCCATTCGTTCGGTACGTATATTGCGGCACTGGCGGCTTCCGAAGCCCCTGAAAAATATGAAGCCTATGTTGGGATCGGACAGATGAGTGATACAGCAGAAAGTGAAACGGACAGTTTAAACTACACGATTAATCAGGCTCAAAAAGCCGAAAATACGAAAGACGTGTCCGTGTTAAAAGAATTGGCAGACAAAATAAAAAAGGGGGAAGCGTTTACCCCGAGGGACCTTGTCATGAAATATGGCGGTGCTTCAAGAGGGATGAATAGCCCTGACGGAAATAACATCAGCATGCTTCTGAGCACTGAATACAATCTATTGGATGTTATCCGCTATAATTATGGAATTGCTTTTTCTCAAGAGACCCTGGTAAAAGAGGTTTTAAAAAAACCATTGTCTGATCGGGTAAAACAATTCGATTTACCGATTTATTTTGTTATGGGCAAGTATGATTATATGACTTCAACCGACGCGGCCAAAACCTATTTTGATCAACTGAATGCCGGGAAAAAAGAATTTATTACGTTTGATCAGTCCGCTCATTATCCGCAATTGGAAGAAAAGGAACATTTTAATGAGTGGATGTATAATACGTTTATCAAAAACAAGTAAAAAGAAGCAGCCAAACGGCATGCTTCTTTTTTCATCAGGCGGCCAATTTAATAGAATCGGCTTTCTTATCCGGCAGAAATCCGAACAAGATTGAAAAGATTGGAGACAGGTACAAAAAGAAAGCAAACGGCAGGTACTGTACAACGTCAACGCCGAGTGACTGGGCGAAAAAGGCTCCGCTGACACCCCATGGAACAAGGGGATTGACGAGGGTTCCTGCATCTTCAAGCGTTCTCGACATGTACTTGTTCGGAATCCCCAGTTTTCCGTACATCGGTTTAAGCGATTGGCCGGGAATCAGAATGGACATATACTGCTCGCCGGTTGAAAAATTGACGCTGACGGAAGAGGCTGCCGTCGATGCGATGAGCTGGCCCCGTGTTCTCACCTTTTTAATCAGTCCGTTCATCAGCGACTGGATGACCCCTAGTTTTTCCATTAAGCCGCCGAGGGCGAAGGCAATCATAATGAGGGAGATCGACCACATCATGGATTGAAGGCCGCCGCGGTTTAAAATGGAAGCAGCCTGTTCATTCGCTACTTCAAATTTCGTCCCATTTTGAAGGATGGTCATAAACTGGGCAAAGTCGCCATTGCCGGCTAAAATACCAGTGAGACCGGCTGTTGCCAGTCCAATGATCAGGGTTGGAATGATCGGTTTTCTGAGCATAGCGAGTGCAACGACGATAATAGGTGAAATTAACGTGAACCAGCCGGTATTGACCGCAGCTGAGATGGCTTTCGTGATTTCCTTCATTTCACCGGCTCCTGCCGGGTCTATGGCAATCGTCCGTCCCATAATGAAGAAAATAACGGCTGTCAGCAAAATAGCCGGGATCGTCGTCTTCGTCATATGGCGGATATGCTCGATGATGGAGATTTCAGCCACTCCAGCCGCAAAGTTTGTCGTATCCGACATCGGCGACATCTTATCCCCGAAACAGGCTCCGCAAATCACAGCGCCCGCAGCCCACTCCAATGGAATCCCGGCAGCTGCCGCAATTCCCATCAAAGCCACTCCTACCGTACTGACCGTCGTAAAACTGCTTCCCACAAGCATAGAAACAATCATGCAGCTGATCAGTCCTGTGATCAGAAGAAACTGAGGCTGAATCACGGACAGAGAAAAGTCAATAACGGTTGGAATGGTGCCGCTGAACATCCAGGCAGCAATCAGCATGCCGATCAGAGCCAAAACAAGAATTGGCTGGATGCCGTTCTGAATGCCGCTGACCATTCCTTTTTCAAGCGAGCTCCATTTTTGCCCCTTTGCTTTTCCGAATAGGGCCAGGAAAACCAGGCAGAGAATTAAAGGGAGATGGGGCTCTGTTTTTATATAGAAGAGACACGTGAATATCGTCCCCAGCATAACGGCTAAAATGAGTAATGAAGTTCTAAATCGAATAAAATCAGATTCCATGGCGGTCCTACTCCTTCTTTTTCACTTAAACGCTTTTATGCTTTTGTGCATAAAAGTATTATAGCAAGCCCTCATTATATGTCAATGGCAGGGGCTAAAGTAGGAATAGTGAGAAAACAATCACAGAACAGCCGCTAGCTGTGCTTGAAATAATTGGCTGAGAAGTCCGGCCCGCTATTAGCCTGAGTGTCTTTTACCAGGAAATAAAAAAAGCTGCCCGCGAAGAGCAGCATTTCTGCATTCTATTTATTTGGCAATCAGCACTGGAATGACCGACTCTTTGGTTACCTTTTCACTGACGCTGCTTGTAATAAGCTTCTTAATGCCGGATAGATTGCGCTGTCCGATAACGATCATATCGGCTCCGATTTCTTCAGCATAGGAGAGAATGGCGTCAGACGGGTTCCCGTCCATTACTTTTACTTCGCCTTTGATCTGGTTTTGCTGAAGAATGGATTGAGCTTCAGCTGTGATGCGGTTTGTCCCGTCTGTTGAATATTGCTCTTCGGGATAAGGCTGTTTGCTTGCTTCAACGACAGGGGGCATTGGATAATTAGTCATGCCATCTCCGCTCATCCGGTTGGCATAGAGCGGCTGAGTGGACGATGCGGTGACAGGCGGATTCGGTTCGTCTTCATATACATGAAGAACGGATAAATGGGCATTAAGCTGTTTGCTCAAGCTAATGCCGGCTGACAGTGCTTCCTTGCTGTCTTCTGATCCATTGAACGCGACGAGCAGGTGACGAATGGTATTCATTTTCCCCACATCCTTTTTTTATTTTTCATGATCTACCATTCCATACCCTTTTTGGTAAATATTAATCCATAAGGCTGCTACCCCTAGGAAAAGCTGCTTCTGTTCGTATCATTTATCGTTATGTTTTGATAGGGTAATGCGAAAAGTCATTGGACCATGCCCAATTTCCTTAAAGATTGCGGGGATACTATGAAGAAAAAATTTCGTTTGAAAATATTTATTATTGTTTTGCTGATTGCTGTTCTGGCAGGACTTCTCCTTCATCAGGTCATGATTGCGAGGGCGGATGTCAGTAAGCTTGAGAAGTCAATTGTTCAGCCGACTTCCATCTATGATCAGAATGGGAAGCTTGCGAGCAAGCTCTCATCTTCTAAAGTGGAGTGGATGGACTACGAGGAAATGCCAAAGAACTTTGAACATGCTCTCGTCGCCACGGAAGACCGGGACTTCTATAAGCATCATGGAATTGATTATCTTGGAATTGTTCGTGCGGCGGTGAAAAATATCGCGGCAGGAGGCGTAGTGGAGGGCGGAAGCACCATTACACAGCAGCTTGCCAAAAATACGTTCCTGACTCAGGATCAAACGTTTACCCGGAAATTTGATGAATACTTTTTGGCCAAGAAAATTGAACAGGAGTATTCCAAAGAAAATATTCTGGAGCTTTACGCGAACCAGGTTTATTTTGGAGAGGGTGCGTGGGGGCTGAAAAAAGCGGCGCAAACCTATTTCGGAAAAGAGCCTGAAGATTTATCTGACAGCGAATCGGCTATTTTGGTCGGACTGATAAAAGCGCCGAATAACTACTCGCCTGTAAAAAATTACGATAAAGCGATTGAACGGCGCAATGTCGTGCTCAAGTTAATGGAGAAACAGAAATTTCTTTCAAAAGCGGATGCGGATAAAGCCCGGAACGAAGAGCTCGTTTTAAAAGAGAAATCAACCGATCCGCTGAAGGGAAAATATCCATCTTACGTGGATCAGATCATCGCAGAAGCGAGCCAGCGCTACGGCATTTCCCAGGAAAAGCTTCTTGCCGGCGGCTATCAGATTCATACCGAATTGAATCAGGATATGCAGGCAGGTCTGGAAGAAGTATTTAAGGATGACAGCCTGTTCCCTCAGAGTAAAACCGACCAAATGGTCCAGGCGGGCTCGGTGTTAATTGACCCGAAAACGGGCGGTATTCAAGCTCTGATCGGAGGAAGGGGAGAGCATTCCTTCCGCCAATTTAACAGGGCGACCCAGCTGAAAAGACAGCCGGGATCCATCATGAAGCCGATCGCTGCGTATACACCTGCAATTGAAAAAGGATATACGCTGGATTCACCGCTGAAGGATGAGGAAATGGATTTCGGCAATTATACGCCTAAAAATATTGATGGACAGTACCGGGGTACGGTCTCTCTTTATGACGCGTTTATTCATTCCTATAATGTTCCGGCTGTATATACCCTAAGCAAAATCGGAATTGATGCGGGACTGCATTCCGCAAAAAGATTCGGTATTCCGGTTACGGAAAAAGACCGCCAATACGGACTGGCTCTCGGCGGATTGAATGAAGGGGTTTCCCCGCTGCAGATGGCAGAAGCCTTTTCGGCCTTCCCGAATAAAGGGATCCGAAATGAAGCCCATTCCATTACGAGCATCGTAAATTCCGATGGAAAAACCATTGGGGAGTGGAAGGGAGCTAAAACAAAGGCAACCGACCCTGAGACAGCGTCGAAAATCATCCAGCTTATGCTTGGAACGGTAAATGAAGGAACCGGGAAAAACGCACGGATTGACGGGTGGGAGTTAGCCGGAAAGACCGGTTCCACTCAGGATCCAAACGGCGGGGACGGCACGAAGGATCAGTGGTTTGCAGGCTTTACACCAAACCTAGCCGGAGCCCTCTGGGTCGGCTATGACAAAACCGATGCGGATAACATCCTTGATACAACAGCCAGCAAAACCGCGGCTCCGCTTTATAAAAAAATCATGGAGCGTGCCCTGAAAAACGAGGAAAAGCAAAGCTTCAATCTGCCGCTCTACCAAAAACCTGCCCCATTACCAGCACCAGCACCGCCCGGAGGCAATTTTGGAGGCAGCTTTGATGAAAAAGGGAAAAAAGAGCATAAAGACCACGGCCACAAAAAACAGGGCGACCTTGAAAAGAAGATAAAAGACAAAATTAAAAAAGAACAGAAGAAGCTGAAAGAAAAATTTAAAAACGGATAATCAAGAAGCCCTGCAGCAAGCCGCTGCAGGGTTTCTTTGCGTTTGAATAGGGAGTCTGATCCCGATATGAACCGGTGAAGTCAGCAATTAACGGTGAAAAGTCCGCAATTAACGGTGAAAAGTCAGCAATTATCAATGAAAAGTCCGCAATTAAGTTCATAAAGTCAGCAATTATCCTTAAAAAGTCCGCAAATCAAGACCCGGAAGCTGCTGTTCCTCTTTTCCCTGGCCCTCAGCAAAGTCACTCCAAATAAAAAAACCTGCTCAGCAGGTTTTTACAGCATATTTACGATCCAGGCAATAACAACGATTGCACCGATAACCATGAGGATTGTACGCAGCATAGTGGATTCTCCTTTACCTTTTAGTTTTAGTGTGTACGTTATTGGAATTTTAATGCAAAGGTGCTGCCAGTCCCTGGGAAGCGAACATCATTCCTAGTTTTTCACTGACTTGATCATATTTATCTTTATCGCAAATAATTTGGAGCTCTTTATCATCAGATACTGTCAGCAAAAATGCGACAAGAGATGGGAGTTTTGAAACATCGACTTTAGACCTTTCATCTGCATTGATATATATGTCAGTGTTAAGTGATTTTGCAAGCTGGTTCAATTCAATTGCCTGTTCCATTTTCAAAGAAGAACCAACGAAATATGTAGCTTTTTCCATTTTAGAACCTCCTGGTTGTCGTTCTTTTTCGTTTTTTATTGTTGTATATTATCTACCTCTTTTCTGAGAAACTGAAACTGGAAAAATTAAAAATGGGTCCTTAGACCTCCCGAAAAAAGATGCTGCTTTAAGGAGCCAGTATGCTGTTTGAAATGGTGTCAGGCCGAATGAGGCAGAACTGCCGATAGGATTTAGAAAAATTAGAATTGACAAAAAGCTGTCACAAATGATATCTTTACAAAGAAGATTAAACAATAAATGGAAGGGAGGGACGCGTCATGAGAAGAATGGATCGAATCAAGCTTATTTCTGTACGTCAATCAGACGCGGCCTTCCTTTAACGTATAAACAGCATATGGTTCCAGCTGTTATGAGTTAAGGCGTGGTCTGCGTTTCTATCGCAGTTCCATGCCTTTTTCATTTTGGAAAGGCATATCCCAGGGGTGTGCCTTTTTTGCTTTTTAAGACTTTCCAACGTCTTTTAAAGATAAATAAGCTGATTTTAAGGAGGAAATTCAATGACCGCAAAAAAAATGTCCAGACTGCTTCTCAATGCAGGAGATCCAGAGAGTGGCTAGCCGCAATGGAATGAAAAGGAGATGAACGCATGTTTTCAGTTTTAGGGAAATTAAAATGGTTTTTTAAAAAATACTGGCTTCGCTATGCCATCGCTATTATTTTGCTGCAGATGGTGAATGTACTCGAGGTCGTTCCTCCGAAGCTTCTCGGCACAGTAATCGATGAGATCAAGGCAGGAACGTTTTCGTCAGAATCTCTGATCAGGTATATCCTTTTATTCCTCGGTCTCGGTGCTGTTACGTACACGATGACCTACTTCTGGATGTACAATTTGTTCGGAGGAGCCCAGCTGATCGAGAAAATCCTCCGCTCCAGATTTATGAATCATCTGATCAAAATGACTCCGAGATTTTATGAGCAGAACCGGACGGGTGATTTAATGGCCCGGGCGACGAATGATCTCAGACAGGTTTCCTTGACGACCGGCTTCGGGATTTTGACGCTTGTCGATTCGAGTTTGTTTATGCTCACTATACTCTTTTCGATGGCCTTCCTCATCAGCTGGAAGCTTACGATTGCTGCAGTGCTGCCGCTTCCGCTTATGGCGATTGCCATGAATCTGTACGGAAAGAAAATTCATGAACGGTTTACGCAGGCGCAGGACTCGTTCGGGGATTTGAATGACAAGGTGCTTGAGTCTGTTCAGGGAGTCCGGGTTCTGAGAGCCTTCGTGCAGGAGAAAGAGGATGTAAAACGGTTCAGTCAAATGACCGATGACGTATACAGGAAAAACGTGGCGGTCGCAAAAATTGACGCTTTGTTTGATCCGACCGTGAAGCTACTGGTGGGAATCAGCTATATGATCGGGCTTGGATTTGGGGCTTATCTTGTTTTTAACCAGGAGCTGACGCTCGGGGAACTGGTTTCCTTTAACGTCTATCTTGGAATGATGATCTGGCCGATGTTTGCAATCGGTGAACTGATCAATATTATGCAAAGGGGAAATGCTTCCCTTGACCGCGTCAATGAGACACTCGCCTATGAAGAGGATGTAAAGGATCATGAGCATCCGATTGAGGCCGCAGTGCCGGAGACGATTGAATTCAGGAATGTGACGTTCCAGTATCCGTCTTCCTCTGTTGAAAATCTAAAGAGCCTTTCGTTTAAAGCGGGCAGGGGGGAAACCGTCGGAATCGTCGGGAAAACCGGAAGCGGCAAAACGACGGTCATCCGCCAGCTTCTAAGACAGTACCCTCATGGAAAAGGCGAAATTCTGATTGCGGGAGTACCCATTCAGCGGATTCCAATGGAAACGATGCAAAAATGGATCGGCTATGTTCCGCAAGACCATATCTTATTTTCCAGAAGCGTCCGGGAAAACATTCTCTTCGGGAAGAAGAACGGAACGGAGGGGGATGTGGAGCAGGCAATCGATTCAGCCTTTTTCCGAAAAGATATCGAGATGCTTCCTGAGGGGCTTAAAACCCTCGTCGGGGAAAAAGGGGTCGCGTTATCAGGAGGGCAGAAGCAGCGGATTTCGATTGCACGGGCCCTTATTGCCAATCCTGAAATTCTGATTTTGGATGATTCGCTTTCAGCAGTGGATGCAAAAACGGAAACCGCCATTATTGAAAACATCCGCCGCGAGCGGGCAGGAAAAACAACATTTATTACGACCCATCGTCTGTCAGCAGTTGAGCATGCCGACCGGATTCTTGTCCTGGAAGATGGCCGGATTGCGGAAGAAGGCACACATGAGCAGCTGATGAAAGAAGATGGCTGGTACAAGACACAATATGAACGCCAGCAGGTTGAGGCGCAAAATGAAGGCGGGGTGGGCGCATGAAAACAGGAAATCGCTTAGTCCAATACGCGCTTCATTATAAAAAAACACTGATTGCAGCTCTGCTTATGCTGACAGTCGCCGTCAGTGCAGAACTGACCGGACCGATTATTGCAAAGAAGATGATTGATGACCATATTATCGGAATTGAAAAGCCGTGGTATGAAACAGAATCATCCGGAAAAGATACGGTTCAATATCATGGCCGGACTTATAAGAGAGCAGACCGTTTTGAAAAAGGAGAGCAGAAAGGGAAACAAGTTCAAGTTCTTCAAACGGAATTGAATTATTATTTTATCCCTGAAGCTGTCAAAGAAGATGGCAAACGAAGTGCAAAAAACGGACAGTTTACGATAAAAAACCGGGATGGTGAAACGCGGTATCCCGCTCAAAAGCTCAGCAAAGATGAATTGCTGAAATTTTATGAGCCGGAAGTAAACGGGCTGATCTTCCTGATGTCCCTGTATTTAGGGCTGCTCGTTCTGGCATCATTTTTTAACTACGGCCAGCGTTTCTTTCTTCAGGTGACGTCCAACCGGATCATCCAAAAAATGAGGCAGGATATTTTTGAGCATATCCAGAGGCTGCCGATTCAGTATTTTGATAATCTGCCTGCCGGAAAAGTAGTGGCGAGGGTCACAAACGATACAGAAGCAATCAGGGAACTATATGTGGCGGTTCTCGCTACGTTCTTTACAAGTGCGATTTATATCACCGGAATTTTCATCGCCCTGTTCCTGCTGGAGGCAAAACTTGCCCTTATTTGTATGGCTATTCTGCCGATTCTCGTTCTGTGGACCATTGCCTACCGGAAATTCTCCTCTGATTATAATGAGAAAATCCGGACACTCGTCAGTGACATCAATGCCATGGTCAATGAGTCGATACAGGGAATGACGATTATTCAGGCTTTCCGCCGCCAAAAGGAGACAGCAAAGGAGTTTGAAGAGCTGAATGAAGCGCATTTCCGGTATCAGAATAAGCTGCTGAGCGTGAATGCTCTTTTATCCCATAACATGGTCGGCTTTATCCGGAATGTCGCGTTCGTTGCTCTTATCTGGTATTTCGGAGGGGCATCATTAACCCCCGGATCCATGGTGTCTCTCGGTGTTCTGTATGCGTTTGTTGATTACCTGAACCGTTTGTTTCAGCCGATTTCAGGAATTGTCAATCAGTTTGCCCAGCTGGAGCAGGCGCGTGTTGCATCGAACCGGGTGTTCAGCCTTTTGGATGAAAAGGGAATTGATGTGGCAGAAGCGGACAATAAACGGTACAAAGGAAATGTCGTTTTTGAACATGTTACCTTCGGCTATACGGAGGACCATGATGTTCTCAAGGATATTCATTTTGAAGCAAAACAGGGAGAAACCGTTGCGCTAGTCGGCCATACCGGATCCGGGAAAAGTTCCATTATGAACTTGCTTTTCCGTTTCTACGATGTAAAAAAAGGCCGGATAATGATTGATGGGGTAAACATTCAGGATCTGTCCAGACAGGAAATCCGTAAGCATATGGGAATCGTCCTGCAGGATCCATTTCTGTTTACCGGCACGATTGCTTCAAACGTCAGTCTTGAAAATGAACAGATAACAAGAGAACAAATTGAGAAGGCTTTAACCGATGTAGGAGCGGAGAATCTTCTGAAAAATTTACCGAAGGGCTTTGATGAGCCGGTTATTGAAAAGGGAGGCACGCTTTCTTCCGGACAGCGCCAGCTCATCTCCTTCGCCAGAGCACTCGCCTACGATCCGGCCATTCTCATTCTTGATGAAGCAACGGCAAGCATCGATACCGAGACGGAAACGGTCATTCAGGAAGCGCTCGAGGTGCTGAAAAAGGGCCGTACCACGTTTATCATCGCCCACAGGCTGTCGACCATTAAAAATGCTGACCAAATTCTCGTTCTGGACCGGGGCAGAATCGCCGAACAGGGAAATCATGATGAACTGATGAAGCTGGAAGGAAAATATTATCAAATGTATCAATTGCAGCAAGGAAAACAAAATGCAGGCAGCAGCCTCGCAGGATAAAAAAAAGCCCGCTCGTTTTGAAGCGGGCTTTTTTCTATGGATATTAAACCCAGTCTACAAGGGTATCGAGAGACTGTCTCGTTTTGGCTCTTGGTTCATCTACGCGGTAACCGAAAGCGGCAATGACAGACAATTCCAGGTTATCGCCAGTTAAAATTCCTTCCTCACGGAGCACTTGTTCCACTTTATCTTTATCAAATCCTTCAATCGGACAGGAATCGATCCCGATTTGGGCAGCGGATGTCATCATATTGGCGAGCGCAATATACGATTGCTTGGATGACCAGTCAAACATCGCGCGGCTCGATTCAAGGAGTTTAAAATCAGATTCCTGGAACGTTTTAAAAATACTTCGTCTGATTTTCTGGGATTCCTCAGAAAGGCCATTTGCATCCATCATATGCTGGATATATGGAGATTCGTGGTGCATGTCTTTCTCATTTCTTGAAAAGATCAGAATAAAATGGCTGGCAGTCTGCAGCTGGCCTTTTCCGCCCCATGTATATGGCATCAGCTTTTCTCGGATCTCTTTATTTTGAACGACAAGTATTTTCCATGGTTCATACCCAAATGAAGACGGTGACAGTCTTGCGGTTTCCAGGATAAAATGGAAGTCCTCTTGAGAGATTTTCTTATCTGCCTGAAAGGTTTTAGCTGCATGCCTGAACTCGAATGCCTTTATGATTTCCTGTTTTTTATCTTGAATGTTCATTTTCATGTATCCTCCTGTTGTTGTTGAATTGCTGCTGGATTTAGTATAATAAATTGGAATGATAAATGTAAGTACGCACATGTATGTGGTATAGGAACATTTTTTATACTGTAAGATGGAGTGGAAAAAATGACGGATTTTAAAGCATATGGGTATTCTTGTTCTGTCGCAGCGACGCTTGATATTATCGGGGGAAAATGGAAAGGGGTCATTCTTTTCTATTTGCTCGACGGAAAAAAACGATTTAATGAACTTAAACGTCTGAATGGGGAAATCACGCAGCGCATGCTAACCCTTCAGCTTAGAGAGCTGGAGAGAGATGGAATCGTTCACCGGGAAATCTATAAAGAGATTCCTCCAAAAGTCGAGTATTCTCTTACTGAATTTGGCCAATCTCTGAAACCGCTCATTTTGATGATGAGAGAATGGGGAGAGCATCATGTCGAGTATGTGATGGAAAAAAGGAAGAATGAGGCATAAGAAAAGCGCTGCATCGGGAGGATGCGGCGCTTTTCTAATAAGCAAGCCCAACACGTTTTCCGGTATACCTCGGATTCTGCCATTCATGGAACACAAAATGAGCCGTGTCCTGGACGGAGATGGATGTACCGCCATCAGGAAGCACATCTTCTTCAGAGCGGTAAATTCCTGTGAGCTTTCCATCCGGTAAGTAGGTAGGGCATGCGATTGTCCAGTTTAAATCCGATTCCCTCAGCATTTCATACACCTTCGCATGTTCTTCGGCGGCTCTCGTTGAACGCCGCTTCGATTCATTGGATTGGAACCGGTACAGCGATGAATCATTTCTGGACTGAAGGATCCCTGCGGTTCCAACGGTAATCATTCTTTCAACGCCATGTTTTCTTGCAGCATCCAGGATGATTTCCATGCTGACGGATAACGTATCATTGCCATCTGTATTCAGACAGCTGATAATCGTTTTGCATCCTGCAACGGTTCTTTCCACGTCCACTAAGTTACGGGCATTTCCTTCTATGATTTCAGCGTTCCCTAAAGCATGAAGTTTTTCTGGAAACCGGACCAGTGCTTTGAAGGGCTGTCCGGCTTCAGTGAGGAAGGAGGCAAGTTCAAGGCCTACCCGGCCCGTGCTTCCAAAAAATGCGATGTTCATATGGCCACTCCCTTTTTCCTCATCATACCTTACTTTGCGGATTTTTAAAAAGAAATAGCCGAAAAGGCAAATCAGTTTCCTGCATGAAAAATAAAAGAATAAATCCAATTAAACCCCAATCCAGCTCGGCAGTCATTCTCCATAGCTCCCTCCATCCCTATTTTGTACATTATATGGAGGTTTGCCTCGGCGGGAACCGCCAAACAAAAGAGGTATGCGGGATTTCCGGTCATGAATAGTCTGCCGCCATTCCACCAAAATAGAAGAAGGGAGATGCGCTAAAGGCATCCCCCTTCGAATCCATGATATTAAATTAGCGAGCTCCGCCGAAAGACTGTTGAGCCATTTGTACTAGACGTTTTGTGATTTCTCCGCCTACAGAACCGTTAGCGCGAG
Source organism: Bacillus sp. FJAT-42376 (assembly GCF_003816055.1). Classification (NCBI taxonomy): domain Bacteria; kingdom Bacillati; phylum Bacillota; class Bacilli; order Caryophanales; family Bacillaceae; genus Bacillus; species Bacillus sp. FJAT-42376. The sequence goes on from NZ_CP033906.1 coordinate 1,486,163, forward strand.
CAGTTGTTTCTGCTCCAAGGTTTACTCCAAACTCAGAAGCGATCTCATATTTCATTTGATCGATAGCTTGTTGTGCACCTGGTACTACTAGTTGGTTTGAGCTAGTGTTGTTTGCCATGTTTTTCAACTCCTATGAGTGTATTTTGGTTGGGCCAGCTGGACTTGCACCAGCCGGAGAATCAGCGAGTGAACCTCCCGCATCTGCTTGCTTGGCCCAGTGCGCTTTCTACACTACGTATTATGTTTCGGATATGAATGTTTCATCCAGATATAAAATTGGTAAATTATTCAACGGGCAAAAAAGGGCCACATATTTCATAAGCAGAGGTAAAAAATACGGAAAGAATGACAGATGAAGGAGTTTGATTCCGATGAGCATGTGCCCGCTTTGCAATGGCTTTGAAGCAAAAGAGATTCTCTGTCCCAATTGCGGGACCATCATGGGGGATGAAGGAAGAGCGACGGATTATCTGGATGAATACAGCGCCTATATGGAAATTGATACAATGAAGCTCTTCGACGGGGTTCTTCATTCTTTGGAACAGCATGAATGCATTCATCAGTTCAGCTGCCCGAATTGTTTGCATGTGGAAGCTGTGATGATAAAAGAATGAGACTGGAGCAAAAAAAAAGAAGCTGCCCGGGTAAGCAGCTTCTTTTTCATATTACACTAGTACAGCTTTTGCTTCGCTTGCAGGACGGATTCTGGATTCAGAATCTTTATCAAAGAAGTGAACTTTGTTCATATCAAATGCAAGAGGCAGAACCTGTCCCGGATCGATATCTGTACGGGAATCGACGCGTGCGATAAATTCCTGGCCTGCTACTTGAGAGTAAAGCATAGTTTCAGCACCCATAAGCTCGGATACTTCAATTTTTGCATCGATTTTAGAACCGATGGAAGCGTCAACGAATACAGGCTCATCATGAATATCCTCAGGACGGATTCCCATGATAATTTCCTTGCCGACATAGCCTTGCTCGCGAAGGAACTTCATTTTTCCTTCAGGAACGGTTACTTTCTCACCGCTCATTTCGAAGAAGCCGTCGGAAAGTTTTCCTGTCAGGAAGTTCATGGCAGGGGATCCGATGAACCCGCCAACGAATACATTTTCAGGTTTTTCGTACACTTCTTTTGGAGCTCCGACCTGCTGGATCAGACCGTCTTTCATAACAACAAGACGTGTTGCCATGGTCATCGCTTCCGTTTGGTCATGCGTTACATAAATTGTCGTCGTTTGAAGACGCTGATGCAGCTTGGAAATTTCTGCGCGCATTTGTACGCGAAGCTTCGCATCAAGGTTGGAAAGCGGCTCATCCATAAGGAAAACCTTTGCGTCACGCACGATGGCACGTCCAAGTGCAACACGCTGGCGCTGACCGCCGGAAAGAGCTTTTGGTTTACGGTCTAAATACTGTTCAAGACCAAGGATTCTTGCTGCGTCTTTTACGCGGCGGTCAATTTCATCCTTAGGGAATTTACGCAGTTTTAATCCGAATGCCATGTTATCGTATACGTTCATATGAGGGTAAAGAGCGTAGTTCTGGAAAACCATCGCGATATCGCGGTCTTTCGGCGCAACATCATTCATGCGCTTGCCGTCGATCATGAAATCGCCTTTTGAAATTTCTTCAAGTCCTGCAATCATACGAAGAGTCGTAGACTTACCGCAGCCTGAAGGCCCTACGAATACGATAAACTCTTTATCCTGAATGTGAAGGTTAAAATCGCTAACCGCGGTTACTTTATTGTCGTAAATTTTATGGATGGAATCCAATACTAGTTCTGCCATGTCTCTTCCTCCTAATAAATGCTTTTTTCAGAAATTTGAAAGCGTTTTATCTATACTTTCATTCTAGAAAAAGGAAGGGAAAGCGTAAATAGACAAGTTGCACAAAAAACTGAAAGGGCTTTCGTGCAATCTGCCTATTCAACAGGAGGAAGCGGATTTTCCCTGTGAATAATCAAGAGATAAACCGCAAGGGCGTTAGAAAAGTATTTAATATCAATCCCTGTCCTCTCAATAAAGCGGTCAATCCGGTATTGAAGGCTGTTCCGGTGCATATACAGCGCTTTGGCTGCAGAAGAAACGTTTAAGTTGCTGGAAAAAAACACCTTCAGCGTTGAAATCAGCTCTTCCTCCTCAAGCGTTTCAATCAGCCGGTCCGAAATCGCGCTTTGAACAGCCCGATACCGGCTTCCCGTCAGAAATAGGGGACAGGCTTCATAAAAGGTCATGATTTTATTTTTTGGAAGAAGTCCCGGGAACTCCAGGAACATGTGCCGCTCAGCATCAAATTTTTCTTTCAGCTGCGCATTGCTTTCATGGATTTGTCCGATGAAAAAGGCAGGCTCCATGAAAAAGTCACTCAGGACGGAGGAGGACAGAGCGGCAATGGATTCCATATCAAGCAATCCTGATGCCGCCTTTTCAATAACAACACACGTCTGCCGGGACAGCCAGACGACTTCAGACTCCTCCATAAATCCTCCCGCCGCTTCCACAAATGCCTGCTTATCCTCAATGCGTTCACTGAATTTCACATGAATAAAGCGAACAGCAAGAGGAGTAGGGGGCGAAGGATCTTTTCCCGTTAAATAGCCGTACCACCGATTTTCTGCTGAATTTCCGCCAGTATCCTCATGAAGAAAAACTTCCTCAAAAAGAGCTTGAAGCAAGCTTTCCTCTTTATCTGTCAGCCTGGATTTCCGAATGCCAAAACTCTCTCCGTCAGCTGTTTCAAACCATTTATACTCATCCATCAGCCTTGGTTCTCCCGATAGAAGATCATGCTGGAAGTAAATCTTCAGTTGCTGAAGCATCGCCATACTCCTTTATATTGGTAGTGTGATTTTTATTATAACAGGAAGTCAGTCCCGTAGTACCGGCAGGCGGATAGAGAGCGGAAAGCGGTTTGGAGATGTGCAGAAAACCAGATGCTGGCTGATTGTACCTGGAAAGTTACCGGCGGGGGTCAGTCCCCCAAAATTTCACCGTACTAAAGCTCCGGCACCGCCGCTTGAAAGCCTTGGCAGATAAGGGGTGATCGGCTGAGGTCTCTGTCCCCTGCTGCGGTGAAGCGGAAGGGGACAGGCACTGTGCCAGTCCCCTGAAATTTTACCGTACTAAAGCTCTGGCACCGCCGCTTGAAAGCCTTGGCAGATAAGGGTTGATCGGCTGTGGTCTATGTCCCCTGCTGCGGTGAAGCAGAAGGGGACAGGCACCCCCGCCATCTCCGCACAAAAACAGCAGAACGAAAGTGTCCGTTCTGCTGTTTCATTTATTCATAAACGTGAAAAAGCATCAGTTCATGGATCTGGGTAAGCAAGTGTTCTTCTTCGTCTCCCGGAGGAATGGATGTGCCCCATTCCACCTGTCCATTTTTATGGTAAATGCCATCGTAATGGGTTCCTTTAAAATAAAAGGAAATTCGCCATCCCGGCAGGTTTGCCTGCTGGAATAAGGGTTTCCACTGAAAATGCTGAACCATGTTCCATCACTCCTTGTTCAATGTTTCTTTACTAAAGTAAATACGGCATAAACAGAAAAAATCCTTTTGCCAATAACTGGTCAAAAGGATCGGGTTTCCGCCAGATGAAGGAACAGCCTGGAAAGCTGCGAAATGCGGGCACGTTCAATTTCGGGTTCATCAAATTTCATGGGCTTGGAATTGATTTCGTAAATGTAAAGGTTCCCGTTTTGATCGAGGCCGGCATCGATTGAAAATTCCCCGATCAGTCCATACCTTTCTGATAGGGCTTTCCCGGCTGTTTCTGTGAGAAAGTGCAGCTGATTTTGATCAACCCGATTTTCAATCAGGCGGAATGGCACGATTTCTCCTCCGGCTGGTACATGGGTGGTCAGGTTTTGTTTTTTCGCTACGCGCACTCCGGTTCCAGCGAGCACGTGGGATGTTCCATTAAAAACGCCAAGGATTCGCAAATCGTATTTCCTTCCATTGATCAAATCCGAATCGATGGACTGCTGAACGATGACAGGTGTGCCGGAAATTTTCTCCCACACCTCTTCAATCGTTGTTTGAAAGGGAGGCGCTTCAATCGTTTCTGCCAGTACAGCGTGTTTGCTTAGCATAGTCACCTTCATAATGCCTTTTCCTTTGCATTGATGGACTGGCTTAATGTAGATTTTTCCAAGTCTTGCCGTCCATTCCTTTAAATCTTCCTCACTTTCTATAAAGGAGGTGATCGGGAGAAAGGGACGGAGAAGGGGGACATCGGATAGAGCATTCCAGACTTCCCATTTATTGAAAAAGGAAGGATTGCACAGGATGATTTGTTTTTCTTTCAGCTTCTTAAGGCACTCCTCCGCTTTTTGTTCGGCTGTTCTTGTTGGAATCCGGTTGTAGACAACGTCCGGAAGCGGAGCTTTAATGATTCGCCATTGATGCTTTTCGGCAAAGAAGCTGAATCCTTCCGCATACCGGTCCTTCATTCCTTCGGGTGTAAGGACATAGCATAGACCGCCGCGTCTGGAAATCTCCCCGATCAGTTTTTTAAAATAAAACTCGCTGCCGCAGAAGGTCCGGGGATTTTTTCCTGAAGCCGTCAAAATGGCAACCCTCGGCTGACCGGTCGTCATTGAACGATATCCTCCGGCGATTCAACAGACTTCTTCATGAGAAACATGGCATAATCAAGGAATTGCCGTCTTGAAAGCAAATCTCCATCCTTGAGCTTCGGATGGGAAAAGATGGAGCGTCCGGGTTTGGAATTGGCTTCAAACAGCCAGACCTTCCCTGACTGATCCAATCCGAGATCAAATCCAATTTCCCCGATGAACCCGGGAACTTTACTGTCAATATGACGGCTGAGCAATATGGAGGCGTCGGTTAAATGATGCAGGACACGGATTCGTTCCTGGGGATCATCGAACAGCTCCTCCAGTGTTTTCACAATGCCTCCGCTGTTTAAGTGAGTCGTGACGCTGCCCCGCCCGGCAACCTTCGCCGCAATCGCCGTTACATTCCACTCGCCTTCCGCATCTTTGTTTGTGTGAATACGGAAATCAACCGGCTGGCCGCCCTGCTGGAACAGCTCGATTCCCTGCTGGGCAAGATACGCATCAAGGAGCCGGCCTTCGAAGGAATGCTTGAAGAAATGTTCAAGGGAAGGATACTTTCTCAGTTTGTTCTGAAAGGTTTCATCCCTGTATTTGCAGAAGTAGCATTCTTCCTTCCGGCTGTACATGATCTGAAACACTCCGAGACCAAGGCTGCCGTTTGCCGGCTTCAAATACACGCTTTTATAGGAACTGAGCATTTGCTCAATTTTTTCCAGAGTCGGACCGAGGACGGTTTCAGGCAAATACCCTTGGGCTTCCGGAATGTCGGATAGCGTTTGGTGAATGTCCCATTTGTTGAAGAAGCCTGGATTGAACCATGGGATTCCGTATTCTTCGATCAGCCGGCGTTTCACGAGCTTCAGAGCCTGATGGTTTTCCACTTTTCGGTTCGGAAGGCGGTCATATACGACGTTTGGGATAGGGACTTCAAGCTCGCTCCACCCTTTTTGGCCATATGTATAGCCGGTGACCGTTCCATTTTCCCAATTGATGTGATGGGCGCCGAAGACAACCGTATACATTCCGGCTGTCTGGTCCATGCTCATCATTTTCGCAAAAAATAATGAGCGTTCCCCAATCGGACGGAGAAGCGAATCTGTAAATCCTGCTGTGAAAATGCCGATCAGCGGACCTAGATACAGAATTCCGTCATGAACGAGAATCCTTGTTTTCCCCGCAAAAGGGAGCTTCAGTTTCTTCACGAGTGCAGGATGGATTCCGATTTCGGATTCGCTTTTTCCGCTCGTCTGAGAAGTGCACGGAAGGCAGAACGTTCCAAAAGCGGCATGGGTGACGGAATCGAACACATCATGGCCGGCGGGGAAATGAAATTCCGGTCCGCTGTCGTTTTCATCGAGCAGATAGAGTGTATAAAATTCGGACATAAGTTCGTTCAGGCTCCTTTCATTCTGGTAATGGGCGGTCGCTGCCGGCGAGACTATTCCCTGAAATCAGGTGCTTGCAGTATGCAAGGGGGGCTTCAAAAAGATTGTTTTTCTGTTCCGGCAATGTTTGCATAATAAGCTGTCGTCCGGGCTTTGAGTTGACGTCGAGAATCCAGATTGATCCGTCCCGGGAATAGCCGATATCGATTCCGAGCTCGAACAGGGAAGCGAACGATTCCTCGAGAACAAGGGGAAGCTTCGCCAGAATGGTGGAAAGATCATCATGGAAAAGATAAGCCTGGCGCCTTGATAGTTTGCTGAACCAGTCCTCGTAGGAGTTGCCTTCTCCGCCGCTTCCCAAATTGGAAATGAAGGAGCCTTGGTACCCTCTTCGAATTCCCCGTCCGCGCTCGGTCCAGTTGCCGTTTCCATCCTTTTGCATCAGAATCCGGATATCAAACGGATAGCGGTTCCGGTCTGAGAGCGAAAGGAGAGGCTGCATTAAGTAAGCGTGGGGGGATTGCTTTAGGAACAGATTCATCCACGATTCAAATTCATCCAAAGAAGGGAAGGGCTTCGTTTTTTTATGAACCCCGCTGTGATATACGGCTTCAATGGTTTTTCCGCTAAGGGTCAGGGCGATAATCCCGCGTCCCTGAGAGCCTTTTAATGGCTTTAACATGCATTGTCTTTCACGGAACAGAAGCGGGAGTACATCCTTGGCTGTCTGAATGAGTGTGGTGTCGGGAAGATAGAAGGAGAGAGTGGAATCTTTTTTGACCGCCTCGTACACGGCCCATTTATCGGGCAGTCCCTTTCCAAGAAAAACCGTATCGGGTCTGTTTTTCAGCCATTCGGCTATAGGGCGGGATTTAGATGAGCGGTCCCCCTTGCTGTAAAAGCACCGGTCATAAATATAGGCTGGAATGGGCTGGAGAGAAGGTGTCCACGTTTCGTTTTCATATACAAATCCTTTTACAAGCGCCGTGCCGGGCTGAATATCAGCAGGACAGAAACGGAACAGTGTCAGTCCGTAGGCACCGGATCTTTTGGCAATTTCAGTGGAATATGCTTTTTCCGCTTCCTGATGAAGCGTCATAAATCCGAGTGTCATCTTCATTTCTTTTCCACCTCATTTCGATTACTTAAATGCATTCCAAAATCCGCCACCGCTTTAGCGGAGGGTCTTACTTTTACAAGCCCTGAAACGTATTCGCTGTTTTTGGAAGGCTTGGAATTAATTTCGATCAGCCAGAGACGCTCATCCTCATCCAATGTCAAATCAATTCCGAACTCTCCGTAGCAGCCGTCCGTATTCCGTTCGACAGCAAGGCAGATTTCTTCGGATAGTTCTGCAAGCATGTTTCGGATGCTGCGGGCTTTTTTATCGCCGTACAGCTCCGTCAGAATTTTTTTGACCGGATAGGCTGTGCCTCCCTGATATAGATTCGAAACGAAGGTGCTGTCTGATGAAACCCTTGCTGTCATCGACGTGACCCCCCATACCTGTTCATTCTTTTTATGGCAGAGAATGCGGAAGTCGAGAGGCTTGCTGTGGTACGTAATGATGCGGATGGTTTCCTGAAGCATGTAAGGCTCTTTTGTCAGCCTCGGATACATATGCCTGAATAGTTCATCGGTTTCCTTGAATCGGGAAGCCGGTTCTATGGAAGACGTATCATCGAGTAAATATCCGTCATCCGTTTCCCGGACCCTGAATATTTTTTTCCCCTGGCTCCCGTAGATCGGCTTAATAAAAAAATCAGCATAGGTTGCGGTGTACAGATCGAAATCCTTCTTGGAAGCAAGTTTTTTAGAAGCCGGAACGTATGGCAGCAGAACAGGATCCGATTCAAGCCATTCATAAACCTCCCATTTGTTTAAGAAGCGGTGATTAAAAAAAGGGATTCCAAGCCGGACCAGTTCTTTTGTAAAAGAAATGAATGGGAACCCGAGCTCCGTTTTTCTTTGATGCAGCCGGTTGTGAATAACGTCCGGATAAGGCATCACCGTCCTTACCCACTGTTCATCCTGCCGCACCCAGCCGCTGACGTTCCCTTCTTTCCAGTCTTTCAAAGCAAACAGATAAAATAAATACCCTCTCTCCGCACAGTAAGAAGCAAGCTCTGTAAAATAATCCTCCATATTCCCGAGTGAAATGTGATTCTCTGCAGCCCGGCTGTCTGTAAGGATGGCAAAAACGGGTCCAAGCGAAATCCGGTCTGCTTCCATGCGAATCTGAAGGGTTTGGCCGCCAATCAGCCGTTCCGGAATGGAAGCAGAGAGGGCGGCGGACTTGGATAAGGAGAGGAAAGAACTCTTATCATTTATAATTACGAGCCGGACTTTCACACTATTCCTTCCAATCGAAAGGACACACCATCGGGAATTTGAAAATTCCCTGAATTGTTCAAGCAGTCCGCTGCTGATTTTGACAGACGGATTTGGATCATCGTGAAGAAAAAGATCGGTTTTTTTCCATTTCATCGCAATCCCTCATTTGCCGAATGGCGTAACTAGAACTATAATTTGTTCTAGGCAGATGTCCTTATCAGCAGTTTATGGAAAAAACGAAAAGTATGTGAAGATATGGAGTGTTAGAATGAGCGTACTATGGACTTTTATTTTTATGATTGGAATTGGAGCAGCGATTGGCGGAATCACGAACCATCTGGCCATTCAAATGCTGTTCAGGCCCTATAATCCTGTCTACGTATTTGGAAAGCGGGTCCCCTTTACTCCGGGTCTGATTCCGAAGCGAAGAGACCAAATGGCGGAGCAGATGGGGAAAATGGTGATCGAACATTTGCTTACGGCGGATAGCCTCAAGAAGAAAATAACAGAATCTTCTTTTGGACAGGCCCTTGAATCATGGGCTGAAAAAATGGTGTTTGACTGGTTGAAACAAAATCAGACAGTGCTCGAAATCGCTGAAAAAGCTGGCGTCAGTCACGCGGATGAGAAAACCGAGCAAATGATTTTAACAATGATTGAGAACAAATGGAGAGAATTTGAAGCGGAAAACCGCGAAAAGACTCTGTCGGAGCTAATGCCGCCGGCGCTTGAAGCAAAGCTTGACGGAAAAGCGAAAGAAATCGCTCATTATATAATCCTTTCAGGGATCCGCTATTTTGAGAGCGTGGAAGGCAAAAACAGGATCCGGAATATGATCGATGACTTCCTGGCAGAACGCGGCCGCCTGGGAAGCATGATTCAAATGTTTACTGGTAATATGAACCTATCCGACCTCGTGCAGCCGGAGCTGATCAAATTCCTGAAAAACGGCGAAACGGAAGCCTTTATCGGCGACTTAATTACAGGCGAATGGCAAAAAGCAAAGCAGCTGAAATTCCGGGAGATTCAGGAGAAATTGAATCTGAACGAGAGCATCGGCGAGCTTAAAACCAGGATCATCCGCTCTGCCGGCATCAAGGATTGGTATGGCAAAACGGTCTACGAAATAACAGAGCCTTACCACAATCAGATGAGAACGAGGTTCATCCCAAATATGATTTCGATGGCACTTGGCGGTTTGACCAATCATATGGATGAGCTCATGAAACAGCTTCGAATTGAGCAGATCGTCAAGGAACAGGTCGATACGTTCTCCACTCAAAGACTGGAGCAGATGGTGCTCTCCATTACAAGCAGTGAGTTGAAAATGATTACTTATTTGGGAGCCCTGCTCGGCGGTCTGATTGGAATCATCCAGGCTTTGTTCGCCATTTTCCAAGGGTAAAGACATGAGCCGGCCAGGCATCCCATGAAAAACAAAAGCATTTCTGTTATAGTGGGTAGGGGTCCTAAACTAGGATCGTATTAAAAAGGAGGGCGACCATATGTCAAACCATTTATATGATGAAGCAAGCGGTCTGGAAAAAGCGCTTCGCGAAAGCACAGAATACAAGCAGCTGAGAGCGCTGTACGATCAAGTAAACGCAGATGAAGCAGCTAAAAATATGTTCGACAACTTCCGTGACATTCAGCTGAAGCTTCAGCAAAAACAAATGTCCGGCCAGGAAATCTCACAAGAGGAAGTCGAGCAGGCGCAAAAATCTGTCGCGCTTGTCCAGCAGCATCCAACGATCGCCCAACTTATGGAAGCCGAACAGCGCATGAGCATGGTTATCGCCGAACTAAATAAAATCATCATGAAGCCGCTTGAAGAGCTATACGGAGCGGTAGAATAAGAACATAAAAAAATCGCCTTCTCCGGGGGGCGATTTTTTTATGTTTCTCAATTGGAATTATGGCTGCCGCCCATTGTCAGTCCGATTCAGCATAAAATACGGAAAGTCAGCAAATATCAGAAAAAAGTCAGCATAAACCCCTCAAAAGTCAGCATAACGTTCAATGGGCGATTCCCTTTCTCCTCTGGCGGGTCCCCCTGTTCCTAAAAATGGCCCTTTGCATGATCAAAACCTGCTACTTGCTGAAAAGTTCTTCCTTCACGTATTCCAGCATTCTCCGCTGCACGTGCGCAGTCATTTCATGCGCGGTAAAAGGATGGACGTCAAGCTTTTTACGGGATGGAATTCTGTTGTATACGGCCATGATGCTTTCCGGAACAGAGACCGGATCCTTTAATCCGACTTGGATGTGAACGGGGACTTTAATAGCCGGAGCATGATTCAGTAAATCGAACAGGCTTAGCGTGCTCATGACTTTTTCAAGATGCTCAGGGTGTTTTTGAATAAAAGCAGCGGCTTCACTTAGAGAGCCGGTTGATTTCATGATTCCAAGATCCATATGGCACATACCGGGAAGCGAGGCGGCTGCGAATTTTATTTTGTCTCCGCTTAATGCAGCGGCCATCAGCGCCAGTCCGCCGCCCTGGCTGAGACCGGCAGTGAACAGCCGGCTTGCGTCTACTTTTGGGTGGGAGGCTGCGGCGTCTAACGCTCTGACAGCATCCAGCACAATCGCAAGATAATAGGAATGTTCAGGATCCAGAATTCCCTGGGTGATCCACCCGGACGCCATTCCATGTGCACTCGGCAAATGGTTCCCTGTCTCCCCGCCTTGCCCTCTTACATCAGCCGCAAAAACGGCAACACCCATTAAAAGCAGGGCCGCATGTTTTTCTGGCAGGCCTTTGCTGTCTCCATACCCGTGAAAAACGACGGCACAGGGAAGCTCTTGATCCTCTGCAAACAGCGGGACGAGCAGCCGTGCGTGAAGCGGTGTCTCATCATAGCCATAGTAAACCGCAGAATACACATGTACGGAAGGAAATAGATCCGTGGTGTCAGAAAAGCTTGCTCTTACAGGAGTATTCTTAAGGGATTCCAATTTTTTTTGCCAGAAAGAGGATAATTCCTCCGTTGATCTCGTAGGTTCAGCTGAGTAGGATAAAAGCTGTTTCATCTGATTTTCCAATGCATTCATCTTCTTACCACCGTCCTTAAAATAAGGTTCTTCCCGAAAACTGAATTTCCTGCTATTTCAGATTGTTTACTTGACGTATCGGAATTATCGACTTTACAATGGAATATAACGAATATTCGGATGATCCTGGTAACGGAGAGCCTGATGCACCGGATTGAATACAGTGCTCTTTTGGCTTATCAGGACATGTCCCATCCATTTAGACATAACTTGATTACAAGGCAGTTTCTCAACAGAGAGAGAGGAAGGGGTACAGTACAGCATGAATGTATTCTGGTTTTTTCCAACCGCAGGTGACGGACATTATTTAGGGAAAAGAGCAGGTGAACGGAAGCCTGACATCCATTATTTAAAACAGATTGCGGCTGCTTTGGACAGCCTTGGATATGACGGTGCTCTTCTGCCGACAGGTGCAAATTGCGAAGATTCATGGGTTACTGCTTCCTATTTGGCATCTGTTACACAAAAACTGAAATTTCTGATCGCGCTCCGGCCGGGACTGATGTCGCCAACCCTGTCTGCAAGAATGGCCGCTACATTTGACCATTTTTCGGATGGCCGTCTTTTATTGAATGTTGTAACAGGCGGAGACCCGGCTGAACAAGCCGCTTTCGGAAGCTATCACAGCCATGACGAGCGGTACGAAGTGACCGATGAGTTTCTGGATATTTGGAGACAAGTGATGGAAGGAAAACGGGTGGATCATAAAGGAAAGCATCTGGAAGTGACGGGAGCAAGCATCCCTGAGCCGCCTGTACAAAAGCCGTATCCGCCTCTTTATTTCGGAGGCTCATCTCCTGCAGGAAAGACGGTGGGAGCAAAGCATGCGGATGTATACCTGCTGTGGGGACAGCCGCCTGCACAAATAAAAGAAAAGATTGCAGAGATGAAAGAAAAGGCTGCAAAGGAAGGCAGAACGCTCACCTTTGGTATCAGGCTTCATGCTATTGTCAGAGAGACGGAAGCAGAAGCATGGGAAGCAGCGGAGCGGCTGATCCGTCATGTAGATGATTCGGTCATAAAGGAATTCGAAGACCGCCACGCGTCCTTCGATTCAACGGCGCAGCGTACGCAATCTTCCCTGCACGGCGGTTCCAAGCTTCGTGAAAAATTGGAGATTGCGCCAAACCTTTGGGCAGGAATCGGATTAGCCCGCGAAGGCGCAGGTACAGCCATAGTAGGCGATCCTGATATTTTAGCCGAGAGAATGAAAGAATACGAGGAAGCCGGAGTAGACACATTCATTTTATCCGGCTATCCGCATTTAGAAGAAGCATACCGATTCGCAGAGCTTGTGTTCCCGAAGCTGAATAAAGCATGAAAAGCAGTCCGGCCGGCTAAGATTCACTGAGCCGGTTTTTTTGTGCTGGAAGTGGAGAGGTGGGATGTCAGCAGGGAGAAAATCTATTCGTCTCTTGCTAGGCTGCTGAGATATCTATTAAAAAACGATGCAGCAGGCGCTAAAGCACGGATGAGGCTCACCGCTTTCCCAGCGAAGACTCCTGCTAGGTTCGGCTCCATTTTATTTTCCTCTATACAAGACACATTCCAAAAGAGAGGCGTCTGAGCTCCTATTTCCTGTCCCCCTATAAAAGCCCTTGTCAAAATCAGAAACGGTTGCGATAATAAATGAAAGTGCTTACATAAAGCCTATCAAAATTAACTTAATTAATGAAGCAGGAGGCGGAATGCATTTATTTTTTGGCTCTGATAAAGCCTGATGTTGATTTTTTACAGCTGTTGATCGAAGTGGAAGGCGAGCGCCTGCTAGATGCAATCAACACCCAAGTTTAACAAAGCTATTTTTTTAGGAAAGGAGGAGAAGAGGCGTGGCAAACCACTTAGTCGGAAGTTTTCAGCTAATGAAGTCCCTGAACCGGTCGCTTATTTTAAATATTATCCGGTCATCGGGTTCGATATCGAGAGCAGATATCGCCAAAAAAACGAGACTCACCCCGCCGACGGTGACGAATATCGTCCATGAACTGCTGAATGAAGGGCTCGTGCTGGAGGGGCAGACAGGTCCTTCAAACGGCGGGCGGAAGCCGATTATGCTGAGAATCAATTCAAAGAATTTTTACATTATCGGGGTGGATGTCGGGGTCAAAAAAATCCGTTTTGCCATGACGGATCTAAATGCGGACATTCTGTTCAAGAATATGGTTTCCATAAATGAAAAAATGAGAGAAGAAGAGCTTGTCAGAACCATTGTTAAGCAGATTTACATGCTGATTGATCAATCTGCGGTTCCGAGGGAAAAAATTATGGGAATTGGAATCGGGATGCACGGAATTGTTGACGCTGAAAAGGGAATCTCCATTTTCGCACCCGGTCTTCATATGAAGAACATTCCGCTCAAAAGTATGCTGGAGACAGAATTTATGATTCCGGTGAAGGTAGAAAATGACGTGAGGGCGATGGCACTTGGAGAAGCATGGTTTGGCAATGGAATCGGATTTGAAGATTTGATCTGCATCAATATCGGATATGGTATTGGAGCGGGGATCATTATGAATGGCCAGCTTTTCAGAGGACGGCATGGACTGGCGGGGGAAATCGGTCATACGGTCGTTGATTTAAATGGACCAAAGTGCACATGCGGAAGCTACGGCTGCCTGCAGACGCTTGCAGCCCATGATGGATTGAAGCATGCGGCGGTAAAAGAAATTATTTTGGGAAGACAAACGCTTATTTCCGAGCTTGCGGAAGGAAATGTGGAAAAAATCAGCGGAAAGATCATCCACCAGGCTGCAGGGCAGGGCGATGGACTGGCCATTGAGATTCTGCGCTCTACAGGCAAATACCTCGGTGCGGCCATCTCCAATTTAGTCCATATCCTGAATCCTCCGAAAATCATTATTGGGGGAGGAATATCGAAGGCCGGGCATTTTTTGCTGGAACCCCTCAAGGAAGTCGTTCAAAAACGCGCTTTAAGTGAGGAAGCGAGGAATACCCTCATCGTGGAATCGGGGCTTGGAGACCGGGCCGGGCTTGTCGGAGCCGTCACTCTCGTTCTCGCAGACATGTTTTCGCTAAACTATGAAAATAGGAGACAAACTGTATAAGAAAGCCCTTACATTTTTGAAAAAAGTGTGCTATTTTTATAGTAGTTCGTTATATTATTTAATTAAGTAACGGACTTTGTATTTGGGGAGAAATGAAAGCGGATACAAAAAGGGGGATTTATATGAAAAAGTACTGGGCAGTTCTGATTGCTGCGGTGATGACAGTTGGGATGCTGTCTGCCTGCAGCTCGAAAGGAACGGGTGGTTCCGCTGGGGATGGCGGAAAGCCTAAGGGCGAAATTACCGTTTGGGGATGGAATGTTGCTGCAAGCTCTATGGAACTGGCCGTTGATCAGTTCCAGAAAAAGTATCCGGATGTAAAAGTCAAGGTTCAGGATATCGGTCGTCTGGATTTATACGATAAGCTCACAGTGGGACTTGCCGCGAACGGTGCCGGACTTCCGGACGTTCTAATGGTGGAAAGCGATCGTCTCGATAACTACAAAAAGCAGTTCCCGAAAGGGTTCATGGATCTTTCTGAAAAAGGCTTCGATCAATATGAAGATAAGTTCGGAAAATCCAAGATTGCCACAGCGAAAAACAAAGATGGAAAATTTATCGCCATGCCTTGGGACATCGGGCCAACAGGCGTATTTTATAGAACCGATCTTTTTGAAAAAGCGGGCGTAGACCCAAAATCGATTGAAACGTGGGATGATTTCATCGAGGCGGGCAAAGTCATTAAGGAAAAAACAAATGCAGCAATGGTGCCGGTTGATATTGCAAAAGACGATGCTTTGTACCGGATGATGCTGAATCAGCAGAGTGCTTTTTATTTTGATGAAAAAGGAAACATCGACTTTCAGTCAGAAGAGTCGGTGAAAGCCATGTCGATGATTCAGAAGCTTCAGGAAAACAAGCTTATTGCAAACGTCGACGGCTGGGACGGGACCGTTACAGCCACGGTGAACGGAACTGTTGCGACTGTGCCATTCGGTGTCTGGTACACAGGCACGATCATGGAGCAGGCAAAAGACCTTGAAGGAAAATGGGATGTTATGCAGCTTCCGGCCTTTGAAAAAGGCGGCAACCGCAATGCCAACCTTGGCGGATCGGACATCGTGATCCCTGCCGCGTCTAAAAACAAAGAGGCAGCGTACGCATTTGCTGAATTTTTCACAACCGATAAAGATACACAAGTCAACGTACTAAAAAAATACGGAATTTTTCCTTCCCTGCTTGAAACATACGAAGACAAATATTTTGATGAGCCGGTTGCTTTCTTTAATAACCAGCCGATCTTCCGCATGTTTGCAGATGAAGTAAAAGACATTCCGGCGGCTAACTATACAAACGATTACCCTCGCGGACTGAAATATGCGGCAGATGCACAGGCTGCGGCCCTGCTGGATATGAAGGACCCGGCAGAAGTGCTGAAGGCAGCTGCTGATCAGCTGGCAAATGAATCGAAACGCGAAATCAATAAGTAACCGAAGCCATTTTGCTGAGGAAAAAGGAGAGGGCTGCTTGTTTTACGGCAGCTCTTTTCATTCCACTGTTTCTAAAGTTAATGAACAAACGCGTTTCATTCCTATGTCCCGAGAGGAGGATTCCACTATGGCAGAACTTCAAAAAAAGACAGCTCCCAGCCAGGTCTTTGAACCAAAGACTTACAGGAAAAGTTGGATCACACCGAAAAACTTTCCCTATATTCTCATTGCACCTACGGTCATTCTCTTCTGCTTATTTACGGTCTATCCGGTCATCTCTTCTTTCATTATGAGCTTTCAGAAAAGCGACGGAGCCGAAATGGCGTTTGTAGGACTTGAAAATTACGTGAGGCTTTTCAAGGATCCTCTATTTTTAACCGCGTTGAAGAATACGTTCTTTATCCTGATTATTCAAGTACCGATCCAGCTCTTCCTGGCCTTGATTCTTGCCGCGGCCCTGAATTCAAAGCTTATTAAAATGAAGGCGTTTTTCCGGATTTCCTATTTTATGCCGGCCATTACTGCCCTTGTCGCGTATTCTATCGTTTTCATGATTATGCTGGATGAAAACTATGGAATCATCAACTATTTTCTATCTCTGCTGGGAATGGAAAAAGTGGGCTGGCTGACGAGTACTACATGGTCGAAAGTCGCCCTCATGATTGCCATCACCTGGAGATGGACAGGCTACAATATGGTGATTTACCTTGCGGGACTTCAGAACGTATCCGAATCCTTATATGAAGCCGCAAGCATTGACGGGGCTGGGAGAGTCCGTCAGTTCTTCTACATTACGATTCCGCAGCTGCGTCCGATTATTTTGTTTACCTTCGTGCTGTCTACAATTGGAACGCTGCAGCTTTTTGATGAACCGTTTATTCTGACAGAGGGCGGACCGAATAACTCTACGCTAACCATTTCTCTATATTTATACCAAAATGGGTTTAAGTATTTTGATTTTGGCTATGCCTCCGCCATCGCTTATGTGCTTGTCATCATGATTGCGTTTCTCTCTTGGATTCAGATGAAAGTCGCAGGTGACCGAGACTGATGAAAACACAAAAAACCATTTCAAAAGGACTGCTGTATGTTCTTCTTATTGCCGGAGTCATCTGCTCCATTGGCCCATTTTACTGGATGGTAATCGGGGCAACGCATTCAAGCGGGGAGATCTTTAAGGTGCCTCCGAATTTTCTTCCGGGAAGCGAACTGTGGAACAACCTGAAAAACCTGGATGAATCCATTGGCATTCTAAAGGTTCTCGGAAATTCCCTCACGATTACGCTCATTTATACGGCGCTTGCCCTTATGATCTGCTCCGCCTCGGGCTATGCGTTTGCGAAGTTCAAATTCAAAGGGAGAGATGCCATCTTTTTCGTCCTGCTCTTAGCGATTATGATCCCGTATCATGTGACGCTGATTCCGCTGTTTAAAATGATGGCAGCCCTTGAGTGGATCAACACATACCAGGCAGTTATCCTGCCGAATCTTGCGTATCCTTTCGCGATTTTCCTGATGCGGCAGAATATGAAGGCGCTCCCGGATTCTCTGCTTGAAGCAGCGAGAGTGGACGGAGCAGGCGAATTTAAAATCTTTTTTACCATCGTGCTTCCGACGATGAAGCCCTCCCTTGCAGCGGTGGCCATCTTTCTGTTTATGTTTCAATGGAATAACTTTTTGTGGCCGCTTGTGATTCTCAATACACAGGATATGTACACTTTACCGGTTGCCCTGTCGAGCCTGATCGGGCTATCAAAAGTCGACTACGGACAGCTGATGATGGGAACGGCTATTTCCACTTTGCCGATCATGATTTTCTTCCTGCTGCTGCAGCGCCAGTTTATTTCAGGAATGCTCGGGAGCTCTGTTAAAGAATAGGCTGTGATGGCGGGAGGTCCAAGGCGGCTATCCCTGAAAATACCCCCGGAACGCTAAGCGGCCCGGGGGTATTGGTTTTCAAATCTTTCTTTTTGCAATCGTTCCTCTCTGTCCAGAGATCCAGTCCTGCTCATTCCCATTCAGCCGCGGGGGATAAACCGCGAGTTCCATGGCAGGTGTTAAAACTCCGCCGTAAGGCTTTAGGAGAGCCGATGAAAGAGCCGGGATGAATGAAGGGACCATTTTCCCCCTTGCATAAAATGAAAACGCTTGCCATAATACATGTAAGTGCTTTCGGCGAAACATTATTAAATTAATTAATTTTCTAGAATAGAGGATAGAAGCAGGGAGGATGAATAGATGGCCAGCCATCTCGTTGGAAGCTTTCAATTAATGAAATCGCTTAACCGTTCGCTGATTCTCAATACCATTCGGTCAGCAGGCGGGATATCAAGGGCAGAAATCGCCAAGAAAACAAGGCTCACACCTCCCACCGTCACGAATATTGCGGGAGAGCTGCTCCATGAAGGACTTGTTGTAGAGGGACAGCACGGCCCCTCGAGCGGAGGAAGAAAGCCAATACTCTTGAAGATTAATTCCCAGGGCTTTTTTGTAGCCGGCATTGATGTAGGGGTAAGAAAAATCCGGTTTGCCCTCACCAATCTTGATGCGAAAGTTATGCTTCAAAATACGATCCCTATCCATGATTCGATGACAGAGGATGAGTTCGTAAACATTATGACCCGCGAAGTTCAAAGTCTCGTAAAAACGGCAGCCGTTCCGAAAGAAAAACTGATTGGCATCGGAATCGGAATGCACGGAATTGTGAACTCGGCGGATGGCGTCGCCTTATTCGCCCCCAATCTGAACCTGAAAAATATTCCGCTGAAGCAAAGACTTGAAGAGGAGCTCCAAGTGCCGGTCAGAGTGGAAAACGATGCGAGAGCGATGGCCCTCGGGGAGTCATGGTTCGGCAATGGTGCTGGAGCGGGAGATTTGATCTGCATCAATGTAGGATATGGAATCGGAGCGGGAATCCTAATGGACCATCAGCTATTCAGAGGGCGCCATGGGCTTGCAGGAGAAATCGGACATACCGTCGCTGATTTAAATGGATCGAGATGCACATGCGGAAATTATGGATGCCTTCAAACCGTTGCCGGACATGATGGATTAAAGCGGGCCGTTATGAAGGAAATGTCATTTGGGAGAAAAACATTGATTACGGAATTCACCGGCGGAAATGAAAATCTGATTACCGGAAAACTGATCCATAAAGCAGCTCTCCAGGGAGATGAGCTTGCGATTGAAACCTTCCGGAATGCAGGGAGATATCTCGGAACAGCGGTTACGAATCTGATTCATATCGTCAATCCTTCAAAAATTATCATCGGCGGCGGACTCTCAAAAGCCGGATCCTTTTTGCTGGATCCATTAAGAGAGGTCGTGAAACAGCGGGCGCTGGATGAAGAGGCAAAGGAAACGAAAATTGTCCAGTCCGGTCTGGGTGATCAGGCTGCTTTAATTGGTGCCGTCACGCTCGTTTTGGCTGAGATGTTTTCGGTTCAATATGATCGGAGAGAAGAAGTTTTATAAATGGAAATAGTTAGTTTCGTAATTTAATTAAGTAACAATTTAGGAGGGATATCATGAAAAAAGTAAGCATCATACTTTGTGTTGTTTTAGGAATGGCGCTGCTTTCCGGCTGTTCGGGAAAAAAGGAGAACCCGAATAAACTGACGGCCTGGGTTTGGAATGTCAATGTTCCGGTACTGAAAGCTGCTGAAAAACGCTATAAAGAGCAGCATCCTGATTTTGATCTTGAGATTGTGGAGATGGGGACGAGCGATGTTTATCAGAAGCTTACGACCGGTCTTCTTGCAGGGGGACAAGGACTGCCGGACATTGTGCTGGTAGAGGATGACCGGATTCAAGGCTATTTAAATTCCTTCCCGGATGCCTTTCTGAACTTATCCAAACAGGGATTTGGGAAAAAGGAAGAATCAATGTTCCCGGAATATAAAAGAAACCTTGTTTCAAAGAACGGAGATATGTATGCGTTTCCTTTTGACGCAGGTCCAACGGGGGTATTTTACCGGACGGATATTTTCAAGGCTGCCGGTGTAAAGGCAGAGGATATTGAAACGTGGTCTGACTATGTGGAGGCTGGAAGAACAATTAAAGAGAAAACAGGCAAGGATATGGCGGGCCTCGACTTAAACGGTGATGATGGTCTTTACAGAATGATGCTGAATCAGCAGGGTACATTTTACTTCGATGAAAAGGAAAAACCGAATTTAACCTCGGAAGAATCCAAAAGAGCGATGGAAATTCATAAGCAGCTGAAAGATGCGGATCTTGTGAAAAATACAGTCGGATGGGATGCCTGGATCAGCTCCATGGTCCAAGGCGATGTAGCGACTGCCCCGTCTGGAGCCTGGCTTGCCGGATCCATCACCCAGCAGGGAAAAGAGTCTGCAGGAAAATGGGGAGTCATCCCGCTTCCAGCATTTGAAGAGGGCGGGAACCGTGCTTCCAATCTCGGAGGCAGCAACTATACCATTATGAAATCCTCTAAAAATCCTGATGCGGCTTTTGATTTTCTTGAGTATTTCTCAACCGATGAACAGACACAGATCGAAGCAATGAACGGCGGGCTTTTTCCTTCTCTAACAACCATCTATGATGAAAAGGTCTTTACAGACGGTGTGGATTTCTTTGGCGGTCAGGCCATCTGGAAAACACTGGCTGATCAGATGACAAGCATCCCATCCGTTCATTACACGGGGTATTTCCCTTATGCCAAGGATGAAGCAGTAAAAGCACAATCCCAGGCAACAAGCGGACAGCTCACCATTGAAGAAGCATTTAAAGCCGCGCAAAAGCGATTGAAAAACAGAATGCTGTAAGTTTAAAAAATATGGGAGAGGGGTGTGAAAGCTCTTCTCTTTCAAAAGGCGGGATTGCAGATGAGTCGTTCTCGATTGTTTCCATATTGGTTTTTGGCACCGGCGCTCGTATTGTTTTTAATCTTTACGGTGTACCCGGTAATCGCATCCTTTATCTTAAGCTTTCAAAAATTTGAGGCAGGCTCTTACGTCTTTAACGGGCTGAACAACTATGTGCGCCTTTTCAACGATGAAATCTTTTGGACAGCGCTTAAAAACACGTTTATCATTTTTATTTTTCAGGTGCCGATTATGCTTCTGCTCGCCCTCGTGCTTGCGGGAGCGCTCAACAGCCAGCTTCTGAAGCTGAAGGGATTTTTCAGGGTTTCCTTTTTCCTTCCGGCGGTTACATCGCTCGTTGCCTACTCCATTCTTTTTTCTATCATGCTTCAGGAGGAAGGGATCATTAATAACGTTCTGAGCCATCTTGGAATAGCGGCTATTCCATGGCTGTCAGATGGTTTCTGGGCAAAGGCATCCATCATTCTTGCCATGACCTGGAGGTGGACGGGCTACAACATGGTCATTTTCCTTGCCGCACTTCAGAATATTCCGGAAGAAATCTATGAAGCCGCATCATTGGACGGAGCAGGAAAGGTGAGACAGTTCTTTTTCATTACCATTCCTCAGTTAAAGCCGGTGATTTTGTTTGCAGGAACGCTGAGTACCATCGGAACCCTTCAATTGTTTGATGAGCCGTTCAACCTGACAAAAGGCGGACCGGCAGATGCAACGATGACGCTGGGTCTATACATTTATCAGAACGGATTCGAATATTTCCAATTTGGCTACGCTTCAGCGATTGCCTATGTGGTCGTTGTCCTTGTTGCCATCTTGACGTTCATCCAATTTAAAGTGGCAGGTGATCAATAATGGATGCAGTAAAAACCTTACCGGCGGCAAAGGAAAAGAGAAACAGGAAGCTCCCACAGAAAATAGGCATGTATATCCTGCTCGCTCTGTTTCTCGTAATCTCAATTTTTCCATTCTACTGGATGTTTATCGGCTCTACGAATGAATCGGGGAAAATGTTTACGAATCCGCCGACGCTGCTGCCGGGAACAAAGCTTATGGAAAACTACCAGAATCTGAATTCGACTATTGATATTACGCGGGTATTGTTTAATTCCCTGTTTGTTTCGCTTCTGTATGTGGTGACGGCGCTGATCGTCTGCTCTCTTGCCGCCTATGCCCTGGCGAAATTTGATTTTAAGGGAAGAAATGTGATTTTCACAGCGTTTTTGCTTTCCATGATGATTCCATATCAGGCGACGCTCATCCCGCTGTTTCAGATGATGTCGTCAGCCGGCTGGCTGAACACCTATTTTGCGGTTATCGCCCCGCAAATCTGCTATCCGTTTGCCATTTTCCTGCTGCGCCAGAACTTTCTTGCGTTTCCGACAGAGCTTATTGAAGCAGCAAGGCTGGACGGGGCAGGCGAGCTGAAGATTTTTGCAAAAGTGGTGATGCCTGCGATGAGGCCTTCTCTTGCCGCCGCATCCATTTTCTTATTCATGACCCAGTGGAACAACTTTTTATGGCCGCTTGTCGTTCTGAACGATTCATCGATGCACACGTTCCCGGTTGCCCTATCAAGCTTAATGGGACTGTCGTACATTGACTATGGCCAAGTGATGATGGGGGTTTCAATTGCCACGATTCCCATTATTATTTTCTTCCTTGTCCTTCAGAAGCAATTCATTTCAGGCATGCTTGGGAGTGCCGTTAAATAAGGAGGTTCAGCATGCTGACAGTAAAAGACGGACAATTTCATCTCCATGGACAACCGTATCAGATTCTTTCAGGAAGCATTCACTATTTCCGGGTGGTGCCGGAGTATTGGGAAGACCGCTTGAAAAAACTCAAGATGCTCGGGTTAAATACAGTCGAGACGTATATTCCGTGGAATGTGCATGAACCGGAAAAAGGGCAGTTCGAATTTACGGGAATGGCCGATCTGGAAAGGTTTATTCAGACAGCCGCCGGACTTGGACTGAACGTTATTCTCCGGCCGGCGCCTTATATATGCGCTGAATGGGAATTTGGCGGACTGCCTGCCTGGCTGCTGAAGGGGCAGGAAATGGAGCTCCGAAGCTCGGATCCGCTTTTCCTGAAGCATTTGACCGGGTACTTTCATGTGCTTCTTCCAAAACTGATTCCATATTTAGCGTCAAACGGCGGACCAGTAATCGCGATGCAGATTGAAAATGAGTATGGGGCCTACGGGAATGACCGAAAGTACCTTCAGTATATAAAGGATTTGTACGGCCGCGCGGGAATCGATGTCCTCCTTTTCACCTCGGATGGTCCTGAATTTATCAGGCATGGTTCGATTGAGGGAACCGTAACCACACTGAACTTCGGTTCGCGTGCAGAGGAAGCCTTCCTGGAGCTCGAAGCTTTTAAGCCCGGTTCCCCGCTCATGTGTGCGGAATTTTGGATTGGATGGTTTGATCATTGGGGAGGAAAGCACCATACGAGGGAAGCGGCTGATGTGGCGGATGTTTTCGAAGACATGCTGTCAAAAGGGGCTTCGGTTAACTTTTACATGTTCCATGGGGGAACCAATTTTGGGTTTATGAACGGAGCGAATCATTACGAAGAGTATACCCCGACCATTACGAGCTATGATTATGACGCACTGCTGACGGAATGGGGAGACCCGACGGAGAAATATTTTGCGGTCAAGGAAGTGCTGGCAAGATTCAGGGAGGTTCCAAAGGAGAACCCTGAGGCAGGTGCAAAGAAATCGTTTGGGAAAATTTCGCTGCCGGAACGGATGAGCCTGTTTGATGCCATAAAAAATCAGCGTCCGATTGAAACCATTGCTCCACGTTCCATGGAAGAGTTCGATCAGAGCTATGGAATGATCCTTTACCGGACAAAGGTGGAAAAACAGGGGGAGCTGGAGATGGATATTTCGCCGGTCCGGGACCGGGCGTTCATTTACATCAATGGCCGGCACGTGAAAACCATCTACCGGAACGACTCGGCAAAAACAATTACCCTCCCCTTTGATCTACCGGTCAATAATCTCGAAATTCTCGTTGAAAACATGGGGCGGGTCAATTACGGAAAGCATTTGAAAGACCGCAAAGGAATCCTTCAAAATCTGTGGATCGGACAGCAGTACTGGTTTAACTGGGAAGTGATCCCGATTGAAGGGAAGCCGGACGAAATCGAGTGGCTGCCGGAGTCAGACGAGAGATTCCCCAAATTTTTTAAAGGGTCGCTGACCGTTCATAATCGTGCGGATACGTTTATTGATATGAGCGGCTGGACAAAGGGAAACGTCTGGATTAACTCGTTTAATCTTGGACGCTACTGGCAGACGGAAGGTCCGCAAGCCCGTCTTTACGTTCCGGCTCCCCTCCTGCATGAAGGGGAAAATGAAATACTCGTCCTTGAGCTTGAAGGGACAGCATCCGCCGCCGTTGAATGTTTAAGTGAACCCGATATTGGATAAGAAGGAGGATTCTGCGTGCCTATTCATATAAATGAATCATCTCAGCAATTTCATTTAACAAATGGAACAATCAGCTATATTTTCAACGTGATGAAAAACGGGGAGCTTGGCCACCTGTACTACGGAAAAGCAATTCGGCATCAGTCTGATTTTTCCCATTTTCAAAATGACCATGTGCCGACGCCTGCAAGCTGCCACCGGGAGAAGGAGGATCCCGCCTTTTCACTGGAAACCATGAGACAGGAATACCCTGGGTACGGTACGACAGACTTCAGGGACCCCGCGTTAGCGATAAGAAGAGAAAGCGGAAGCTCTGTTCACCGGTTCGAGTATGAAAGCTTTCAAATCACAGAGGGAAAGGAACGGATTCCCGGAATGCCTGCAACGTTTGCGCCGGCTGGGGAGGCGGCCAATCTGGCTGTTGTGCTTGTGGATCGGATAGCCGGATTGAAGCTCACTCTGCATTATACGATTTTTGAAAAGCTCCCGGTGATCGCCAGAAGAACGGTGATTGAAAACATTGGTTCTGAGAATGTTCAGCTCGAGCGGGTAATGAGTCTGTCACTCGACTTGAACGACCGGGATTATACGATGATGCATCTTTCCGGAACGTGGTCGCGGGAACGCCATCTTAAAGAGCGGGTTTTAGAGAGCGGCATTCAGTCCGTTGCGAGCGCAAGGGGGGCGAGCTCGCACCACCACAATCCTTTTCTCGCCTTGAGAAGGGAAGAAACAACTGAAACACAAGGAGAGGCGATAGGATTTCATTTCATTTACAGCGGCAACTTCCTGGCACAGGCCGAGGTTGATCATTATGACACCACAAGAGTAATGATCGGGATTCATCCATTCCAATTCAGATGGGTGCTTCATCCCGGCGAAACCTTTCAGTCTCCTGAAGCGGTCATGACCTATTCTGATCAGGGGCTGAACGGATTAACGCAAAGCGTCCATGATTTATTCAGAAATCACCTTCTATCACCAAACTGGCGGAATCAGGAACGGCCGGTTCTGATTAATAACTGGGAAGCGACCTATTTCGATTTCGATGCCGAAAAAATTACAAAGATCGCCAGACAGGCAAAAGATCTCGGGATCGAGCTCTTTGTTCTGGATGACGGGTGGTTTGGCAAACGTAATGATGATACGACGTCGCTCGGAGACTGGTATGTGGATAAGACAAAGCTGCCTGACGGGATTGATGCGCTTTCTGAAGCCATCCGCGGGGAGGGGCTCCAATTCGGACTATGGTTCGAGCCGGAAATGGTCAGTGAGGAAAGCGATTTGTTTGAAAACCATCCCGAATGGGTCGTTCATGACCCGGACCGTCCGAAATCATACGGACGGAATCAG
The DNA here is from genome assembly GCF_003816055.1 of Bacillus sp. FJAT-42376. NCBI lineage: Bacteria > Bacillati > Bacillota > Bacilli > Caryophanales > Bacillaceae > Bacillus > Bacillus sp. FJAT-42376. Next base: position 1,511,659 of record NZ_CP033906.1, read on the forward strand.
TGGGTGCTTGATTATACGCGCAAAGAAGCCGTCGATTATTTATACGAAAGAATGTCCTCAATTATCCGATCAGCGAAGCTCCGGTACATTAAGTGGGATATGAACCGGAACATCACAGAAGCGTACTCTGCCTCATTGCGCAAGGATCAGCAGGGGGAGTTTTTTCACCGGTATATACTGGGGGTTTACGATTTATACGAGCGGCTTACGTCAGAATTCCCGGATGTTCTGTTTGAATCGTGTGCCGGCGGTGGCGGACGGTTTGATGCAGGCATGCTGTATTATGCCCCGCAGGCATGGACAAGCGATGATACGGATGCTGCCGAAAGAATGAAAATCCAGTATGGTTCATCCTTTGTTTATCCCATTTACAGCATGGGCTCCCATGTTTCCGATATCCCGAATCATCAGACCTTAAGAAAGACGTCTTTAAAAACGAGGGGCGATGTCGCCTTTTTCGGAACGTTCGGCTATGAACTCGATCCGAACCGGATGACAGAGGAAGAAAAGGAAGAAGTGAAAATTCAGATTCAGCAGTACAAAATCTGGCGCGCTCTTATCCGGGACGGAGATTTTTACAGGCTGCGCAGCCCGTTCACCTCGAACGAGCTGATCTGGATGGTCGCAGCGAAGGACCAATCCGCCGCTCTTGCCGGCTGGTATAAAACGCTTGCTGTGCCGAATCCGAAGAAGGATCAGGTGATCAGGCTTGCGGGTCTCGACCCGGATGCATCCTACTCGGTTGAGGGACGCTCCCGCATTTACAATGGAGACGAACTGATGAGAAGAGGGCTTGATCTATCGGCAGAGTTCAATGGAGCGAACGGAAAGTATGCCCATAGAGGCGGGGACTTCCAGTCGGAGGTCTTCTATTTAAAAAAAATATAACCGAAGCTGCCCGTCTCGTTCTGTCTCCCTTTATCCCGGCATACGCTGATAGGGGAACAACTTCAGACATCACGAGAGGGGGAGCCTGCGTGGTTTACCGCATGCTTGCATTGAACATAGACGGAACGCTGCTTCGTTCAAATGGGCGCCTTCACCAGGCGACAAGGGAAGCGATTGAATTTGTGCAGAAAAAAGGGGTCTATGTCACCCTTGTGACAAACCGCCATTTTCAGTCAGCGAGAAAGCTTGCAAGAGCATTGAAGCTCGAATCGATTCTGGTTACACACAGCGGGGCCTTTATCTCAGAAAAGATAGATGAACCGCTTTTTGAAAGAAGACTGGGCGAAGAGATGACCTATACGCTCGTGCAGGTGCTTGAAAATTATGAATGCCACATCCGCATTATTCATGAGCGCTACAGCATCGGCAACCGGGTCAAGGTAACACCGCACATGACAGGAAGTACGGTCATCCAGTCATCAGAACCGCTTTTTTACCCGAATCAGTACGTTGAATCACTTGGGGATGCCTTAAGGGATGAGCCAATCGACGCTCCGAAGATTGAAGTTCTTTTCCAAAGCAAAAGTGAGAAGCAGGCCGCAGAAAATTTCCTGAACGAAACCTTTCAGGAAGTGACACTGTCCACGAGGAACCCGCTGCGCTTCGATTTAACCGCAAAGGGCGTTTCAAAAGCGACAGGACTGGGGCTGCTTTGCAGCCATCTTCAAATTCCGATGAGCGAAGTCGTGGCGATCGGGGACAGTGCGGATGACCGGGATATGATTGCCCATGCGGGACTTGGCGTGGCGATGGGGCAGGCGCCGTTTGAAGTCAAACAGGCAGCCGACTGGATCACCCGCTCCAATGAGGATTCAGGTGTCGCCTATATGATTAAAGAACATTTCCGTAAACAATACAGGCTTGGGTATATAGATAAAATCAAATTGGACCGGTAAAAGAAAGGCTGACCTTCAAGGTTGGCCTTTTTTTTAGAGGGAAATATCTGCTTTTGGGACAGGGGGCGTACAGGGCGTCAATCATACAGGCTTAACCCCCGGCTCAAGCATGATGAAGGTGTTGGCAGATGTATTCAAATTCGCCTGAGCCCCGATTGGAATGGCCGCCTTATAGTACCCGTGAGCCGTCGTGACATTTGTCATGAGCGGTTTGCCGAGCGGAATAAAAAAATCGTTTATCAGATCTGAAAAGGTTTTGCTGTACGCCTCCCCGCATTCGGTGCATTCCCCAAGGACGATTCCTGCGCAGTCCTCAAACTTTCCGGCAAGCTTTAAATGATTTACATACCGATAGACCGTATTAATCGGTTCGTGCGTTTCTTCCAGAATGATGATTTTTCCAGCCGTATCGATTTCGTAGATGGTGCCCAGCGTATCAATAAAAGAGGTAAGATTCCCGCCAACCGTTTGCCCGGTTACATTTCCCGGGATCCTGCTCACCTGGGGGATGCCGGGAGGGTTCGCAATCTGTCTCGGAGATTGCAAAGTTGCCGTTGCAGCAAAAAACTGCTGAAAATTATAGGCTGGTGTCTCGGGGACAAAATCAAGCAGCAGAAGGCTTTGAAAGGTAATCAGGTCCGCATATTGCAAAAGAACATTCTGCAGCACGGTAATATCGCTGTAGCCGCTTATAATCTTTGGGTTCTGGCGGATGATTTCATAATCAAGGTAGGGAAGAATACCCGCTACTCCAACGCCTCCCCTCACAGGCAAAATCATTTTTACTTCCGGATTGGAAAACATCTTCATTAAGTCAGATGCCCGCTGTTCATCTGTCCCTGATAAAAAACCGTCCGCAGCATATACATAATCTCCAAGAACAATCCGGAACCCCATATTGCGCAGCATGGCAATTCCCTGATTAATTTTCTGCGTTTCAAGAGGACTGCCGAGCGAAACAATGCCAATCGTGTCTCCCCGCAGCAATACAGGCGGTTTTATAGCCATAGCCATCCCTCCAAAAAGTGATCTGTATTCTATATATATGTGAAAAAAGAAGGAAAAGAAGAAAGCTCAGCTATGTACCTTTCAAAGTATTGATGATTGACCGAATGTTCAGTCATAAGTTAGGATGGACTTGTCAGACAAATTAGGAGGGCTAACATGGATTTGCATGCCGAAGTTCAAGGCAGCGGCCGCCCCGTTGTTCTTATTCACGGCCCAGGAACAGATTTGCGGGAATGGGTGTTTATCGTCCCTTATCTTTTAAAAACGTGCCAGGTCATCTCGTATGACGGGAGGGGTTCCGGGAAATCGCCATCACCGCTCGGACCAATGAACCCCGTCGATGATTTGAGAATGCTGATGGACGATCTTCACATTGAAAAAGCAACGATTGTCGGACATTCAAGAGGAGGACAGGTTGCAGCCGATTTTGCTCTGACCGATCCATCCCGAATAGAAAAATTGATCCTCATCTCTCCATCCTTAACCGGTTACGAATATTCAGCCGAATACAATTCATGGCTTGACCGTGTCAATTCAGCCCCACGGGAGATTGACCGTGTTGTCGAACTTGTGATCGGAGGACCTCACCATACGATTGTTAAAGCTTCCGAACACCATGAGTTTTTCAAAGAAATGATGACGAACTACGTAAGAAAAGCACTCACAGAATGGAAAAGCTACGAAGTGAACTGGCCCGAGCCTCCTGCCATTCAAAGACTGAAAGAAATGAAAGCATCCACTCTTTTTATCCAGGGAACAAAGGAATTTGAAGATATTTATCAAATAAGAGAGTATTACGGACAGGTCCCATTATTCGACTTTGTCTTACTTCCCAGGGCGGATCATATGTCAACACTCACACATCCCGCAGAGATAGCCGGAAACATTCTGGAATTTATAAAGGAGGAAGCAAAACACTAATGCCGCGTACCCCTGAAGCATTTGAGAAGATAAGAAAAGAAACAAGCGAAAAAATTTTATTGGCAGCGATCGATCTTTTCATTAAAAAGGGCTATCACTCTACTTCTATTGAAGAAGTGACAAAACTCGCTCAAGTTTCAAAAGGCCTTCTGTATCATTATTACGAGGGGAAGGAAGGCCTTCTCGCTGCGATGGTTCATATGAGAATTGGCAATCTCCGTTCTGTCATGGAGCGCGCGGCTTCAATGGAAAGTCCGGCAGACCAGATTTGCGAGATTGCAGAAGGATCGATAGAAAATGTATACCGCCAGCCTGAGCTTTACCGGTTTTTTTTGAATATCCAGACGCAGCCTCATCAGGACCTGATTCTCGCCAAATATGCGATCCGGCTGAAAAACGAGTTTGAACAGCAATTTGAGCTGCAAAGCCAAATGTTTGAGCGGCTTGGTGTATCAGAACCAAGGAAGCGATCCCTCTTTTTTTCCTCCACTTTAAACGGCATCATGCTGATGATCTGCAGCTATCCGGACCATTTTCCAATAGAAGAAATGAAAACCCAGGTTACAGAGGAGTTTTGCAGCTGAGAAGCATTGTGTTCACATGAGCCATCATGTAAACTAAGGGAAGTTTTTAAATTAGACAAAAAGGTGATTATGTTGCGCATTCATATAAAAGGAATTCAGGACGAGAGGTTTCACCGGCCGCTCCGCCTGATTTCCAATTTGTTTTACGAAGAAACGGAATTGCTGTATGAAGAGGGAGAAGTAGACTTAACGGCCTCCTTTCAGATTGAAGACTTGGGCTCCTCTGTCCGGATATCCGGCTCCCTAATGGCAGACGGGAAAAAATACGAGGCAGCCCGTGAAAAATATGTCTCTTCTTATCCTTCTGAAAAAGAACGATTTAAACAAGTGAAAAATACGCTTGCTCATGTCTACCTTATGCTTCTGCAGGATCACACAGGAATCATTCAGAAATGGGGCATTTTAACAGGCATGAGGCCGGTTAAACTCTTGCATAAACTGCTGCAGGAAGGGATGACAAAAGAAGCCGCCCATCAAAAGCTCCGCGAAGAGTATTTAATTTCCGGCCAGAAAATTCAGCTTATGCAAAGCATTGTCGACAGGCAGCTGAAGGTGATACCGGATCTGTACAATCTCGGGCGGGAAATCAGTGTATACATCGGGATTCCATTTTGTCCGACGAAATGTGCCTACTGTACATTCCCTGCCTTTGCGATGAACGGAAAGCAGGGCAGAGTTGATTCTTTCCTTGGCGGGCTCCATTATGAAATGGAAGAGATCGGCAAGTACCTGAAGGAGAGCGGGATTAAAATTACGACCGTCTACTATGGCGGCGGAACCCCTACGAGCATTACAGCGGAAGAGATGGACATGCTGTATGAACGAATGACCGAAGTGTTCCCGGATGTGAAAAATATCCGCGAAATTACAGTCGAAGCAGGCCGTCCCGATACGATTACACCGGAAAAACTCGATGTCCTGAAAAAATACAGCATCGACCGGATCAGCATCAATCCGCAGTCCTACACACAGGAGACACTGAAAGCCATCGGCCGCCACCACACTGTGGAAGAGACCATTGAAAAACTCCACCTGGCGCGGAAGCATGGAATGAATAACATCAACATGGATCTCATTATCGGTCTGCCCAATGAAGGAGTAGAAGAAATGGCCCATTCTCTGGCTGAAACAGAAAAACTCATGCCGGAGTCGCTCACGGTCCATACGCTCTCGTTCAAACGCGCATCTGAAATGACCCAGAATAAAAAACGCTATAAAGTCGCAAGCCGCGAAGAAACGAGTGAAATGATGGATCTCGCCGTGGACTGGACTTCTAAAAACGGATACGAACCGTACTACCTGTACCGCCAGAAAAACATTCTCGGAAACCTCGAGAACGTTGGCTACGCCATGGAAGGACAGGATTCGCTCTACAACATTATGATCATGGAAGAACAGCAAACCATCCTCGGCCTCGGCTGCGGAGCGGCAAGCAAGTTCCGCGACCCCGCCACAGGAAAAATCTCGCACTTCAACAATCCGAAAGACCCGAAATCCTATAATGACGGGTACAAGCATTATACGGAAGAGAAGATCCGGATCATGAAGGAACTGTTTCGTGTGAAAGAGGAAGTATAAAACAGGTAAAGCGTCCGGCTTTTAAAAGCCGGACGTTTTTATATGGAACCGAATGGCAGGGACTACGCTCGGTTCCCGGACTTGGGCGATGCCAGGCAACAATGCCTCGCGTAACGAGGGGGGGTTTTTGTTGAAATTATTCGCATTTCCTCGAATCGATAATAAATTAGGAAAATCGATAATATACGGACCGATTTCGACCATATAATAAGATTTTCGATAATAAAACGGCAAATTCGATAATAAATGGAATAGCGGACACGGTGAAAGGTCTCTAATACCGGAGAAGAAACAAATCTTATCCCGCATAAACCGGTTATTCCAGGATTTTTCCGGTTTATGATGAAAATTCGTGAATATATGGTGAAATTCTCGGGGAATATGATGAAATTCTAAGAATTCTTTATGCTGAAATCGCAAAATGCTTCAATTTCTCCAAGTTAAGCTAAAACCGCACAATCCCTCCATTTCTCACAATCTGTAACTTTACATCCCCCAGGACGTCTTTTAAAATAGAATTTCCTATGGTTTTTGCTTTAGGACAGGAGGATCAAGAATGTTTGAAATTAAACCGATACAATCATCGGAAGCGATTCCGCTCCGGCAGCAGGTCATTTCACCGGATTTGCCGGTGGAGGAGAGCAAGTATACCGGAGATGAAAACAAAGAAACAATTCATATTGGGGCTTTTGCGAAGGAGCAGCTTGTCGGTACGGCTTCTTTTTACAAAGAGCAGCACCCCGAACTTAGCGGGAAAAGCATGTACCGGCTCAGAGGGCTTGCGATTGACCCTGAACACCGGAATGAATTGAGGGGACAGACGCTCATCCTTTTCGGTGAAAATCTATTAGCGCAGCATGAAATTGATGTGCTGTGGTGCACGACCAAAATTTCCAATCTCCCCTATTATCAGCATCTTGGATTCCGGGAGACCGGGCATACATTTAATGACGGGGAAAAAGGTCTCCAGGTTTTAATGGTTAAGCATATATGATAAAAGCAGGTGAACCGGATGAATTGAATGCCGGTTCATTTTTTATGTTTGAAAAGCAGGATTTTGAAAGAATGATAGGAAAGTATATAGGGAGATGTTTTTTTGCAGGGAAAAATGAAAGCGATTCCAAATTTGGAGGGGATACCATGTATTCATCGATAGGGAAGCTTTTTGATTTAGCGGCGGACAAGGACAGGGACAAGGAAGCGCTGGCCGATGTTTCACGCGGGATAAGAAGGACGTTCAGCGAGTGGAAGACAGATGTGCACCAATGTGCAAATGCTTTGTTTGCGGCAGGGATAAGAAAGGGAGACCGTGTGTCTACGTTTCTTTTTAACTGTGCGGAGCTTGCGACGGTGTTCTTTGCCTGTGCCAAGATCGGAGCGGTGCTGAACCCGATTAATTTCCGCTTGAAATCACAGGAAGCGGC